>NZ_JAHKQX010000071.1:0-201 GCF_019345515.1 Shewanella sp. NKUCC06_TVS | reverse complement strand
CGATGGCGAACCGTTGCCCATCACTGGTGGGGTTGTTCCGCTGCCATTGCCAGCCGCGGGACCACGAGGATGACCAGTCGCGGTACTCGGCGCTGCATCTGGGGTTGTCCCCAAATTACGCCTAGGTCCTTGGGTGTAATTACTGCCCGTTTGCGCACCGTGGCTCAGATTCACAGGTGTTGAACTACTCACCTCCCATTT
>NZ_JAHKQX010000070.1:0-202 GCF_019345515.1 Shewanella sp. NKUCC06_TVS | reverse complement strand
AGGTGCCGGCCACCGTTTGTACTGTGCCTGGCAGGGTGTCGGAATCGCCGTCTTCGGTGACGGTGCCAGCATCGCTGTCGCCGTTACCGAGCGTGATGTCAGCGGGATCGTTCGCGCCGACAATGGTGATGGTCACGGTGTGGCTGGCGGTGCCATCGGCACTGGTGACCGTGATGTCACGGGTCAGGGTTTCACCCGCCTT
>NZ_JAHKQX010000069.1:0-203 GCF_019345515.1 Shewanella sp. NKUCC06_TVS | reverse complement strand
ACTTCCGCTAACTGCGATGGAGAGACGGAGAAGGCTAGGCTAGCGCGGCGTTGGTAGTCCGCGTTTAAGGTGGTAGGTGGTGTTCTTAGGCAAATCCGGGGACACGTACTTAAATGTACACACTGAGAGCTGATGACGAGGTCCTAAGGGACTGAAGTAGTTGATGCCATGCTTCCAGGAAAATCTTCTAAGCTTCAGGTTAG
>NZ_JAHKQX010000068.1:0-203 GCF_019345515.1 Shewanella sp. NKUCC06_TVS | reverse complement strand
ACCTTCTCCCGAAGTTACGGTACCATTTTGCCTAGTTCCTTCAGCCGAGTTCTCTCAAGCGCCTTGGTATTCTCTACCCGACCACCTGTGTCGGTTTGGGGTACGATTCCCGCTAACCTGAAGCTTAGAAGATTTTCCTGGAAGCATGGCATCAACTACTTCAGTCCCTTAGGACCTCGTCATCAGCTCTCAGTGTGTACATT
>NZ_JAHKQX010000067.1:0-211 GCF_019345515.1 Shewanella sp. NKUCC06_TVS | reverse complement strand
GGTTGTTCCGCTGCCATTGCCAGCCGCGGGACCACCGGGATGACCAGTCGCTGCATCTGGGGTTGTCCCCAAATTACGTCTAGGTCCTTGGGTGTAATTGCTGCCCGTTTGCGCACCGTGGCTCAGATTCACAGGTGTTGAACTACTCACCTCCCATTTACGGCCAGTGTATCCTCGCGCTGCATCCGAATTAGGCACCACTGTCGCAGGC
>NZ_JAHKQX010000066.1:0-215 GCF_019345515.1 Shewanella sp. NKUCC06_TVS | reverse complement strand
CGTGACATCACGGTCACCAGTGCCGATGGCACCGCCAGCCACACCGTGACCATCACCATTGTCGGCGCGAACGATCCCGCTGACATCACGGTCGGTAACGGCGACAGCGATACTGGCACCGTCACCGAAGACGGCGATTCCGACACCCTGCCAGGCACAGTACAAACGGTGGCCGGCACCTTAACCGTCACCGACGTCGACAACGGCGAAGCGGT
>NZ_JAHKQX010000065.1:0-215 GCF_019345515.1 Shewanella sp. NKUCC06_TVS | reverse complement strand
CTGGCACCGTCACCGAAGACGGCGATTCCGACACCCTGCCAGGCACAGTACAAACGGTGGCCGGCACCTTAACCGTCACCGACGTCGACAACGGCGAAGCGGTCTTCCAAGTGCAAACCAATGTCGCCGATGGCAACTACGGTTTCTTCAGCATTGATGCCGACGGTAACTGGACCTACACCTTAAACAACAGCCACAGCGACGTGCAGTCACTC
>NZ_JAHKQX010000064.1:0-217 GCF_019345515.1 Shewanella sp. NKUCC06_TVS | reverse complement strand
CGGAAGCAACAAAACTTTAATTGAAGAGTTTGATCATGGCTCAGATTGAACGCTGGCGGCAGGCCTAACACATGCAAGTCGAGCGGCAGCACAAGGGAGTTTACTCCTGAGGTGGCGAGCGGCGGACGGGTGAGTAATGCCTAGGGATCTGCCCAGTCGAGGGGGATAACAGTTGGAAACGACTGCTAATACCGCATACGCCCTACGGGGGAAAGGA
>NZ_JAHKQX010000063.1:0-218 GCF_019345515.1 Shewanella sp. NKUCC06_TVS | reverse complement strand
CAACAAAACTTTAATTGAAGAGTTTGATCATGGCTCAGATTGAACGCTGGCGGCAGGCCTAACACATGCAAGTCGAGCGGCAGCGCAAGGGAGTTTACTCCTGAGGCGGCGAGCGGCGGACGGGTGAGTAATGCCTAGGGATCTGCCCAGTCGAGGGGGATAACAGTTGGAAACGACTGCTAATACCGCATACGCCCTACGGGGGAAAGGAGGGGACC
>NZ_JAHKQX010000062.1:0-220 GCF_019345515.1 Shewanella sp. NKUCC06_TVS | reverse complement strand
ACATGGTATGTGGTATCTGAAACAAAAGGTCAGGATCAGATCAGGGTAATTGAAAATGGTTCAAAAAAATCCCCCGGGGCAAACTGAGGGATTTGTGTAGAAGAGACAGATCACACCGGAGGGCCTATGCATAAATTAGTGGAAGTGTTTTGCGATGTCGATGATTTTTGCGCTGTTTTCATTCCAGAATGGGAAAAAACGCTGTTAACCGATGGTACAC
>NZ_JAHKQX010000061.1:0-223 GCF_019345515.1 Shewanella sp. NKUCC06_TVS | reverse complement strand
TTCGTCTAGAGGCCTAGGACACCGCCCTTTCACGGCGGTAACAGGGGTTCGAATCCCCTAGGGGATACCATCTATATTTTATAGAGAGTGGTTCCTAGCAAATAACTAACGAGTTGTTTGGTAAGAACAAGGCATTTGCTTCCTAGCCTACTGAAGCGAATGTGTTACAAAGCTCGGTTACGAGTTAAAACATAAGTCCGGGTCCCCTTCGTCTAGAGGCCTA
>NZ_JAHKQX010000060.1:0-223 GCF_019345515.1 Shewanella sp. NKUCC06_TVS | reverse complement strand
CAATGTAACAATGAGTGTTCATAGTAATATGTACAGTTTGTTTCAGCCCTTCTTTTATAGGGAGTGCGAGAAACAAAAAATCAGAATTCATTGAGCCGCTGAAGTCGCAAGGCGGAAGCAACAAAACTTTAATTGAAGAGTTTGATCATGGCTCAGATTGAACGCTGGCGGCAGGCCTAACACATGCAAGTCGAGCGGCAGCACAAGGGAGTTTACTCCTGAG
>NZ_JAHKQX010000059.1:0-223 GCF_019345515.1 Shewanella sp. NKUCC06_TVS | reverse complement strand
AGAGCTGAATGCGCCGCGAGCCGGTACGCATTGTTCTTTAACAATTTGGAAAGCTGATAGTATTTAATTGCATGAGTCTGTCATGTGATTAATTACAAAACGTTTAATGCGCAAGCATTGAACATGAGTTCTCAAACACTTTATTAAGTGTCTTGAATATTCAATAGTAAATTATTCTTTATTGGATAGTTTACGTCTAAGGCGCGTCCACTTCTTTGGTCAG
>NZ_JAHKQX010000058.1:0-223 GCF_019345515.1 Shewanella sp. NKUCC06_TVS | reverse complement strand
GCGACTCGCTTGGGACCACAGATGCAGAAGGTGATTTCGGTTTGTGACCGTGAAGCCGATATCATCGAATACCTGCGCTTTAAAACCGACACACAACAACGGTTTATTGTGCGCTCGATGCAAAGCCGCTGTATTGAAGAAGACCAGCACAAACTCTATGCGTTTAGTGAGACGCTGCAAAGTGCCGGTGAGCGGATGGTACAGGTGCAACAAAAAGGCGGTC
>NZ_JAHKQX010000057.1:0-224 GCF_019345515.1 Shewanella sp. NKUCC06_TVS | reverse complement strand
CACTCACAGGTGTTGAGTTAATCGAAACTGCTTAACCTTCGGGTTGGCAGTCAAAAATTTAAATCAATGTAACAATGAGTGTTCATAGCAATATGTACAGTTTGTTTCTTTTAGCGAGAAACAAAAAATCAGAATTCATTGAGCCGCTGAAGTCGCAAGACGGAAGCAACAAAACTTTAATTGAAGAGTTTGATCATGGCTCAGATTGAACGCTGGCGGCAGGC
>NZ_JAHKQX010000056.1:0-228 GCF_019345515.1 Shewanella sp. NKUCC06_TVS | reverse complement strand
TGCATGAGTCTGTCATGTGATTAATTACAAAACGTTTAATGCGAAAGCATTGAACATGAGTTCTCAAACACTTTATTAAGTGTCTTGAATATTCAATAGTAAATTATTCTTAATTGGATAGTTTACGTCTAAGGCGCGTCCACTTCTTTGGTCAGAAGTGAGACAAGTAAAACCAAGCTGGTCGCAATGCGACGCAGATGAGTGAAACTCATTTGGGTTGTATGGTTA
>NZ_JAHKQX010000055.1:0-235 GCF_019345515.1 Shewanella sp. NKUCC06_TVS | reverse complement strand
GACACTCACAGGTGTTGAGTTAATCGAAACTGCTTAACCTTCGGGTTGGCAGTCAAAAATTTAAATCAATGTAACAATGAGTGTTCATAGCAATATGTACAGTTTGTTTCTGCTTTTAAGTGGGAACAAAAAATCAGAATTCATTGAGCCGCTGAAGTCGCAAGACGGAAGCAACAAAACTTTAATTGAAGAGTTTGATCATGGCTCAGATTGAACGCTGGCGGCAGGCCTAACA
>NZ_JAHKQX010000054.1:0-250 GCF_019345515.1 Shewanella sp. NKUCC06_TVS | reverse complement strand
GGTTCATGACTGGGGTGAAGTCGTAACAAGGTAGCCCTAGGGGAACCTGGGGCTGGATCACCTCCTTACCTATACGACTAACTTAATGTTTGTTGAGTGTTCACACAGATTGCTTGTTTAGCTTCTCTTAGGAGAAGTCAGAGCTGAATGCGCCGCGAGCCGGTACGCATTGTTCTTTAACAATTTGGAAAGCTGATAGTATTTAATTGCATGAGTCTGTCATGTGATTAATTACAAAACGTTTAATGCG
>NZ_JAHKQX010000053.1:0-262 GCF_019345515.1 Shewanella sp. NKUCC06_TVS | reverse complement strand
CTAATGACTCGAGAGGCTTAACCATACAACCCAGATGGGTTTTACTGAAAATGTTCCAGACATTTTCTAGCACTTCCTCCTTCCATGGAGGTCGTACGAAAAGCCTTAGACAGAATACAGATACTTGATAAAGTTTGAACTCAAACAAAGCAAATCAGCTTTCCGAATTATTATTAACGTGGTCCAGAGATGGACACGGTAATAAACAGAATTTGCTTGGTGACAATAGCCTTGTGGAACCACCTGATCCCATCCCGAACTC
>NZ_JAHKQX010000052.1:0-279 GCF_019345515.1 Shewanella sp. NKUCC06_TVS | reverse complement strand
GCTCGCCACCTCAGAAGTAAACTCCCTTGTGCTGCCGCTCGACTTGCATGTGTTAGGCCTGCCGCCAGCGTTCAATCTGAGCCATGATCAAACTCTTCAATTAAAGTTTTGGTGCTTCCGTCTTGCGACTTCAGCGGCTCAATGAATTCTGATTTTTTGTTTCTAACTAAAGAAACAAACTGTACATATTGCTATGAACACTCATTGTTACATTGATTTAAATTTTTGACTGCCAACCCGAAGGTTAAGCAGTTTCGATTAACTCAACACCTGTGAGTG
>NZ_JAHKQX010000051.1:0-303 GCF_019345515.1 Shewanella sp. NKUCC06_TVS | reverse complement strand
GGGGCGCTCACCACTTTGTGGTTCATGACTGGGGTGAAGTCGTAACAAGGTAGCCCTAGGGGAACCTGGGGCTGGATCACCTCCTTACCTATACGACTAACTTAATGTTTGCTGAGTGTTCACACAGATTGCTTGTTTATCTTCTCTTAGGAGAAGTCAGAGCTAAATGCGCCGCGAGCCGGTACGCATTGTTCTTTAACAATTTGGAAAGCTGATAGTATTTAATTGCATGAGTCTGTCATGTGATTAATTACAAAACGTTTAATGCGAAAGCATTGAACATGAGTTCTCAAACACTTTATT
>NZ_JAHKQX010000050.1:0-303 GCF_019345515.1 Shewanella sp. NKUCC06_TVS | reverse complement strand
ACAAAGCTCGGTTACGAGTTAAAACATAAGTCCGGGTCCCCTTCGTCTAGAGGCCTAGGACACCGCCCTTTCACGGCGGTAACAGGGGTTCGAATCCCCTAGGGGATACCACATTTTGGTTCCTAGCAAATAACTAACGAGTTGTTTGGTAAGAACAAGGCATTTGCTTCCTAGCCTACTGAAGTGAATGTGTTACAAAGCTCGGTTACGAGTTAAATCATAAGTCCGGGTCCCCTTCGTCTAGAGGCCTAGGACACCGCCCTTTCACGGCGGTAACAGGGGTTCGAATCCCCTAGGGGATAC
>NZ_JAHKQX010000049.1:0-310 GCF_019345515.1 Shewanella sp. NKUCC06_TVS | reverse complement strand
CTCAGGAGTAAACTCCCTTGTGCTGCCGCTCGACTTGCATGTGTTAGGCCTGCCGCCAGCGTTCAATCTGAGCCATGATCAAACTCTTCAATTAAAGTTTTGTTGCTTCCGTCTTACGACTTCAGCGGCTCAATGAATTCTGATTTTTTGTTTCTCGCACTCCCTATAAAAGAAGGTCTGAAACAAACTGTACATATTACTATGAACACTCATTGTTACATTGATTTAAATTTTTGACTGCCAACCCGAAGGTTAAGCAGTTTCGATTAACTCAACACCTGTGAGTGTCCACACAGATTTCTTGTTTTAT
>NZ_JAHKQX010000048.1:0-311 GCF_019345515.1 Shewanella sp. NKUCC06_TVS | reverse complement strand
CACTACCATCGGCGCGTTTGCGTTTCACTTCTGAGTTCGGGATGGGATCAGGTGGTTCCACAAGGCTATTGTCACCAAGCAAATTCTGTTTATTACCGTGTCCATCTCTGGCTCACGCTAATAATAATTCGGAAAGCTGATTTGCTTTGTTTGAGTTCAAACTTTATCAAGTATCTGTATTCTGTCTAAGGTCGCTTAGCAAAACCCATCTGGGTTGTATGGTTAAGCCTCTCGAGTCATTAGTACATGTTAGCTCAACGCCTCACAACGCTTACACACCATGCCTATCAACGTCCTAGTCTCGAACGGCT
>NZ_JAHKQX010000047.1:0-312 GCF_019345515.1 Shewanella sp. NKUCC06_TVS | reverse complement strand
CCCCACACTACCATCGGCGCGTTTGCGTTTCACTTCTGAGTTCGGGATGGGATCAGGTGGTTCCACAAGGCTATTGTCACCAAGCAAATTCTGTTTATTACCGTGTCCATCGCTGGACCACGTTAATAATAATTCGGAAAGCTGATTTTCTGTTGAGTCTTTAACTTTATCAAGTGTCGATATTCTGTCTAAGGCTTCTTTGTAAAACCCATCTGGGTTGTATGGTTAAGCCTCTCGAGTCATTAGTACATGTTAGCTCAACGCCTCACAACGCTTACACACCATGCCTATCAACGTCCTAGTCTCGAACGG
>NZ_JAHKQX010000046.1:0-315 GCF_019345515.1 Shewanella sp. NKUCC06_TVS | reverse complement strand
ACTTCCGCTAACTGCGATGGAGAGACGGAGAAGGCTAGGCTAGCGCGGCGTTGGTAGTCCGCGTTTAAGGTGGTAGGTGGTGTTCTTAGGCAAATCCGGGGACACGTACTTTAATGTACACACTGAGAGCTGATGACGAGGTCCTAAGGGACTGAAGTAGTTGATGCCATGCTTCCAGGAAAATCTTCTAAGCTTCAGGTTAGTGGGAATCGTACCCCAAACCGACACAGGTGGTCGGGTAGAGAATACCAAGGCGCTTGAGAGAACTCGGCTGAAGGAACTAGGCAAAATGGTACCGTAACTTCGGGAGAAGGT
>NZ_JAHKQX010000045.1:0-319 GCF_019345515.1 Shewanella sp. NKUCC06_TVS | reverse complement strand
ATGGGTCGTTAGCTCAGTCGGTAGAGCAGTTGGCTTTTAACCAATTGGTCGAAGGTTCGAATCCTTCACGACCCACCACTTTACTGAAAGTGCATAAATCAGCGTTATACCTCGATGGGTCGTTAGCTCAGTCGGTAGAGCAGTTGGCTTTTAACCAATTGGTCGAAGGTTCGAATCCTTCACGACCCACCACTTTACTGAAAGTGCATAAATCAGCGTTATACTCCATGGGTCGTTAGCTCAGTCGGTAGAGCAGTTGGCTTTTAACCAATTGGTCGAAGGTTCGAATCCTTCACGACCCACCACTTTACTGAAAGTG
>NZ_JAHKQX010000044.1:0-343 GCF_019345515.1 Shewanella sp. NKUCC06_TVS | reverse complement strand
CGCCGCCTCAGGAGTAAACTCCCTTGCGCTGCCGCTCGACTTGCATGTGTTAGGCCTGCCGCCAGCGTTCAATCTGAGCCATGATCAAACTCTTC
The DNA here is from genome assembly GCF_019345515.1 of Shewanella sp. NKUCC06_TVS. Classification (NCBI taxonomy): domain Bacteria; kingdom Pseudomonadati; phylum Pseudomonadota; class Gammaproteobacteria; order Alteromonadales; family Shewanellaceae; genus Shewanella; species Shewanella sp. NKUCC06_TVS. The sequence goes on along the minus strand of NZ_JAHKQX010000044.1, from coordinate 248 downwards.
AATTAAAGTTTTGTTGTTTGACTTACGTCAAACGGCTCAATGAATTCTACTGTTTTGATTCGCTTTGCTCACTAAGAAACATCGCGTTTCAATTCATACATTACTGTATGTACATATTACTATGAACACTCAATCATGCTTCCCGCTAAGGAGAATGACTTGAAAACATTGATTTAAATTTTTGACTGCCAACCCGAAGGCTAAGCAGTTTCGATTAACTCAACACCTGTGAGTGTCCACACAGATTT
>NZ_JAHKQX010000043.1:0-368 GCF_019345515.1 Shewanella sp. NKUCC06_TVS | reverse complement strand
ATCTGGGGTTGTCCCCAAATTACGCCTAGGTCCTTGGGTGTAATTACTGCCCGTTTGCGCACCGTGGCTCAGATTCACAGGTGTTGAACTACTCACCTCCCATTTACGGCCGGTGTATCCTTGTGCAGCATTCGCCTCAGGCACCACTGTCGCAGGCGTGTCGTCCGTAGGCACGCCATCCGTCTGTGACATTGAAGGCGTGTTTGTGGTCTTCACCGCGACTGACGGACGAGCTGGTGTCCCCGCATTCGTCGGTATTTCTGCGACGGCTGTCGGCACATCGGTTTGCGTGCCATCATCTGTCACATTCGCCACCGATGGCGAACCGTTGCCCATCACTGGTGGGGTTGTTCCGCTGCCATTGCCAG
>NZ_JAHKQX010000042.1:0-445 GCF_019345515.1 Shewanella sp. NKUCC06_TVS | reverse complement strand
GCAAGGCAGGCGCTCTCCCAGCTGAGCTATAGCCCCATTTACATGCAGTGCGAGTAAGTAAGATGTTCCAAACCTCTAAAAGGATTGGTTTGCCAAATCGAGTTATCCGCGACAAATTAACGCGACGTTTAGTTCACTAAACGAGTGTTAATTTAACAAAGGAGAACGAAGATTTGGTGGGTCAGAGTGGACTTGAACCACCGACCTCACCCTTATCAGGGGTGCGCTCTAACCAGCTGAGCTACAGACCCATCTTTGATAAACCTATTTTACTAGGTCCATCTTTTACTCTTTCTTTTATCAAGCAAATCTGTGTGAACACTCAAAAGCATCGAGTTAGTCGTATAGGTAAGGAGGTGATCCAGCCCCAGGTTCCCCTAGGGCTACCTTGTTACGACTTCACCCCAGTCATGAACCACAAAGTGGTGAGCGCCCCCCCGAAGGT
>NZ_JAHKQX010000041.1:0-476 GCF_019345515.1 Shewanella sp. NKUCC06_TVS | reverse complement strand
CCCTCTTTTACATAGATAATATTTAATGGTTCACCGAAACGAATGCCGAGAATGATTAAGACGATAAGTAATGCAACAAACGTAACAACCGCAGAGGCTATGATACCTAACCAGCCCGTCATCCACTTTGGCATCCAAGGCCATATAGTTTCACCGAGCTTGTAATAACGGTAATAGTCATAATTAGCCGTAAGACCGAAGACAATAGAATTGATGATAAAAGGAAGCTTGCTCAGGTTCTTGTCAGTAATGAGCGATGCAACTGCTATGATTATCAGGTTCAGCAGCATTAGCATGAGAAACAGATAAATGCCTTTCTTCCACATGCCCTTAGCGAAGTAGTACCCCGTGCCAAACACGAATGCGAGTGCATTCATGTTAACCACATTCTGCCCCTTTATTTGCTCCTTTTTAGGCCTTGAGGTATGTGCAGGACTTTTTGCTGAAGCAAAATAGCCCAACTTGTCAGCTTGTCT
>NZ_JAHKQX010000040.1:0-554 GCF_019345515.1 Shewanella sp. NKUCC06_TVS | reverse complement strand
TTCCAAGTGCAAACCAATGTCGCCGATGGCAACTACGGTTTCTTCAGCATTGATGCCGACGGTAACTGGACCTACACCTTAAACAACAGCCACAGCGACGTGCAGTCACTCAAGGCGGGTGAAACCCTGACCCGTGACATCACGGTCACCAGTGCCGATGGCACCGCCAGCCACACCGTGACCATCACCATTGTCGGCGCGAACGATCCCGCTGACATCACGGTCGGTAACGGCGACAGCGATGCTGGCACCGTCACCGAAGACGGCGATTCCGACACCCTGCCAGGCACAGTACAAACGGTGGCCGGCACCTTAACCGTCACCGACGTCGACAACGGCGAAGCGGTATTCCAAGTGCAAACCAATGTCGCCGATGGCAACTACGGTTTCTTCAGCATTGATGCCGACGGTAACTGGACCTACACCTTAAACAACAGCCACAGCGACGTGCAGTCACTCAAGGCGGGTGAAACCCTGACCCGTGACATCACGGTCACCAGTGCCGATGGCACCGCCAGCCACACCGTGACCATCACCATTGTCGGCGCGAACGA
>NZ_JAHKQX010000039.1:0-647 GCF_019345515.1 Shewanella sp. NKUCC06_TVS | reverse complement strand
GCTCGATGCAAAGCCGCTGTATTGAAGAAGACCAGCACAAACTCTATGCGTTTAGTGAGACGCTGCAAAGTGCCGGTGAGCGGATGGTACAGGTGCAACAAAAAGGCGGTCGCAAAGCCAGAGTTGCGCACTGCGATATCCGCTTTGCGCCCATTACCGTGAAAGTTCCGGCGAATAAAACGGGCCAGTCAGTGCCGCTGTTTTATGTGGGTTGTCAGGAGAAAGACAGCGCAGATGGCCTCTGTTGGCACCTGCTGACGACTGAGGTAGTCACAACAGCAGAGCAAGCGCAACAAATTCTTGATTACTACGAGCGCCGCTGGCTGATTGAAGACTTCCATAAATCCTGGAAAACGGGCGGTACGCAGGTGGAAGACTTACGGCTGCAAAGCAAAGATAATCTGGAGCGGATGATTGTGATTCTGGCATTTATCGCCACACGTATCCAGCAACTACGTTGTTACGCAGGCCAGGCTGAACAAGCGAAAAAACGGCCTTGCGATAGCCTGTTAAGCCCATTGGCCTGGAAGTTGTTATGGCTAAAGACGGAAAAAAGCCAACCGCCCGAACAAGTCCCCAGTGTGCATTGGGCTTATCTAAGATTAGGAAAACTCGCGGGCTGGAATGACAGCAAACGAAGCGGAATT
>NZ_JAHKQX010000038.1:0-923 GCF_019345515.1 Shewanella sp. NKUCC06_TVS | reverse complement strand
ATCACACCGGAGGGCCTATGCATAAATTAGTGGAAGTGTTTTGCGATGTCGATGATTTTTGCGCTGTTTTCATTCCAGAATGGGAAAAAACGCTGTTAACCGATGGTACACGCAAGCGTCAACGCCCTGGCCGTATGACGATGAGCGAAGTGATGACCATCATCATACTTTTTCAGATGTCTCACCACCGTGATTTCAAGAACTTCTACATCGGCTATCTGGCCCATTTCTACAAATCCGCTTTTCCTAATTTACTCAGCTATACCCGCTTTCTTGAGGTGATGCCCACTGCTTTAGTGCCGCTTTGCAGTTACTTTGCCAGCCTCAAGAGTGACCCCACTGGCATCGAATTTGTTGATTCAACCTGCATCAAAGTGTGTCATAACCTACGTATTCATCGCCATAAAACCTTGGCGGGACTGGCGTGCAGAGGTAAAGGCACCATGGGGTGGTTCTATGGCTTTAAGCTGCATTTGATTGTGAATCATCAAGGCGGAATAGTGGCGGCCAAAGTGACCCCAGCGAATGTACATGACACAAAACTGGTGAACGAGATGGTGCACAGTGACATGAATAAACTCTATGCAGATAAAGGGTATATCAGTAAAGCACTGTCCAGTGAATTGCTGGAGAAAGGCATCACACTGGTGACAAACGTGCGTAAGAATATGAAAGTAAAAGCGATGTCGTTGTGGGATAGAGCGATGCTGTCTAGACGTTTCATCATAGAAACCATCAACGACCAGTTAAAAAACATCTCTCAAATAGAGCACTCTAGACACCGCAGCGTACATGGTTTTATGCTCAACATGATTGCGGGACTCATCGCCTATCAATTGAAAGACAATAAGCCACAACTGAACATCACTAACGCAGAGTTTAATGCTATTACAGTTATGGCTTGTTAAACCGATCTCAGGTTA
>NZ_JAHKQX010000037.1:0-934 GCF_019345515.1 Shewanella sp. NKUCC06_TVS | reverse complement strand
GCTCGCCAACGCTTTTCGCAAGTTACTACGTCCTTCATCGCCTCTGACTGCCAAGGCATCCACCGTATACGCTTAGTCGCTTAACCATACAACCCAAATGAGTTTCACTCATCTGCGTCGCATTGCGACCAGCTTGGTTTTACTTGTCTCACTTCTGACCAAAGAAGTGGACGCGCCTTAGACGTAAACTATGCAACTAAGCATAATTTACTATTGAATATTCAAGACACTTAATAAAGTGTTTGAGAACTCATGTTCAATGCTTTCGCATTAAACGTTTTGTAATTAATCACATGACAGACTCATGCAATTAAATACTATCAGCTTTCCAAATTGTTAAAGAGCGGGCTTAAAAAAGCCAAAGATAATTTTTAAGTTTATCTTTGGCATCTCTATCCATAATGCATATGCCTTATTACTTTGCAATAAAGTCAGAATAAGGTGTAAATGGTGGAGCTATGCGGGATCGAACCGCAGACCTCCTGCGTGCAAGGCAGGCGCTCTCCCAGCTGAGCTATAGCCCCATTTACATGCAGTGCGAGTAAGTAAGATGTTCCAAACCTCTAAAAGGATTGGTTTGCCAAATCGAGTTATCCGCGGCAAATTAACGCGACGTTTAGTTCACTAAACGAGTGTTAATTTAACAAAGGATAACGAAGATTTGGTGGGTCAGAGTGGACTTGAACCACCGACCTCACCCTTATCAGGGGTGCGCTCTAACCAGCTGAGCTACAGACCCATCTTTGATAAACCTATTTAACTAGGTCCATCTTTTACTCTTTCTTCTATCAAGCAAATCTGTGTGAACACTCAACAAACATTAAGTTAGTCGTATAGGTAAGGAGGTGATCCAGCCCCAGGTTCCCCTAGGGCTACCTTGTTACGACTTCACCCCAGTCATGAACCACAAAGTGGTGAGCGCCCCCCCGAAGGT
>NZ_JAHKQX010000034.1:0-1526 GCF_019345515.1 Shewanella sp. NKUCC06_TVS | reverse complement strand
TGAGTGAAACTCATTTGGGTTGTATGGTTAAGCGACTAAGCGTATACGGTGGATGCCTTGGCAGTCAGAGGCGATGAAGGACGTAGTAACTTGCGAAAAGCGTTGGCGAGCTAGTAACAAGCATTTGAGCTAACGATGTCCGAATGGGGGAACCCAGCAGCATAAGCTGTTATCGCAACATGAATACATAGTGTTGCGAGGCGAACGAGGGGAACTGAAACATCTAAGTACCCTTAGGAAAAGAAATCAACCGAGATTCCCCTAGTAGCGGCGAGCGAACGGGGATTAGCCCTTAAGTCAGTGGGGTGTTAGTGGAATGCGTTGGAAAGCGCAGCGGCACAGGGTGATAGCCCCGTACATGAAAACTAACCATTGATGAAAACGAGTAAGGCGGGACACGTGACATCCTGTTTGAATATGGGGGGACCATCCTCCAAGGCTAAATACTCCTGACTGACCGATAGTGAACCAGTACCGTGAGGGAAAGGCGAAAAGAACCCCTGTGAGGGGAGTGAAATAGAACCTGAAACCGTATACGTACAAGCAGTGGGAGCGGTTCTTGAGACCGTGACTGCGTACCTTTTGTATAATGGGTCAGCGACTTACATTTTGTAGCGAGGTTAAGCGAATAGCGGAGCCGTAGGGAAACCGAGTGTTAACTGCGCGTTTAGTTGCAAGGTGTAGACCCGAAACCCGGTGATCTAGCCATGGGCAGGTTGAAGGTTGAGTAACATCAACTGGAGGACCGAACCGACTAATGTTGAAAAATTAGCGGATGACTTGTGGCTGGGGGTGAAAGGCCAATCAAACCGGGAGATATCTGGTTCTCCTCGAAAGCTATTTAGGTAGCGCCTCGAGCGAATACCATTGGGGGTAGAGCACTGTTAAGGCTAGGGGGTCATCCCGACTTACCAACCCTTTGCAAACTCCGAATACCAATGAGTACTACTCGGGAGACAGACGGCGGGTGCTAACGTCCGTCGTCAAAAGGGAAACAACCCAGACCGTCAGCTAAGGTCCCAAAGTACTAGCTAAGTGGGAAACGATGTGGGAAGGCTTAGACAGCTAGGATGTTGGCTTAGAAGCAGCCATCATTTAAAGAAAGCGTAATAGCTCACTAGTCGAGTCGGCCTGCGCGGAAGATGTAACGGGGCTAAGCTAGTCACCGAAGCTACGGGTGCACAGTTTACTGTGCGCGGTAGAGGAGCGTTCTGTAAGCCGTTGAAGGTGAAGGGGTAACCCACGCTGGAGGTATCAGAAGTGCGAATGCTGACATGAGTAACGATAAAGGGGGTGAAAAACCCCCTCGCCGAAAGACCAAGGGTTCCTGTCCAACGTTAATCGGGGCAGGGTGAGTCGACCCCTAAGGTGAGGCCGAAAGGCGTAATCGATGGGAAACAGATTAATATTTCTGTACTTCCGCTAACTGCGATGGAGAGACGGAGAAGGCTAGGCTAGCGCGGCGTTGGTAGTCCGCGTTTAAGGTGGTAGGTGGTGTTCTTAGGCAAATCCGGGGACACGTACTT
>NZ_JAHKQX010000033.1:0-2616 GCF_019345515.1 Shewanella sp. NKUCC06_TVS | reverse complement strand
ACATGGTATGTGGTATCTGAAACAAAAGGTCAGGATCAGATCAGGGTAATTGAAAATGGTTCAAAAAAATCCCCCGGGGCAAACTGAGGGATTTGTGTAGAAGAGACAGATAAAAGGGAGGGATTCGCGACACGATTTAACCAGATAAGTGATACTGTGAAGCTTGTCCCATTTGCAGCGCCTGCTTTGACTGTTAGAATAAGCCCACTTTTTTTTATCGTGATTGTCTTTATCTAGACGACTTTATATAGGTTAGTGTCCCATTATGACAACTAAGACGCGTTTTGCCCCTAGTCCTACCGGTTTCTTGCATGTTGGTGGTGCCCGTACTGCACTTTATTCTTGGTTACAAGCCCGTGCCAATAACGGTGAGTTTGTATTACGTATTGAAGACACTGATATTGAGCGTTCGACTCAAGCTGCTTGCGATGCGATTTTAGAAGGCATGAACTGGCTAGGTTTGACATGGGACGAGGGCCCATATTACCAAACTAAGCGTTTTGACCGTTATAACGAAATCATTGCTCAAATGTTAGAAAAGGGCACAGCGTATAAATGTTACTGTTCACGTGAGCGAATCGATGCCCTAAGAGAATCACAGGCCGCTAACGGTGAAGCACAAAAGTATGATGGTTGCTGTCGCGACTTACCCGCTCGCGAGACTGATGAACCATTTGTAGTGCGTTTTAAAAATCCAATCGGTGGTTCAGTGGTATTTGATGATCATGTTCGTGGTCGGATTGAATTTTCTAACGATGCATTAGATGACTTGATCATCGCCCGTACCGACGGCGTGCCAACCTATAACTTCTGTGTGGTGGTTGATGATTGGGATATGGGGATCACTTGTGTGGTGCGTGGTGAAGATCATATCAACAATACCCCGCGTCAAATCAACATTCTTAAAGCATTAGGGGCGCCGATCCCAGAATATGCACACGTATCTATGATTCTAGGTGATGACGGCGCTAAGTTGTCTAAGCGCCATGGCGCTGTTAGCGTAATGCAGTACCGTGACGATGGCTATTTACCAGAAGCACTGCTGAACTATTTAGTGCGTTTAGGTTGGTCACATGGCGATCAAGAGATTTTCTCATTAGAAGAAATGAAGCAATTCTTTAAGTTGAGTGACATCAACAAAGCCGCTTCTGCTTTTAATACCGATAAACTGGTGTGGTTGAACCAACACTATATAAAGATCCTAGATCCAGAATATGTGGCAACACACTTACAATGGCACATGGACGATCAAAAAATTGATCTGTCAAATGGCCCAGCATTAGCTGAAGTGGTCACTGCATTAGCTGAGCGCGCTAAGACTCTAAAAGAGTTAGCCGCATCTAGCCGCTATTTCTATGAAGATTTTGCTGAGTTTGATGAAGCACAGGCGAAAAAGCATTTACGCGGTGTTGCGTTAGAGCCATTGCAACTGGTGCAACAGAAATTATCAGCATTAACTGAGTGGACAGCTGAAGCTATTCATCAGGCAATTGAAGATACTGCGACTGAATTAGATGTGGGTATGGGTAAGGTCGGTATGCCTTTACGTGTTGCAGTAACAGGGGCAGGGCAGTCTCCAGGCTTAGATATCACACTATTTTTAATTGGAAGAAGCCGTTCTGAGCAAAGAATATCCAAAGCGATTGAATTTGTAGCAGATAGAATAAATTCCTAAAAAAACGAGTTGACACTTTTAGGTGCGCTGCATAGAATGCGCCACGCAGTTGAGACACAGTCGAGCAAATGCTTGCAGTGCACTTAAATGTAGTTCGATAGGTTTGGGGTTATAGCTCAGCTGGGAGAGCGCTTGCATGGCATGCAAGAGGTCCACGGTTCGATCCCGTGTAGCTCCACCAAACTTACCGTAGATGTTAAACGGGAACCTTTTCTAGTGAAAAGTTCAAATTAATATGTCCGGGGTCCCCTTCGTCTAGAGGCCTAGGACACCGCCCTTTCACGGCGGTAACAGGGGTTCGAATCCCCTAGGGGATACCAAATATTGGTTCTTACCAAATAACTAACGTGTTGTTTGGTAAGAACAAAGTCTAAATTTCTGCTGATACATATACTGCTAAAGTTAGCTGTGTTGACAAAAATTTGGGGCTATAGCTCAGCTGGGAGAGCGCTTGCATGGCATGCAAGAGGTCCACGGTTCGATCCCGTGTAGCTCCACCAATTTACTGCCTTATTAAGCAGAAACGAAAGTTTAAATTAATACACCCAAGGCACACTTCGCTACTTAGAAGAGCGCCTATGAGACCGTAGATGTTAAACGGGAACGTTAAGTTCAAATTAATATGTCCGGGTCCCCTTCGTCTAGAGGCCTAGGACACCGCCCTTTCACGGCGGTAACAGGGGTTCGAATCCCCTAGGGGATACCACATTTTGGTTCCTAGCAAATAACTAACGTGTTGTTTGGTAAGAACAAGGCATTTGCTTCCTAGCCTACTGAAGCGAATGTGTTACAAAGCTCGGTTACGAGTTAAAACATAAGTCCGGGTCCCCTTCGTCTAGAGGCCTAGGACACCGCCCTTTCACGGCGGTAACAGGGGTTCGAATCCCCTAGGGGATACCATCTATATTTTATAGAGAGTGGTTCCTAGCAAATAACTAACG
>NZ_JAHKQX010000032.1:0-3320 GCF_019345515.1 Shewanella sp. NKUCC06_TVS | reverse complement strand
GGAATTGTGGGCTGGGAAAGGTTATGGCAAGGATGGTTTAAACTGCAAACCATCCTTGAAGGTTACCAGCTAGCCTTGTCTCTTGAGCAAAAGATGTGATCAAGAGACAGAATAAAATGGGGCATTTTGTCTATCATTGCACTAATATAATCTTCATATTGACTACACTAGTAACTTGTTAAGCTTATCGATTACAACTAAATGCTCGTCTTGAACACCTTCTTCCTTTATTGCTTTTAAATTATCATCAATGGATAGCACGAGCATCAGATCTTTTGCTTTTTCCTTAGCTACATATTTTTCAAAGTCTACTTGAGCTATCGCGACCAATAATTCACCATCATACTTCCATCCACATAGGGGATTGAGAATTAACATGTCTATTGCTAAAGGAACTATCTCCTTTAGGTAGAGTTCTTGCCTAATGGCAATCGCAACATCTTTTTCTGATAAATTGTATAAATATGTATCTCTAACAGAAATATACCAATCATCTAGTGAAGATGTATCTTCGCAATGTTCTATGTTAATCCCGTACTGTTTTTCAAGTTCAAGAAAGTTTATATCTTTCATATCAAATCCCGTGACCTTTAAAAGCACCTTCCATTTTGTCTATAGCATCGACTGCTTTTAGGCGAGCTTCATTAGCTTGAGGATTATCGACTTTTTCTAAAGTTTTAATCGATTTTCGCAAGCCTCTCAAATTATCATTCATTTCTTTAATATGATTCCAATACTTATCGCCTAGCTTAGATTTTAACGATTGCATCATTTCTGTTCCAACACCGATAAAATCTTTATCCTTTAGCCCATTAGCTGTAATGTTGTTGATTGTTCTAATTGCCTTTAGCTGCGATTGACCTAGTTCAAAAACTGCTTTCCCTCCCTTGCTGGGTAGGAACGCCATTGCATACTTCTCCGCTCCAGCTTGCTCTTCATATGCTTGCATATCTGCACTATCTTCTGGTGTAGGGTGCATACTAGGGATTGAACTTGTATCTCCATATATTATCCCAAACGAAAAATCACGTACAATTGTCTTTAGAAAACCAAAGGCTCGATTTCCTTCAATTGGTTTTATTTCACCTGTTATACCAATATTTTGGTTTCCAACACTCCTGCTGGCATCCTGCTGCAATCCAACGGCTTTCTTCTCTTGCTTGGCTGCTCCGCCAGTTTGGGCCATCTGCAACTCATTTGCTTGCCCATTTGAAGCGGTTGTTTTGCCGTTGTTTAACGTATTGGAGATAGCATCAGTCAGCTTCATGTTCTCCGTTACGATTTTATTATCCTTAAAATAGTTATCACAGACACTTTCTAGATTTGAGCCTGCACAGGCGTAACCCGTAGGATCTGTTCCTGCCATCGGATTATTGAGGATGTACGAATACGGGTTCGCACTCTGGCTGTTCTCGGGGAACTGCAAGAACGGGTCAACACTCAGGAAGCGACCGACGTTGAAGTCGTAAATCCGGCCGTTCATATGAATTAACTGTTGCTCATTCAAATGCTCGTGATTGGTGTAGCCCTTAGTCACGCCTTGCCAGGCCGTCAGTAATACATTGCCTGCGGCAATATCCTGTGGCCGACCGAACACATCATAACCCCGGTATTGCAGGACAGCGCCGGTTTGTCCATCGATTAAGGTATCGACACTGCCTAAGTGGTCCCTTAATACGTGCTGGAATGGTGACTGATTGCCTAAGCTCCCCACATGGGCTTTCATCTTGATGGTGTGGTCACCGATGTAAGTCTTATCGATGGTCGCACTGCTGCTGACCTCACGTTCAAAACTGCCCACATAGTAGGTAGTTGTGATGCTGCTACCTTGCTGCTTAACCTGTTTATAGCGCTGACCATTCGCATCATAACTAAAGGTACTGGTGGTGCCATTACGTACGACAGTTAACGGCTTGTTTTGGTCATCGTAAGTTAAGGTCGCCCCATCGCCAATTAACCGATTACCATTGTTATCATAGGTAAAGTTGTAGGTTGTACCGCCGCGAATAAACTGCCGTATCGCGTTTGGACCTGCATTACCTCCTAAACCTTTACCCACGTTACCATAGAGATAACTGCTGCCATAATCACCTTTGACCAGAATATTCCCCGCGGCATCATAGTCATAATTGACCGGCGCATAAGTAGATTTCACATTACGTTTGTCTCATCTTTCCTGTCTTTACTCTTTGATATCGAAATTAATTATCAAATAAGCTTCTTTAAAAATATCCATGTCTTTTCTGAAACGATATTTTTGAATTACCTCTTTGGCAGCCTTGTCAAAAATACGAGGATGGGAGGCTTTTATTATTCTAAAATCAAAAGCTACTCCATCAGAATCAATCGAGAAGATCATTCCAACGCACCCCTTAGTGATACCAATTGGATAGGGCGACGTCGGAATAGTAGGCTGGTAGGCTTCTATCACTCTTTGCTCTGTCAATGTGATGTTATTTTTATATTCAAATTCGCCGCATAGACTTTTATCCGAAGTCTCTGCTGCACCAGTGGCACTACACGATGTGCAACACAGTAGCGCTATTAGCCCTCCCCAGTGGCTGGCCGTTTTTTTCATAATCAAAGATCTCCCTTATAGTTCAAAACATCATTTTCTTTCATATATGAGCTTCGAATTGGCATTCCATAGTGTTGCCTAAAAGCATTTTCAAATTGTGAAGATGCTCTTAACTCCTCTCTAGATTTATCTTTCAGATTGTACACAGGTATTGGAGATTGGCCGACAGCTGCTAGCCCCGTTTGAGTATGACCAAACTCATGGGAAATTAAACTACCTAGTGTGGCTGAATTTAGCCCATCACCTGCGACTCTAATTTCACGTGAGGCAACGTACCCTGCAACATCTCTCGAATATAGAATCTCGTCTGCTTCAGCAGTAACCTGAAAAGCTGCTCCGTAAGTAGGATCAGTCTCTTTTGTAACTTCAACAAAAGTAACTGTCTTACCTTCTTTGATAAATTGAGCATAGACTTTCTGACCTAATTTAGTTTGGCCAATTTGAACTAATGCGCTCCTAAGTTCTTCAGGTATTTCAGAATTTACCTCTATAGGACTATATTGACCTTTGACTGATTTTTCAGTTTTGTGAACTACGTTGTTTGAGATGAATTTTTCAGATAACTCATCATTGGTAGAGCGGTTATCTCTAACTGCCGTACGAGATTCATTTTTCTGGCCATTATCAACCTTTGCTTTATTTTTCTTCTTTGACTCTGTATCTGCCAACTGCACTGAGGTACAAAAACCTTCAAAACCGGTATTTGACCCTGTAGTGCAACCTCCACCAGTCGCTGCATACC
>NZ_JAHKQX010000031.1:0-6907 GCF_019345515.1 Shewanella sp. NKUCC06_TVS | reverse complement strand
TTAAAAACATGGCATGTGGTATCTGAAACAAAAGGTCAGGATCAGATCAGGTTAATTAAAAATGGTTCAAAAAAATCCCCCGGGGCAAACCGAGGGATTTGTGTAGAAGAGGCAGCGCTCTGGCGGGGTTTATGTTTACCTGAAAATGTGATGTAAAGCACATACCTAGGTTCAGATGACGTGCACCATCTAGCTTCTTATATTTTTAACAATCATGAAATTAATGGGGTAAATATATGGGTTATTCGATAAAAGATCTTATTTATCAAGGTGAAAAATCAGGCGTACATAACTGGCAAACCCTAGAAGGAGCCAGCTTTTACTGGCATCCAGATTGGTTTCATATTGCAGAGGATATGACGGGCCATAACGCGACTGTGACTATCGATATCGATGGGGACAAAGCGACCCAAAGTGAGGCTGAACAATCAATCATTAAGCACCTCAATAAGAGTGGCAAATAGCTTGTAGTGGCAAAGACTTTAGTGCCCGGAGGCGATCGCCCTGCGGGCAATTTTGTCGATTAAGCCTGGTGCGATCAGCTTAAGCCAACGCCCCAAACGACCGCGAAGTGAAGTAATCAGTTGACGGCCTCGAGTTGCAATCACTGGCAACATCATATTAGCGCATTGCTCAGCCGTCAGTATCTTAGTTTCCTGCATCGGAGATTTGCCTAAAGGATTACCAGCACCATCGAGGGCACGTTTGTGAATTTGTGACACTACAAAATCGGGGCAAATAACAGTTACGGCCACATTGTCATCCACTAATTCAATCCGCAAAGAATCGAAAAAGCCAATCACAGCATGTTTAGAAGCGGCATAACCGCTGCGAGTAGGAACGCCCGTTAATCCAGCGACTGACGCCACAACCACCACTTGGCCTTTACTGGCTTTCAAGTGCGGTAACGCGGCATGGGTTAAATACGCAGGACCAAGATAATTCACCCGCATAATGTCTTCAAGCACTGAGAGCTGAGTCAGTTCATCAAAACGTGACCACATAGTCATGCCAGCATTGTTAATCAAAATATCGAGATGGCCATAATGCGCAACTGCAGCTTCAACTAAGGCTTCACACTGTTCTGGGCTGGAGACATCGGCGGCAAATACAAAAGGAGGCGGACCATAATTAGCGATTTCTAAAGCGAGTGAGGCGAGACGTGTTTCATTACGCGCACTGAGCACCAGTTGACAGCCCATTCGCGCCATTGCCACTGCGAGCGCCCGACCAATACCTTCTGAGGCACCCGTGATGATCACGACCTTGCCAGTGAGTCCATCCATAGTCATTCCTTTGTTATCGCTATGTTAATTACGCCTTTTGCTAAATTGGCATAATCACGCTAAAAGCGCAATCCTTCACGCGCGTTGTGCAAGCCTCATCTCGTATTGCTCACGATAATTAGCTAAGGGTTGCGGGCGCCCTATCGCATAACCTTGCGCATAGTTAATGCCTATGCTCAACAACCTGTCAATAATATCCTGATTCTCAACAAATTCAGCAACAGTCTCGATTCCCATAACCCGACAAACATCCTGAATCGATTTAACGATGGCGTAGTCTTTAGCATTCACGGCGAGGTTCTTAATAAAACAGCCGTCGATTTTGACATAATCCACCGGCAGCTCACGCAGATAACCATAAGAGGCAAAACCACTGCCAAAATCATCCAGTGCAAATGAAAAACCGAGTTTACGTAACTGCTTCAACATTTCCATACCACGATTGCGATTTTGGATCGCGGTGGTTTCAGTAATTTCAAAACAAATACATTGGCTTGGAATATCAAAAATGTGTTGCTGCTGGGCGATATATTCCACCATACCTTCGGCACCTAAACTATTGCCTGAAAGGTTGATCGAAATACAATGATCAGGCCAAAGCACGGGGTTCAAAGACAACCATAAAAAAGCTTTGCGGATGACTTCTTTATCAATATCTGGCATCAACTTAAAACGTTCAGCGGCGGCTATAAACTGCGCAGGCGCCAAAATGCGGCCACAGGGCTCTTGAATTCGTAGCAGGATTTCCATTCGTTGTCGCTGCGGACCACTGCCTAGTCCGCGGATCGGTTGGTAATACAGAATCAACTCATTTTCTTCAATCGCTTGCGCAATACGTACCGCCCATTTAGGCGCATTTCTTTGGTAGGTGAGCTCTTTATCTTTATCATCGTAAAAATGAATTTGATTAGCCCCCTTAGCTTTAGCGGCAATGCAGGCAATGTCCGCGTCTTTCAATAATTCTTGAGCATCAATATAGGGCGCACGACCAAAAGCGACACCTATGCTGAGGCCAACTTTATAATTACAGTTTTTATCGTTCAACACTTGCATGGAGACTTGCGCGATCATTTGCTTCAGTAATTGCGCCACAGATAAGGCACTACGATTACAAATCACTAAACCAAACTCATCGCCACCAAGGCGCGCCAATAACTCCTGTGGCCCAAGACAAGCCTGCATGGCCTTAGCCACCATAGCAAGCATACGATCGCCTGCAGTATGGCCACAACTGTCGTTAATCAACTTGAATTGCTCCAAATCAAGGTAACAAACGGCGATAGTTTTGGCTGAAGCGGCAAATTGGGGTAACTGCTCATCAAATGCCTGACGGTTTAGCAGCCCTGTTATGCTATCGAAATTTGCCCTTTTTTGTAGCTGGTGTTTAAGCAACTCTTCTTGAGTGATATCCCGCAATACCACGACAGTACCAACAATTTCTTTATCGTGATTACGCAGATTGCTAATACTGCGCTCCATAATCCGAGGCGAAGCAGTTAATAGCTTGATTTTCTCGACCTGCGGCGCTGATTCTTCGAGACGAATGCAGGTAAAAACCGCCTGGTTCAACTGCTCCCCAGCCTTTAACAGACTCGCAAGGCTCTGACCTATGGCATAGCAACTAGCAACATCGAGAAGCAACTCGGCCCGCGGATTCATATAAATCACGTTGGCATCGACATCGGTCAAAATCACCGCTTCAGCAATGGATTCTAAGGTGATTTTCGCGCGTTCTTTTTGCTGATAAATTCTTGCCAGCAAGCTATTAACACGGCTGGCGAGCACTTCTAATTCTTCATTACCCTCGCTTGTAACGGGTTGATAGACACTGGACATAGGATCGACCAGCGCCAATTGATGCATCAGATTTTTAAAGGGTTTGAGTAAGCCCGAACGCAGCCAAATATAGCCAAGACCAACAATAAACACACCAAAGAGAATAAATCCGAGCGATACCCAATCGAGTTGAAATTTAACCTCCCTAAAGGGACCATCGGAAAACAGTACTTGCAGGTAGACAGGCTTATCTTTTAACAGGCTTGGAATGTTAATCGCGTCACTGTGCACACCATCAACTGTTGGCGTAACGTCGCGAGAATGGCTCATGCTCACCTTAGTCACCAATAAGGCCTGAGCATATTCCAGTAAGTCTTTATCAGTCAGTTGGCGTACCAGCAGCACAGATTCATTGGGCGCAGAAGCCACGGAAGTAACGACATAAGCATACTTGCCCATCAAATAAGCGCCAGCAACACTGGGCTTATCGGCACTGACAATAGCACTGGCGATTTCTCGTAACTTATCATTCTCAAAGGGACGTTCATTGGGGAAAAAAGGGTGCAATTCACCCTGTCGTAGAATATACCAACTCAGATTGGCTGACATTGAGCTATCGCGCCACGAGGATTCAAGCTTTTTAAGTTGGTCTTCATCTAATTGAGACAAAGGTAAGGCATAGATATTAGTGAGAAAGGTTAAGCGATCTACATCAATTTGAAACTGCTGCTGGATATTGGCAAGCTCACGGTTAGCACTATCTTGACGTAATAGCTCGACGCGATGGTCGTACCAATAACCAAGACAATAGGAGACAATTACCACCGCAGGGAGACAAAAGCCCGCAATAAATACCATTATTTTCTTGCCAATGTGCATCTCTTACCACGGCTTGTTATGACTAAATTGATTGACGGCCTTGCATAATCCTTCACTGCGCCATGCAACATATCTCATTTGCGAATAGTATTAAACATCACTTCGCTTTAGTCGTTGCTAAAGTAGACATTTTCATGCAATTAAATCAATTTTATACCTTTGATTTAAATTAAAATTTATAAATTAAACGATTATAAATTTTACTTTTTTATCAAGATAATTCACACATAATCAGTATGTGAATATAGGGAATTCAAGCCGTTGTTTAAAAGTAAGACTCATTAAGCTCGCAGACGATAGAAACCACCGCATACGCTAATCCATAAAGATACCTTCGCCAGAAGCTCCAACGCTATCAAATTCAAATGTCGGATATAAAACAGGCCCGCAAGCGGGCCTGTTTCGCAAACCAAAAATTATTTATGGTATTGCTTTGATTGCGCATGAACCGCCTTGATAAAGGCGCCAGCATGTTCTGGATCGACATGCTGATGAATACCATGGCCTAAGTTAAATACATGGCCAGTACCTTCACCATAACCCGCTAAAATATGACCAACTTCCTCTTCGATACGTGGAATTGGCGCATACAACATAGATGGGTCCATGTTGCCTTGCAATGCCACTTTATGGCCTACACGACGACGGGCATCGGCAATGTCTACCGTCCAATCCAAACCTAGTGCATCACAGCCAGTTTCTGCCATCGCTTCTAGCCACAAACCACCGCCTTTAGTAAACAGCGTCACTGGCACTTTACGGCCATCGGCAAAGCGTGTCAGACCATCAATAATCTTCTGCATATAACGCAAAGAGAACTCACGGTAAGCAGAGTGCGATAACGCGCCGCCCCATGAGTCAAAAATCATCAAAGATTGCGCACCGTTAGCAACTTGAGCATTCAGGTATAGGATCACTGAATCGGCTAATTTATCTAACAGCATGTGTAATGCCATTGGCTCTGCGTAAGCCATCTTCTTAATTTTTTCGAAGGTTTTGCTCGAACCACCTTCAACCATATAAGTCGCTAAGGTCCAAGGTGAACCAGAAAAGCCAATTAACGGCACTGCGCCATTCAGTTCACGGCGAATAGTGCTAACGGCTTTCATCACATAACCCAGCTCATCTTCTGGATCTGGAATTGAGAGCTTTTTGATCGCATCGATAGTGTCTGTTGGGCGTTCGAAACGTGGGCCTTCACCCGCCTCAAAATACAAACCTAAACCCATAGCATCGGGCACTGTTAGGATATCGGAAAACAAAATCGCCGCATCGAGATCATAACGACGTAAAGGTTGCAGCGTGACTTCACAGGCAAGCTCATGATTTTTACACAAAGACATGAAGTCACCCGCTTGAGCGCGAGTGGCTTTATATTCAGGAAGATAACGGCCAGCTTGACGCATCATCCACACAGGGGTCACATCGACAGGCTCTTTTAGTAGGGCGCGTAAATAACGATCATTCTTTAATTCTGCCATTGGGCTTGGTTCCTAGTCTTATTGAGATCCGCTGGGTCGGTAGTTTAGCATTTACGCGAATAATGTAACCTTTATGTGCAAATTTATGTGAGCTATTCCCCATCATTGGCGTCGATTTGACCGCATAAACCGGAAAATGTTAGCCAGCTAACATACTGCTCATTTATTCGTAACGAAGTCACACTCAGACAGAAAAAAGTTGCGCCGGTTCCCCGCCTTTGGTATAAAAAGTCTGCGCTAGCAAGAACAATCAAGAAGCTCGTCGCATCGAGCCTGCTATAAACTTTACTCGCCCAACGATAGATTTCTATCGTTGGGCTTTTTATTTGCATTTTTCGATACGAAACAGCTGGTTTGTCCATTTCGTCATTCTCGCAAATTCGCATGAAAAGAGTTGATCGATTAGCAACTTGTCCCTACATTAGAGTTATGTGCTGGCACTTAAATGGAATGCATCATGCTGAGAGAACTCGAAAAAGCAGAACAGAAGTGGGGCGGTTCAAATAAGCTTATTGATCAATGGCTAAAAAACCGTCGAAAACTGTTAGTGCATTACTGCCAAATTGCTGGGCTTCCTCCTTACAGTAAATCAGAAAAATCACTTCCCTCGTTCGAACATGTTAAATCTTTCTGTGACTTATTAGTTGACTATGTCTCCGAAGGACATTTCGAGGTCTATGATAAAGTCGTTAATGCCTGCAGTGAATATGGCGAATCAAGCAAATCGCTCGCGCAACAAGTATTGCCCAAAATCACGCCAACCACGAATGCAGCATTAGATTTCAACGATAAATATGCGGAAACACAAGACGATTTCGTATTATATCAACTCGATAAAGACCTATCTGAGCTCGCCCATAACATGGAAACACGCTTCGAACTCGAAGATGAACTACTTGAAGTTCTCCATCGCAAACATTCTGAGCACAACCAGTAGCCCCCCTTCCTAAGCGCACCTTGCTGCATCTGTGCGCTTATCTATCCTTTCCCTCAATCGTTTTGAAAATGAAGTAGCATGGCTTTGGGCGACTACAGGAACACGTCCTAGTGCCATCAGACAGCAACCGTTTGAATCAAATTGAATCCGATAGAGCAGATGTAGTCATGGCCGAGGCAGCACACATTGGCAAATCGTTGTTTCAATAGGTATGGCGATATTGTTATGTAATGCTTGATAGCATTAATGTCTTGAGGAGCCACAGAAGATGACTCAGTTGTGCTTTCGGGAATGGATAAACTTTGCTAATTAATAGAATAGGTTTAGCTTTAAAACAAAAAATTCATATTCTGGTAAGGATTTCATCTACATGATGCCCGAGTATGAGGATAACCATGTGCTTCGAGCCCGAAGCATTAACGTCACTGGGACGAAAGATCCACGACGCCATAACGAAAAAAGCCTCATCTTTCGATGAGGCTTATCTCTTAATGTTGGCGGAGCGGACGGGACTCGAACCCGCGACCCCCGGCGTGACAGGCCGGTAT
>NZ_JAHKQX010000030.1:0-7017 GCF_019345515.1 Shewanella sp. NKUCC06_TVS | reverse complement strand
TTGCTTTATTTTTCTTCTTTGACTCTGTATCTGCCAACTGCACTGAGGTACAAAAACCTTCAAAACCGGTATTTGACCCTGTAGTGCAACCTCCACCAGTCGCTGCATACCCCGTCGGATCTGTTCCTGCCATCGGATTATTGAGGATATACGAATACGGGTTAGCACTCTGGCTGTTCTCGGGGAACTGTAAGAACGGGTCAACACTTAAGAAACGCCCGACGTTGAAATCGTAAATCCGGCCGTTCATATGAATTAACTGCTGCTCATTCAAATGCTCATGGTCGGTGTAACCTTTAGTGACCCCTTGCCAAGCCGTCAGTAAGGCATTGCCTGCGGCAATATCCCGTGGCCGGCCGAACACATCATAACCCCGGTATTGCAGGACAGCGCCGGTTTGCCCATCGATTAAGGTATCGACACTGCCTAAGTGGTCCCTTAATACGTGCTGGAATGGTGACTGATTGCCTAAGGTCCCCACATGGGCTTTCATCTTGATGGTGTGGTCACCGATGTAAGTCTTATCGATGGTGGCACTGCTGCTCACCTCACGTTCAAAACTGCCTACATAGTAGGTAGTGGTGATGCTGCTACCTTGCTCTTTAACCTGTTTATAGCGCTGACCATTCGCATCATAACTAAAGGTACTGGTGGTGCCATTACGTACTACAGTTAACGGCTTGTTTTGGTCATCGTAGGTTAAGGTCGCCCCATCGCCAATTAACCGATTACCATTGTTATCATAGGTAAAGTTGTAGGTTGTACCGCCGCGAATAAACTGCCGTATCGCGTTTGGGCCTGCATTACCCCCTAAACCTTTACCCACGTTACCATAGAGATAACTGCTGCCATAATCACCTTTGACCAGAATATTCCCCGCGGCATCATAGTCATAATTGATAGGCGCATACGTGGTGCCTTTAATGGTTTTGGTGGAATTATCGACCCGCATCAGTTCATCGTAGGTATAATCCTCTGCAAAGCGAGCGATGGCATTTTCTTGCCGAACCAGATTGCCCATACCATCGTAGTCATAGTTAAGATACTGAATACCTACTGTGCTACAACTGCCGTTATTACTGGTACAAATCGAAAGTGGAGAGCCAGCTTCATTGCGGAAGAATTGTTGTATCTTACCGTTGCTGAATCGTTGTTGATTGATACTCCCTAAGGCACTGTACGACTCAACTGTGCGTAGAGACAATTCACTGCCATCGGTAAAGCGTTGATAGTCTTGTATCAGATAACCGTTATCATCAAAACGGTAAGCAACATGCTCACCACTGGGGAAAGCTATCGCTTTGAGGCGGCCAAATTGACTGTCGTAGACATACTTTTCAGTTAAGTTAAGGCCCCCCATTTGGGTGATGGTTTGTATCATTCGCCCCACGGTATCGTAACTGTGGGTTTGGGTGTGCCCTGCGACACTGGCTTGATACAACTTGCCATTACCGACCGTGGTGTCATACACCCAAGTACGTGTAGTTTGAGTATTGGTTTGCTTTGTTTGTCTGCCCAGTTTGTCGTAGGTAAACGTGGTGACGAGATTACGCGCATCAGTTTGGGTAGCTAACTCGCCAAACAGATTGTAACTGAATAGCCACTTACCCATATTGGGGTCATCAAACCATGCCTTGCGCCCCAAATCATCATACTGCGCAGTAATACGACTGCCGAGCACATCTTGAATGAGTACCGGTAAACCGGTGGCATTATAAGCAAAATAGCTGTGATGTCCTTTGGCATCGGTTGTACTCAGTAATTGGCCCAAGCTGTTATAGCTGCGACTCATTTGGAGATTAAAGTCGCCCGAGACATTTATATCGGTTCGAATACCATCAACATAAGTGTATTGCGATTGATAGGAGACCATGCCATCGTCATACAATTTGCGACTGGGTCGGCCTAGTACGTCAAAATCTTGATATTGCACGACTTCAGCCGTCCCATAGGATTGGGTTGGCCTAGTCTCGCTCACCAAATTGCCTCTAACGTCATATTGTTTTGCGGTAATAATATCCCCAGCAAATCCTGCAGTAACGGTCTTCACCTCTCGATTTAAGCTGTCAAAATAGCTGATGGTTTCCGGTTGGCCACTGCTGCGCTGCGTGACGCTATAGGCATAATTGCCAGTTAACCATTCCATACTGCTATACACGGTTGGCGAAACGACTGTGACCCCTTTAGCGCTGCCGCTACTGGTGATTTTGCCGATAAAGTTCACGGTATTGGTGGTGGTCACACCGTTGATATCTATCGAGGTGAGCACTGCACCAGTCAAGGGGTCGTATTGTGTTGTTGACGACGCGACACCCGGCCACTGGGCATTAAATGTTTGATACACAAAGTAACCATCATTACTCATGGAGACTTGGGTATAGCGGTCACCGACCGTGGTTTTTAATGCATGCCCATAGGGGTCATAAGCACTAAATTGCGTCGTACTTCCAGTGCCGGTTAAGGAGCCAATACCCTCGACCTTAGTCGATGTGAGCGCCATTACACCCTGCTCATTGGTACCATAGGTATGAGTGACTCTTTGTCCCGTTGCGGTGTTAGCAGGATTAAGCACCACACTTTCATGGGTTGTTTTATAAGTTACCGTTTGATTGGTGCTGCTCACCGTCGGCATTAACCAACCAAGACTATTCGTAAAGGCTTGGTTAGTAGTTTGAGTATGCAGCACCGTATTGTCTTCACTGGTAACCGTGTTTGAGGTGACTTGGCAGTGGGCATTTTTAAGTGTGGTCTCTTTGACCGTTGAAACTCTGGCACTCGGGTTAACAGTCCATTTTGTGGTCGTGCTTTCTTGAGGATAAAAACACGCGCTTTGGCCCACGACGTAACTTCCGGGTAAGGGGGCATTTTTTTGAACCGAATATTCGCTGAGGGTGTTATTGCTGCCATCAGTGACTTTGCTGTACTTCACCATTCCAGACCAAGGGAAGGTTTGTTCAAATTGAGTCAGAGTAGTAAGGCTTTCACTGTTAAGTGCATAGGTGCGCGTTTCAATGATGTCGCTGAAGCCTTGAAAACCTCGTCCAGCAACATGAAAACGCGCATTTTTATAGCTGTATTGGGTGGTATCGACCCCGCCAACCCCATTATCGCTCTTTAAGGTTGATACCACTCGCATGGTGTTGGTGAAGTAAACATAAGGATAATTTAATGTCGATTCTGCAACACTATAACGTTGCTTCAACTGGGTGTAATCCAGTTGGAGTTTCTGCCCCATACCAGTATTAACACTGTTGATAACAGTATCTTGTGTCGCTGCATGGGCAAACACTAGAAAACCTACCGGGTAACTACTCGGCTTGCCACCTTGCTTACTGCCATAGAACCAAGTGCGCTTGACTGCATCCGACTCAAAACCCACCCCAGAGACAAAATCGACGCGGCCATCGCCCGTTAAATCAATCGGTGATAGTGTTGCTAACGCGCCATAAACTGGCAATTGCACATCGGTAAAGGTTTTGCCATCAGGGTTGGTGAGCAGTACGTTCCAGTACCACACATCATATTCATAAAATTTTGGCGCAGAAGCCCCATCTACCGCCGCACACGCTTCATTAGTGCTCCAGGCCCAACATTCGTAAGTATATTTTTTACGAAATCTATCAGGATACAGAATGTCTTGGCGGCCATCGCCGTTATAATCGACAAATTGGATAAATTGCTCATGCACATAGCCTGCAGGCCCTCCATGGAGAGGGTCCTCGGCAATCTTGCCACCGTCGACCGTCCAGGCGAGCTCTTTTATTCCGGTGTTATAAGGCGCTTCAAATAATCCCGCGCCTTTATTGATAATGATATGTCGCGTAAAAAAGTTGTCGGTACTTTTGACTTTGTGCAGGGTTAAAATGTCGCTTAACCCGTCACCATTCAAGTCCACCCATCGACTGGGGGTGGCGCGATACAGCGTATTGACACTAATGGCAAAGGTTTGGTTTTTCTCGATAAATGAAACCGTGTTATTCGCACGGTTAAAGACAACCTTGTACCATTTTAGCGTTGAATTAAATTGGCTTGGCGCTAAATCTGGCACGCCATCACCATCCACATCGATGGGAATTAACGGCTCTGCAGCGCTGACACTGAAACTGCCGCGATAATCAAAACCATCACCCACAGCTTTACGCTGGTAAGCCTTATAGGTGATAGTGAAATTACCGACACCGGCTTGCTTGTTGGTGGCTAATAGAATGTCTTTGCGACCATCCCCATCAAAGTCCATGACATGGCTGGCGCAAAATACATCTCCAAGCATTTGAGATACTGAAGCATAGCAAGTGGCGTTAATCCCCGTAGCATAAGCACGCTTTATGCTGCCATTAGGTTGTAAGCTCGTGATGATTAACTGTGAATTATTATCGGTGTAGACAAAATCATCGGCCCCATCAAGGTCATAATCAATGGCACCATTAACCACATTGGTACTGTATTCATTCGATGCGGGAACACCATCGCCATTAATGTCTCCAGCCCAGTTTTCAGTACTCTTATACGGCAAAGTTCGATAACTGACCTTGGTGCCTGTACGAGAAAGATAGATACCATCTAATGGGATAGATAAATCTGCCACCCCATCACCGTCATAATCATTATCTTTGCGCACAGCCAAACCGACGGTGTAATTGTCATTGATGGCGGCAAGCGCATGATTTGTTATCAAGTTATGCTGATAACTGCGTTCAAACCAACCAAAATCGGTATTCAAGCATTGACTGGGGTCGGTACCATCACAGTAAGATAAACTGGCAAGTCTCGCCGCATCATTAAGTGCAGTGGGATTAAGTGGCGCATAATTCAATAGCCACTGCGCTTTCACATCGCCGTCTATCAGTACATCAATGCCACTGATGCGTTTATTGTTAATGCTATAGCCACCCCAATGGTAACTGGTTTCTGCGGGTACAGCAGTGTAGTTAATGTGCACACTGCGTGACCCTTGAACACCTTTATAACCAGTGTAATAAATATCTTGAAGGTATCGATTCCCTGCTGAAGAGGTATCGTAAAAATACGAGACCTCATTACCATGTGAGTCTTGTGTCAGTTGTTGCAACCAAGATGACGCGACACTGACGCCTACAGGGGTAATCCTGCTATTGGCATTGCCCCCTAAAAGATGGTAAGTGCCATTAGCTTCATACACTTTAAAGTAAACTGAACTCGTGTTGAGCGCGCCACCGAGCTGCTCAATAATGACCGTGGAATTTCGCTCCATTTTATAGAACGTGCCTGATGCCCCGTAAACGCCTTGCGCACTCGAATTAGGTGGAGCTGTCACGACCAGTCGACTACCGTTGTAACACAACTTGTCATTACTGCTGTAGGTGGCATTGCTTGCGGTTGCATCTAAATCATAGATTTGGCTACAGCGTGAAATGCTGGAATACGCAGATAGTGACCAGCCCATCCCAGCCAAACCTTCTCCCGCTTGGCTGCTGTAATTAAGAGATAGCGAGGGCTGCATACCATTTCGTCCGGGCGCAATAGTTAGCGGCACAGTGTAAGAAAACGCGCCACCATCAACCGTCGCTTGCCCTTGAATCTCGCCGACTAATTCGTCAAACGCAGGTGACACTAGTGAGTTGTTTGCATCCGGGATAGTCGCAATACTGGCTAGGATTGATGATTGAGAGGGCGTTCCACCCGTAGGTGCGGTGCCAACAAGTGTACTGGCACTGTAGGCGCTGCATGCCGTACCAATACAGGCATTGATGCGGTAGTAATAGCCTGAGAGTGTTTTACCTGAGAGATTCGCAGAGCGAGCACTTGTCCAGCCAGGGCAATATGTTCCCGTTCCGCCGCCAAACGAAAATGCCATCAAAATTGGTGGAGTAGTCCCCTCATCGGGGCTACCAAGTCCACTATAAACAGTGCTCCAAGTATTGCCGTCAGTAGATTCCTGAATATTGACCGCTGTCACCGTGCAATCAATGTTCCAGTGCAACTCGATTGTTGAACTTATCTTGCTACCACTCAGCGGCGGGGTTGCAGGGGGGAACGCAGCATAACTATTTGGCATCCAGACAAGACAAAGCAATAGCATTAAAGCGGCAAAAGATGAGTTACGGTGCGGTGTCCACAGTGGCAACATGATATTCCCTTTAATCCAACATCCATTTTTGTCAAATTAAAATACAAAAAATAAAAACATAGTTGCAACATGTTAAAAACACTCGGTTAATTTAAGTGCTTGCGAATCAATATTGCGATAAGGTTGACTACGGTAAATAGGGGATGTTTTTTTTGGGGCAATGCTACCGTGCGATTAGACCAAGGCAATGGCGCTTAAGACGACCACTGCCTTTATCCATTTACACCTCAATGGATTCAGATATACGCAGTGCATCTTCAATCTCAACACCCAAGTAGCGGACGGTATTATCCAACTTGACATGGTCAAGCAAAATTTGAATCGCTCGAATATCTTTTGTTCGGCGGTAAATCAGCGTGGCTTTGGTTCGGCGCAGTGAATGCGTGCCGTACAATTCACTATTTTGGCCTAACTGACGCGCCCAGTTTTTGACTATAGCGCGGTAATAGCTGTAACTCATCGGTTGATGAGCACATCTTGGGCTCGGAAATAAGTAGTCCTCTGCGATGAGCCGCTTTTCGAGCAACCAAGAAGTCAGACAATGTTGAGTTGGTGGTGTAATTTCAAACTGCACTTCACGGTGAGTTTTACGCTGTGTTAATCGCACGCGCGGATTGATGATGCCTGCTGAGGTAATGTCTTGAACCTGCAAATGCAGTAAGTCACAAGCGCGCAATTTTGAATCAATCGCTAAATTAAGTAACGCTAACTCTGCAATATTATGCTCTAACTCTAACCGAGTGCTAATGCGCCAAATCTCTTCCAATTTAAAAGGTCGTTTTTGGCCCATGGGATGACCTTTATTCCAAGCGTCCATACAAACCTCCTCAGGTTGTGATGAATAGACACTTAAATTTTAGGAAATGGTGCGCTTAATTGGACACATATGGATTATAAAATCTCATGGATAA
>NZ_JAHKQX010000029.1:0-12743 GCF_019345515.1 Shewanella sp. NKUCC06_TVS | reverse complement strand
GAATGCTCAAGTGTCAACGATGCTGGTTGGCAAATCCTTGATAGTAGAGCAACCAGTTGTGAATTCAGAACAGGCTACGCGCTCACTGACGACACCACCCCAGTCTATGGCAGCAGTGCCTCAACCTACTCAGTCGTCACCAATTAAATCACCACCAATAAGTCGGTTGGCGGCTATGGAGGGGGAGTCTGGAGTGAATCTTCAAAAGCAATCAGAATTAACAGTTGCTCACTCTAATGTACCTGTTTTGGCTCGAGTACAGCGAGAATCGAATGCTAATAAAGGCTTATCCGCCGGAGAGAAGAAAGAAGACCCGGTTATTAAAGCTTTTGTACCAGTTCATTCAAATTTAGAAGTAAAGGAGGGAGGTCAGCACATAAATAAGGTTTTTATTGAGGAAAAATCTTCAGTTTTAGTAACTCAGATGGAATTACCAAGTCTAGGTTCTAAACTTGTGGCGATTGGAGCTGTGAGTGCAGGCATGACTGTCCAACCTGTATTGTCTTCGTTGATGCTGCATTACCAAATCGCACCCGAGTATTTTACCCAATATGCGCAATTGAACACCTATCGAGTATTTTTTCGCAATAAGTACTACGTATTCCAGTTTGAGGATAACAAAGTGACTAACTTTCTTGAGGATTATTATGACCGTCATTGATGTCACAGCGGCATGCTTAGACATTCTCAAGAGTGCGATTATTATTTTTTCGCTTAGTTTTGTCGTCACGGGAGTTATTGTCGGTCTGTTGCAAACTGTGTTTAGTGTGCAAGATCCAGGCTTACCTATGGCGGCTAAATTAGTTGTATTTATCGTTTTACTTACACAAGTTGGCGGTGGGATTTATGATCAATTCCATCTGCTTTTTGGGCAACTCTAACATTGAATAATTAAATATTAACTTTTAAACGGAAGGTATTATGAAAAAACTCAGAGAAATTGTTTATAAAACACTCGTAGATGATTTTAATGTGTCACCAAGCTTATTATCTCGCATCGAGGGTGATGATCCTATCGCAATCGAATTGAATGGCGGAGAAGAGATATTTGTTTATATTAATGATAGAACATTGCAAACTTTTATTGAAATCCCCTTGCGTGATCAACGCATGCTCAAAAATAAAGCACCTAAAATAATCGAGAGTCTCATGTCTGATGAAGACGTTTTCTTCAATATAAAGAAAGAGAAATTAACAGTAGTGACAGAGTTTTCCGCAGATATCGCTAATGTAGAGCGAGTGTTGGCCGGTAAGCTGAAACTGTTCAATAGCATGGTGGCTTATATTAAGGTTTAATCATTAAGCGACATAAAATATTAGTATATTTATTCAATTCCTCATAAAATAATTTTAAGGTTTATATGCCAATATCATCTACCTCTCCATTGCCATATATGTCAAATGTGAGTCAGAATTTGACGTCGGAAAAATTGTTAAGTGACTTAAAAACGAACATAAAACAGGTTCGTAATTTACCTAATGGTGTTATCTATAGCCCATTTAACAATGAAGATATGGTAATTCAAGCTATTGGAATAAATACAGCAAGAGTACTTAATGGAAAGCAGCCGTTACCTATGATTTGCTCGATGTTAAATAGAGGTGCATTGAAGTCAACAATCAGTGATGTTAAATCAACAGAATTGTCCGGCAGACTGAAAGATGGTGCCGTGTATGAAAATAAAATGACCTCTTATATTAAAGCTATTGGAATTAAAGATGTGCATGCTGCTTTCCCATCAGAAATAAAAAGGCTCGGTGAATACCAATCACTTAATCAGCTCGAGGTTATTGACCCAAAATCCTTACCGGATAATAGTATTAAGAATATTTATGTCATTGGTCATGGTGAAGCTGGTCGACCACATTTATACGAAACAGTAAAGTGTGGCAGTGCAAGTAAATCGATAGATAATGTCATGTGTGAAATACATAGTCTTGTAAGGCAGAAAGCTAACGCTGATGTAAAAATAAAAATGACGGCGTGTGAGAGTGCTGACAGGGAGACGTTGCAATCTTTTAAACAGACAAATGACATTGTCCAGAGAAAAAAAGGTGTTGAACCTTTGGCCAATAGTGCAAAAACTGAAGCCGATAAGTACTTTCCTAAAGCGCGCGTATTCGGTTATCACGGATTGGGTATTAGTCGTGGAAGCGAGTATGTTTCGCAAGCTAGATGTTTGGATGCTGATTTTGATAAGACGACAGGTAATGTATCCAAATGGGTAAAAGCCAGCACTGTAAGGAAAGAATTCTAATCATCTAAATGATGCTATCACTAAGCCGTCTTGTTTGTATTTTGAGCATCAAGGGTTAGGTGTTTGATTAATAAGACGGATATATTTTCAATAAGATAATGAATTTAAAAGTAAATTTTTTACTCGTGTTTTTTCACTTTGATTCCAGTTTGTTCATTTGCTTGCTAACGATGGCAGCGGTTAAATATCAAACATTGTGAAGCGTATTGATTTAAAGAGTTGTTTAGAAATGGTAGATCTTAATGTACAAGCGATACAACCTTCTGTATTTGAAGATACCTTTAATAATATTGGTGAAGGTTTTCAAGAGATTATGAATAATTTACAGAAGATAAATGATGGAAAAACGATTACCTTGCAGGATACGTTGGCCTTACAGCAATCGGTATTTCATTACAGCATGTATCAGGAAACAGTAACTAAAATTGCTTCGAAGTCTGCCACTGCAATAAATGATGTCATGAAGGCCCAGTGATGAAAAAACTGTACTGGATAGTTTTTCTTGTACTCTTTGGATGTAATGATCAGGGCCGAGTAGAAGTTGCCAATTTTGATTCCGCTGATGCAGCGAACAAAGTGGTTGTTCTGCTGGCCCGATATCAGGTTTCCGCTTCTTTATCTATTAGTAAGGATCGTCATCTTGTCTATGTTGATAAAGATCACTTAGCTCAGGCGAGAGAAGTGTTAAC
Source organism: Shewanella sp. NKUCC06_TVS (assembly GCF_019345515.1). Classification (NCBI taxonomy): domain Bacteria; kingdom Pseudomonadati; phylum Pseudomonadota; class Gammaproteobacteria; order Alteromonadales; family Shewanellaceae; genus Shewanella; species Shewanella sp. NKUCC06_TVS. The sequence goes on along the minus strand of NZ_JAHKQX010000029.1, from coordinate 9,796 downwards.
AAAATTCAATTTCTATTTTGAACGAGAAGATCTCAATGATCTGCTTGAGTCAAAATTTGCTAGCTTGAGTAAGTTAGAGATAGTGAAGGGAAACTTGCTTGAGAGCCGCGAAATATATAACAAAATTAGTGTTATTCCCAATGTGCTACGGAGCAGTGTTATCGTCACTGGGGAAAAAAATAAGCGAGTCTCGGTTATTATTTTTAGCTTTGATGAAATCGAACGTGAAAATAAGTTGAATATTGAGCGTTTTTTGAAAGGCTTAGTTTCAGAGTTGGATACATTAACTGTCAGTTATTTTTTTCAGAATACGGGTAATGAAAAAGTATAAAAAACTTCATCAAACATACTTACATTATTTACTGGTCAATCGGCGACTTTCCCCGGATCAATATAGTGTGCTTACAACACTAACCGAGAGTGAGGTACAGGTATGGTTTACACCTAGACGTTCAAAAATTACTGCTTTAGTGAAAGTATTGGGTAGCGTAGTCATATACCAAGCTCGCAAAGGTGACGCGAGTGATCGCTCTTGGCTGCTGAGCAAGCAATATCTCAATCAAAGTCAATATCTCTGGTCAAGTACACTAGGAATTAAACTCGATTCTAATGTGTCAAAAAATATGTGCACCCAAAAACTTGGAGTAGCATTATTGGCTATTCACAATCCACGTCATGCCATCATTTGGGCTTTAAGACTAGGTATATCACTGCCAGAATCCATATTAGCAGTAAAATCTTCTACTAGACTTGATGCCTTTATCTTACAAGTCGCCAAGGATACAGATATCGAACTCAGCGGCGGGTAAAATAACCGTTAAAATTGGATTGAATTTATATGAAAAAAAATACAATACGCCCAGGTGAAACCTGTGATGACTTTTTTGAGCTATTGAGTGGCACAGTCATTGAAAAAGATATTGCAGCTATGCGTAAGTCGCAGAAAATCACAATAACTCAACTAAAATCAATTTATGAATTAGGGGTTAAGTTTTATACTGAATTCCAATTTAAGGAAGCTGAGATTGTTTTTTCTGCCTATGTTGGTTTAAATCCGTATGATCATCGAGGCCCCGGATGTCTAGCTGCCATTTTTTTGGAAAAAGGGCAATTTAAAAAAGCTTTGGAAGTGCTAAACATATTAAAGACTTTCCCGACAAATGATCTAGATGAAACTATTCTCAACATTTCTTTGTGTCATTATAAGTTAAATGAATATACCGAGGCTAGTGTTACCTGGCTTATTGTAAAAGAAGATAATTTAAATGATTTCTATCTGCAACGATATCATTATCTTAAGTCGCAGCTGAGCCCGTATTTACCTTAATTATAGATAGTATTGCAGAGTCAATATGAAACAACCATTTGAATCTAAGTTTTTTCTTGAGATATAAGCCAATTTCATGACTCACACATTTAGCTGTTCTGTGTGAGTGCATTCCCAACCTGTACCATCAAGAGGATACAGGATTCTTAAATTGTAGAGACTCTATAAATGATAGTGAATAATGCACGAGTGTTATCAGATGCGCTAAATTTTGAACAAAAAAGTTCATCTTTGACTGATGCCGATAAAAAAAATCTAAATGATATAGAAAAGTTAGTTAAGTCTGCCTCCCAGCAAGAAGAAAAAACAAATAAAGCTCTGCCATTTACTAAGAGTGAGCCATCTCCATTTCAGACGCTTGCTACTTTTGCTGCCCATCAGAAAGAAGTTGTACGCTCAATGGTTGGCCTGAGCTCTGAAAGCGCGATCGCCTCTGCTTTGGCGGGAAGCATTGAAGCTTATGGTAAACAATTAGCACATATACAAGGTTGGACAACTGGCGGTCTGCCAATGTTCGAAAGTGCAATGAGAGAAATGTTCGAAGGTTTTCTGAAAGATGGTATCACAGGTAATGAAATTGAAGATTTATTTCAGCTAGCCATTATGGATTACATTTCACACTCAGCTGACTTTCCAGATCTCACGCCACAGATGATGGAAGACATGATGCATTTTTTAGAGAGCACGGGTTCTGGTTCACATGGATATCATGAGGGCTGGAATGGACAGAAATTCGCAGATAAAAGTACAGCTATCTTTGACTTTATGTTGAAAAATGCTCCGAAAGACAGCCTGTGTAATGAAGTACTGACATTTTTAAAAGATAAACAAGGCGCACCATCTGCATTAGTCGACCACTTTAAAAATAATTTTGAAAATAAATATTCGTTTATTGGTGATGCTGGATATCCAAGTGATGCAGGTGTCTCGCCTATGTTACGTATGGCACTAATGGCTGCCTATTTAAATAAGTATCCTGACGTAACGCAAGATACGATAAATTTATTTCTCACTGGGTCAGTGGGTGAGTTGAATGACTTTATTAAAAATAATACACCGGGCGGAAGTTATACATCTGCTATGGATTTTCTCTTTAAAAATGATGGTCACGGGGAAGATAGCGGTTGGCGTGAAGTCACTCAAAATGGGCATAAGGTGATTGATTGGGAGGGGGTTGGATTGGATTCCGGTTATTTTAAAGATATGTATACCGACTTTCCACCACGCGAGTTAACCGATGAAGATATTAAAGAAATTAACCGTATCGGCGATCAAGTGAAAATGATCCAGCAGACCCTTAAGTACTGGATTCAGATCTGCCGGGATGAACTCATGGCATTTGCTAGAAATATCTAACAATCAACAGGGAGTTTGCTATGAGTATTAATGGTGTTTCTGGTCTTCAGCCCCAGTGGACAGTGCCGTCTACAACCGAAAATGCACCACTTAAAGCTATGGTGCCTGTCGCGAATGAATCTAAGTTGGCGATTGCTGACCGTGCGCTCGCCTCACTCGATGTCGAAACGGGGGATGTAACAACGCTATTAATGGTTGCGGCGCAGCAGAAACAAGTGGTGATGGCTATGGCGGGCCAACATTCCGAGGCCGTTATTGCTTCGGCTCTTGCGACGAGTATTGAGGGCTATGGAAGTCAATTAGACATCGTTAATAAGTGGACCAGTGGTGGAAAACCTGCATTCGAGGCCGCCATTATGCAGATGTTTACTGCTATGAAAGAGGGCGGGATTAACGGAATTGAGTACGAGAACATGTTCCAGCTGGTGCTGCTCGATGTGTTGAGTAATAGTAAAGAGTACGGTTTAGAAGACGCTAACTTCTTGAAAGAATTGGGGACTCTACTGGAAAAAACTGGTAGTGGCAGTCATACCAATTGGGATTTTACCCCTGAGCAATTGGGGGCGAAGGTCAATAATGTTTGGAGTACTCTGAATAGTGCGATTCAGGGGGGGAAAATTCCAACGGATAGCATTGCTTACCAAGCTATGTCAGCTATGAGTGGCGGCAATATCTCATCGACGACGCCCACAGAGTTATCGCGTCGCTTTACCTCATCTGTGTATAACGATCCCAATGCCGGCGGCTGGATCACCAGCGGCCTTAACGATATTAGCCCTATGGCAAGAATTGTGTTGCTGAGCGCGTTAAATGGTGATCAAACAGTATCGGCAGCCGAGGTCGAGACCATTCTCACTGGCAGTAAAGCAGAGGTTGATGGATTACTCACTAAATTAGCCAATATGGATGCGATGGCGTACTTGTTCAGTGCTAAGTGTCCTGGTTGGCAGAATTCGTCGGACACAAATAAGCCTTTACCACCTGGAGTGACTCAGGCCTTCGATTATGACGGAACGATTCAGGCTCAATATTTAACAGATCTTTATAAAAACTTCTCGCCTAGACAGCTTACTGATGAAGATATTAAAGAAATTAACCGTATCGGCGATCAAGTCAAGATGCTGCAGCAGACCCTTAAGTATTGGATTCAGGTCTGCCGTGATGAACAAATGGCATTCGCAAGGAACATCTAAAGAGTCGTGTTTGTATTAAGTACAAAATAGAAGGGCATGGTAGCACTGGGAACATGCCGCTCGCATCGCGAGAATTTAGATGTGCAAGCTCACTTCAGTAACTCTGATAGTGAGTGCGCATCTATTCCCAGTATCGTCACATGAAAGGAAATAACTATGAGTACATTCATGATTACCGTCGCTGCGCCAAGCATTATTGGTACAGTCGATGAACAGAGCCAGAGTGTTCAGCGCCAAAACACTGCTGCGACAGAATCGGCTAAGCCGAATCAACCCTTACCAGGCAATACGATTGGAGTGTCCGATAGTCAGCTCTGGCGCATGGTGCAAGAGAGTATGAAACTGGCCGCTGAAGCGTTTTCTGGTACCGGTAAAGAAAACTCTGAAGCGAAAAAAACACTGATAGATATTCAAAAAAATGCTCAGATCGATGCGCTTAAAGAGCGTATGGCGCAGATTGAAGAACAGAAGCAAGCCCAAAAGAGCCAAGGCATTTGGGGCAAGATTGCTATGGGATTAGGTTTTCTTGCGGCAATTATAATGGCGCCATTCAATCCTGTTATGGCTGCAGTGATGATTGGTTTCATGATTGCTTCGATCGTATTGCCTAAAATTGTCGATAAGATTATGGAAGCCGCAGGTGTCTCTGAAGAGATCAGGGGCTATGTATCAATGGGATTAGAGATTGCTATTGGCATTATCAGTATGGTGGTCAGTTTCAATCCTGGGAACATGATGGCGACTGCGGGTAAGGCTGTTGCGAGTGGGGCTGCGAAAGTCGCAACTATGGTTGATAAGGCTGTCGACGCAGTTAAAACGTTGAAGTCATTCAGCACTATATCGACAAAAATTCAGGGTATGGTCAACAAAGTTATGAAGTTGATTGAGCCTTTACTCGATAAGATTAAGTCATTTGCAAGTGGTGGCGAAAAGCTGACCTCAAAGATTGCTCAAGCAAGTTCGGTTACTTCAAATGCAACTTCAGTCGTGAGTAGCGGTTACGCGATTAAGTCTGCCGACATTACAAAAGATCTTGAGATTGCTAAAGCAAACCAAGAGGAGTTGGAAACACGTATCCAGCAAATCTTGACCATGCTTAATCAGGCGTTGCGTGCGGTAAGCCATGCTTTTGAATCACTTTTTAAAGTTAATAGTGATCAGCGCGAATACAACGACAAGATTATTTCAATCAATATGTAAGAGGAAGCTAATTTATGAATTTAGTACAAATGAGTGCACTGTCACTACCATCGACAAAATCTGAAGAGACTTCTTCTGTTAATAATCTCAAGCCGATAGATCAAAAAGCATGGGGCAGTTATGAAAACTCATTGAAAGAGGCCAACAAAGGCTCGGTATCAATGGCTGATTTACTGGCACTTTTAGCACAAATTATCGAGTCGTCTCAACAGGTTCGCGCTCAAGTGATGAAGAATCGCATTGGTGAAGCTGTTGCTACGTCAGAGTTGGCGACTATGCTCGCGCAAGATAAATCTCAAGATGCCAAATTACGCTTCGGTATTACCTTAGCGTCATCTGTGGTTAACATGGGAATGACAACAGCAGCAACTGTTCGAATTGGCCAAACTAAAACGCTGAAGGATAAACACTTATCCAAAATGGGCGACCGAGGGGCTGCGGATACAGGAGGAGTCAAGTTATTAAAAACGACGGATCTTGAGTCTGGTAAAGTCACTAATGTTGATAAGTCTCCTAAAGTCTCAGATCTAACAGCAAAAGAGCTTAATCAATACAGTGCTAATCTTCAGCAGCAGCGTACTGCCAAGTACAACTCTGTCACTCAAATGGGTGGAATGGCTGATGGTATGGTTGGCAATGCAAACGAAATTCAAAATGCTGAACAGGTGAAAGTACAAGAAGAGACTCAAGCGAGCAAAGACTTGAAAGAGAAGTTTGATGCTCAGCTTGATCAATATATTCAAGATCTGACTGCTGAAGCGGTGAAGTTAAATGAGATCCTTGAAGCTGTAGCGAAAGCGAGTTTAGTGACTAACCGATAATACGGAGCAGAGCGAGCCTAAGCTCGCTCTGATTAACTATGCTTCGACCCGTTTCTTTTGCCGTGACACAACGCACCGAAAAAATTTCGGATATTAACCGAACTCAGAAGGCTGGTGACCACCGCCAGCCTCGCCGAGTAAAAGATATAAAGCAAGTCGACAAGCGAACTAAAAAATATCCTCGTCTGTTCCGGGTTAAACGTAAAAATTTAACATTGGATCAGCAAAGGCAATTTGCTCGACAGCTTAATAGCTATCAGCTCAAGGCGTTACGCGATTGGCAAGGTTTCTCTGATAATTTACTTGATGTTAAATCATTAAATGATGCTCAACTTTGGATATTACATGCGGCAGAGCACTGTGAGCACTTATATCCATTAACGTTAAGAAAACAGCTTAAAAAATATATTGCAGATGTTAAGTCTTCCGCAGGGGATATGGATGCTAATAGCAAAACAGTGCAGCAACTTGTCGCTTATGAACATAATTTAGATGGTTTACTGTCATTATTGGCTTTATGTCGCCGTTACTATATTCAAGAGTAAAGTATAAATGCCTACAAATAATCGCCATGTTCGTATCTCGCATTGTCACTTAAAGGGCAAAACACTTGATCCTTATCAGTTATTAAAAGCCAAGTCAGAACGGCTTAGTTGGAATAGATTATCTGATGTGGAGATATATGCCGATAAACAAGCGGTAATAGAATGGTTTGCTATGTTGCGCGATTATTCTGAAACAACAGTTAAAGCGATTGTGGTAGAAGGGATACTAGATAGTCAATTTCATAAAATTACCTTTATTTTAACATTAGTACAAAGTGTTGATTTTGAAGAGGTGACTTCGAAAGATGCTTATCAACAGCTTTATGACTTTGTTTGCAAAACACCTGCTGGAATACGTGATTGGATCGATGATATAGATTTTAAAATGAGTATGGATGTATTAGCACTGTTATCTAGGAATCGGTGAAATATATGAAACACAAACGCGTCAATCTCATGCCAAAATATGAGATGAAGCCAGCAATTTACCGAGTAGTTAATCAAGTTGCTGGAACGACTTTTAATAATAAAGAAATTCGAGTTGATGTAGGTGCTATATGTCATCGATTTCAGCAGCAGGATTTAATGTTACTCAGTTTAAAGCATGCAGGTATCGATGCTGAACTATATGTTTCTTTATGCGAAGCAGGCAGGTTGCTCGGTTTAGATGTGAACCATCTCGAACAGGATTACTTATCCTATGTAATCACTCAAGTCTTAAGCCAGTATGGATTAGCGTTTAAATCATATCCTGAGATGGATATAGATGAGTTGCCTCTGTTAATGAGTTGCCAACTTATTATAGGAGATTTCAATATATCTGCATTGTTAAAAGTGGATACACTCATTATTGATGCTAACTATTTGAAAACTAGTTTATCTTCATTACCGAAAACGTTAGTTCTTATGGCATCTTGTACTATGTTTAAAACTAGTCTTAGTGTTGAAGAAATATTGTCGTTAACTAATAATGACCTTGTATTGGTTTGTCCAAAGTAAATGAAACCTAGAACGTGTGACTACATTCAACAATTTTTACAGCGCCTCGAAAAAAATGAGAGTGTTATTTTTAGAGATTACCCAGACAATCTATTGCTGCCAGTTTTTCCTTTTTTCCAGTTAATACATCTCGTTAACTTGGAGGCCGTTATTGATCTTATTTTACAATTTGAAATGGCCTCAAAAGGTGTATTTATTCGTGTTGATGGATTTCTTACTCTCACAATAGCTGAGCAAGATTATTCCGAAGATAATGTGAGACGGTTAAGCATTAATTTATTTGAAAAGATGAGATTTTAATATGGCACTTAATCCAGCGTTGACTCGTAGTACTTCTATGCCAGAGTTATCACGTTTAGACTGTGAGGCTCTACCTAGGAATATAGCACGATCTACCTCTTTATTGGACGTTAGAGCTCCAACACTTAGATCTGCGGAACCTCAAATTCCAGAGAGTGTCTCTACTGCCCCTAGTATTTTGGAGACGGAAGAGCCTCATTCTAAAGTTAAGCCTAAAAAGATTAAAGAAAGCACTAAAAAATCAAATAGAGTGAGCACAGAGAAAAAGGCTAAGTTTCATTTGGCTGCGATCGCCGGTGCCGTAACAATCGGTACTGTGTTAGCTCCCTTCACCTTAGGATTTAGTTTATTACCGACGGTATTTGTGGTGATGTATGGTAATGCATCTGCGATAGCTATGTATGGTGGATCCCAATTTGTCGCTGGCGATAAAGAGAAGAAAAAAGCCCCGTTGGAGCCGCCTAAAGTTGATGCCCCCAAAGATTTACCAACTAAGCGCCCTTTTCATTTGCCTTCCCTGGCCGAGCTACCGGAACCTAAGCATACAGAAGATGTGACGGACAAAGACACCGAACGCGGAGATGTTTTTAATAACTGTTTTAACAACGTTAATAACTTTCATAACAGTTGGTATGTCTTTATTAACTCTTCCAAGGATCCAGACATTAATCTGGTTTCAGAAGATCAAGTTAAGACCCCTAACGAGTCGCATGTTAATAATATCGGCACGCAAACAACTGATGCAACATCGATCGGGCGGGTCACGTTCCCCTTTGCTGATGCTGCTGAAGTCACTGTTGTCGAGACGCCAGTTAAGGAGCGTCAAGCGCGATTAAAGACGTTAATATCTGAGTGCCAAGAGCAAGCAGATCCGCAGCTGGTAACCTTATTCAATTTACTTCTAAGCGGGGATGATGCATGTGCTCAAATGGTCGAAATAAAAGGGAAAGATGGTGCTACAGCGTATGCTGTTATTCCTAATAGTGAATCATTGGTTATTGATGAACACGATCGTGCGACGGGATCCGATTTACCTAGGCCTTTAGCAGGTACAACAACGAAAACCACAACGCCAGTTACGACGCAAACGGACGATACCCCTGCGACAGTGATGGGCAACGGTTCGCCATCGATGACAGATGTAACAGATGATGGCACTCAAACCGATGTGCCCACAGTAGTCGCGGATACACCGACGAATGCGGGGACACCAGCTCGTCCGCCTGTCGCGGCGAAGACCACAAACACGCCTTCAATGTCACAGACGGATGGCGTGCCTACGGACGATACCCCTGCGACAGTGGTGCCTGAGGCGAATGCTGCACAAGGATACACTGGCCGTAAATGGGAGGTGAGTAGTTCAACACCTGTGAATCTGAGCCACGGTGCGCAAACGGGCAGTAATTACACCCAAGGACCTAGGCGTAATTTAGGGACAACCCCAGATGCAGCGCCGAGTACCGCGACTGGTCATCCTCGTGGTCCCGCGGCTGGCAATGGCAGCGGAACAACCCCACCAGTGATGGGCAACGGTTCGCCATCGATGACAGATGTAACAGATGATGGCACTCAAACCGATGTGCCCACAGTAGTCGCGGATACACCGACGAATGCGGGGACACCAGCTCGTCCGCCTGTCGCGGCGAACACCACAAACACGCCAGTTACGGCACAGACGGATGGCGTGCCTACGGACGACACGCCTGCGACAGTGGTGCCTAATTCGGATGCAGCGCGAGGATACACTGGCCGTAAATGGGAGGTGAGTAGTTCAACACCTGTGAATCTGAGCCACGGTGCGCAAACGGGCAGTAATTACACCCAAGGACCTAGACGTAATTTGGGGACAACCCCAGATGCAGCGCCGAGTGCAGCGACAGCTCATCCTCGTGGTCCCGTTGGTAATGGCAGCGGTACAACCCCACCAGTGATGGGCAACGGTTCGCCATCGATGACAGATGTAACAGATGATGGCACTCAAACCGATGTGCCCACAGTAGTCGCGGATACACCGACGAATGCGGGGACACCAGCTCGTCCGCCTGTCGCGGCGAA
>NZ_JAHKQX010000028.1:0-46071 GCF_019345515.1 Shewanella sp. NKUCC06_TVS | reverse complement strand
CCTGATCCCATCCCGAACTCAGAAGTGAAACGCAAACGCGCCGATGGTAGTGTGGGGTCTCCCCATGTGAGAGTAGGTCATCGCCAAGCGCCTAATTATCTCATTGAGATGCAACGAAGCCAGCTAAATAAGCTGGCTTTTTTGCGTCTGCAATTTGTTAATTGGACTGATTTTCCTGCTTTTCTCTCTGTTCTTCATCCTGCCATCTTCTCTAGCATGAGCTGCAATCCTCGCTTTTAGCAGTTACAATACGTTTTTGTCGTCATTGAACAAACACATGTCTCTATCTCATAGCCTTCAATCATTTAATTCCTTTGGTTTAGCCCAGTCTTGCGCGGATCTTGTTGAGGCGCACTCAAAAGAAGCTGTTAAGGCGATCTGTCTGCCACTATGGCAACAGCAATTGCCTATGTTGGTGCTTGGTGGCGGTAGCAATCTGGTCTTTACGGAGGACTTTAACGGCACAGTTGTCAGGATTTTATCGAAAGGAATAAAAATATCTGAAGACACAGAAGCGTTTTATCTCGATGTTGAGGCGGGTGAGAATTGGCACGAGTTAATTCAGTTTACGCTCGAGCATGGTATGTTTGGGCTGGAGAATATGGCGTTAATTCCAGGGACGGTTGGTGCAGCACCTATTCAGAATATTGGCGCTTATGGTGTTGAACTATGTGATGTGTGTGATTGGGTTGAGTATCTTGATTTACCCTCTGGTGAGTTTGTGCGCATCAGCACAGCTGAGTGTCAATTTGCTTACCGTGAGTCCATTTTCAAAGACAAATTGCGCAATCTCGCTGTAGTCACAGCTGTTGGACTGCGCTTAGCTAAACGTTGGCAACCGCGTTTGGCCTATGGTCCATTACAATCGTTTGATCCTGCAACCGTTACAGCGCATGAGATTTTTGAGCGCGTATGCCAAGTACGAAGTGAAAAGCTTCCTGATCCCGCTGTGCTCGGCAATGCAGGCAGTTTCTTTAAAAACCCCATTGTAAGCGCGGCCTGTTATCTAGATTTAGCACAGCGTTTTCCGACGATAGTGGGCTACGCACAAGCGGATGCAACAGTGAAATTGGCTGCAGGCTGGTTGATTGAACAAGCGGGACTGAAAGGTTTTGTGCTCGGCAATGTGGCAGTGCATGACAAGCAAGCCTTAGTGTTAGTGAATCGAGGCGGAGCAACGGGGCATGATATTTGCCGCCTAGCACTGCATGTTATTGCGCAAGTTCGGGATAAATTTGGTGTTGTGCTAGAAGCCGAGCCTAGAATCATTGGGGCCAATGGCGAAGGAGATTTGCATGTCTGATCATTGGGGAAGAAAACGCCAGATATTAGCTTTATTATCTAGCGGGCAATTTGTTTCTGGCGAGCAGTTAGCCACTGAACTTGGGATTTCGCGTGCCGCAGTGAATAAGCACATCGATGCGCTAGAAACCTATGGTGTGGCAATTTATAGCGTCAAAGGTCGCGGCTATAAGTTAGCGAATCCTATTTCTTTGATTGATGCTTCACGTTTAGTGCAATCAATTGATAATCGTTGCTTTTACTTTGATGAGATAGCAAGCACCAACGGCTTTATGCTGGACCATACTACTGAATTGAAGAATGGTGATGTGTGTGTGGCAGAGTATCAATCCGCAGGTCGTGGTCGTCGAGGCCGAACTTGGGTGTCGCCCTATGGGCATCACTTATATTTCTCGCTGTTTTGGACTTTCCCGCAGGGAATGGCGCAGGCAATGGGATTAAGTTTAGTGGTGGCCTGTACATTGGTTGAAGTGCTTAAATCTTTTGGCGTCAAGAATATTGGTGTTAAGTGGCCCAATGACATCTATTTGGATAACAAGAAGCTTGCCGGGATCTTGATTGAGATGTCGGGTCAGGCTGATAGCCTGTGCCAGCTTATCATAGGTGTTGGTGTCAATATGGCTATGTCAGAGGAACAAGGTAAAGGTATCGATCAGCCTTGGAGTGATTTGTCAGAGTTGGTCGACATGCCTGACAAGACGGCGCTTGTTATTGCATTACAGAAGCAGCTTAAGCGTGATATTCAGTTATTTGAGTGTGAAGGATTAGCTGCATTCAAGACTCGTTGGCAAGCTGCGGACTTATTTTATGGCCGTGAAATACGTTTGCTTATGGGGGAAAAGTCTGTCGAAGGAATTTGTCGTGGCGTTGATGGGCAAGGTGCAGTTTTGCTCGAAACCGCTGATGGTGTTCAAGCATTTATCGGCGGTGAAATTAGCTTAAGGGCACGCTAAGTACGCAAGAGTCAATTTTACAAAGGCTATTTGCGCATTAGCACGTGGGACATCAAATGATCCTGACCTTTCTGCAGGATCAAATGGGCCCTCTCACGGGTCGGTTGAATGTTAAGTTGTAGGTTTGGACCATTGATTGTGTCCCAAATATTAGCGGCAATCGTATTTGCTTCATCGTCGGTTAGCGTTGAATAGTGATGAAAATAAGATTTTTTGTCACTGAATGCACCAGAGCGGAACTGCAAAAATCGTTCTTTATACCATTGTTTTAGCAAAGGTTCTTCTGCATCGACATAAATAGAAAAGTCGACAAAATCGGAGACGAAAGGACGACGGGTATCAACGGGGGAGTCGAGTCCAGTCTGTAATACATTCAAGCCTTCTAAAATTAAGATGTCTGGCTGAGAAACGGTTTGATGCTGATTCTTAACGCGGTCATAGGTGACGTGCGAATAGATAGGGGCTTTCACATGTGGCTGACCGGATTTCACGGCGGAGATAAACTCAACCAGCATTTTCATATCGTAACTTTCTGGAAATCCCTTACGCTGTAATAGTCCTTTACGTTTTAAGTCCGCCAGAGGATACAAAAAACCATCTGTTGTCACCAAATCAACTTTTGGGTGTTCAGGCCAGTGTCGTAGTAAAGCTTGCAAAATACGTGCTGTGGTGCTTTTCCCGACGGCGACACTACCAGCAATACTAATGATGTAAGGACTTTTTGATGGTTTTTGACCGAGGAATTCATCAACCACTAAGCCTCGTTGTTGCTTAGCTTTAACGATCAAATTCAGTAGCCGGCTAAGGGGAAGATAAATATCGGTCACTTCCGATAAGGAAATCTTTTCATTTATGCCTCTAAGGTTCTCCAAGTCTTGCTCACTCAGTGTCAACGGCACTGAATCTCGTAACTCAGACCATTGCAGGCGCTCGAAGGCGAGATAGAGTGCTTTTTGAATTGAATTTTTAGAAGTCATTGGCTTTCCTCAGCTTAGGAAAGGCACAGTACACTATGAGATTATTTGGAACAATACTAAATGGGTGATTGCAGTCGTGTTTCCGTTACCGTTTGATGTATTCGCTGTTTAATTGGCCGTCAAAGTTGGATAACGTGTAAAAAAACACCGTTCAAGCGCTTTTTTTACGTAAACAGGCGTTTTTTACTTGCACTTGGGAGCGCATTTACCTAATATCCCGTTCCGAAATGATAATGCCGGCATAGCTCAGTTGGTAGAGCAACTGACTTGTAATCAGTAGGTCCCGAGTTCGACTCTTGGTGCCGGCACCATTTTCTGTGGAGGGGTTCCCGAGTGGCCAAAGGGATCAGACTGTAAATCTGACGGCTCAGCCTTCGAAGGTTCGAATCCTTCTCCCTCCACCACTTTTTTCTAGGTAGTTAGGTAGCCTTAGTTAGGTTGCGCGGACATCGTATAATGGTATTACTCCAGCCTTCCAAGCTGATAACGCGGGTTCGATTCCCGCTGTCCGCTCCAAATTAGTTGCTGATATGGCTCAGTTGGTAGAGCACACCCTTGGTAAGGGTGAGGTCGGCAGTTCGAATCTGCCTATCAGCACCAGCCTCTCTAAATTTAGCTCCTACTCCTAAACATAATCGGTTCGATGTCATTTTAATGCATCGGATTTTTTCTATATGCTAGTTTTCATCACCAAGAATCTTGGACTGAGGCATTACCATGGCTAAAGCTAAATTTGAACGTATTAAGCCCCATGTAAACGTGGGCACCATTGGTCACGTTGACCATGGTAAAACCACACTGACTGCAGCTATCTCTCACGTACTGGCTAAGACCTACGGTGGCGAAGCTAAAGACTTCTCTCAAATCGATAACGCTCCAGAAGAGCGTGAGCGCGGTATTACGATCAATACCTCTCACATCGAATATGACACGCCTTCACGTCACTACGCACACGTAGACTGCCCAGGCCACGCTGACTATGTTAAAAACATGATCACTGGTGCTGCACAGATGGACGGCGCGATTCTAGTAGTTGCCTCTACAGACGGTCCAATGCCACAGACTCGTGAGCACATCCTGCTTTCTCGTCAGGTTGGCGTACCTTTCATCATCGTGTTCATGAACAAATGTGACATGGTAGATGACGAAGAGTTACTGGAATTGGTTGAAATGGAAGTGCGTGAACTTCTGTCAGAATACGATTTCCCAGGTGATGATTTACCAGTAATCCAAGGTTCAGCTCTGAAGGCCCTAGAAGGTCAACCAGAGTGGGAAGCTAAGATCCTTGAATTAGCCGCAGCACTGGATTCTTACATTCCAGAACCACAACGTGACATCGATAAGCCGTTCCTACTGCCAATCGAAGACGTATTCTCAATTTCAGGCCGTGGTACAGTAGTTACTGGTCGTGTTGAGCGTGGTATTGTTAAAGTGGGTGACGAAGTTGAAATCGTTGGTGTTCGCACAACGACTAAAACAACGTGTACTGGTGTAGAAATGTTCCGTAAACTGCTTGACGAAGGTCGTGCAGGCGAGAACTGTGGTGTGTTATTACGTGGTACTAAGCGTGATGACGTAGAACGTGGTCAAGTATTGGCTAAACCAGGTTCAATCAACCCACACACGACTTTTGAATCAGAAGTTTATGTTCTGTCAAAAGAAGAAGGCGGACGTCATACTCCATTCTTCAAAGGCTACCGTCCACAGTTCTACTTCCGTACAACTGACGTAACCGGTACTATCGAACTGCCAGAAGGCGTAGAGATGGTAATGCCTGGCGACAACATCAAAATGGTAGTGACTCTGATTTGCCCAATCGCGATGGACGAAGGTTTACGCTTCGCAATCCGTGAAGGTGGTCGTACAGTTGGTGCTGGTGTAGTAGCTAAAATCATCGCTTAATTGCGGTAGAAATTAGTTTGAAAAGGAAGCTTCGGCTTCCTTTTTTGTTTAAGTGGATTATTTCATAGGTTTTGTGGTTTGCATGGGATTCGCATCCTTGCTTACAAAGTCGAATAAGAATACAATCTATGGCCGATTTTTGACCCTGAGCTTATGCTATTTTGCGTTTCTAAGGGTGTTCGGAAATGCAGAGTGATGTGGGATTATGCCCGTCAATTAATGTGCTCTAAGCTCAGGCCGTATTGAGTAACGGAAAAACCGATGACAACAAATACTGAAAACCAGAACAATTCTCTGGATATCGTGAAGTGGGGTTTAGTGATTGTATTGCTAGCCGCTGCTGTTATTGGCAATCAAATGTATAGCGAAGCCAGTGCCGTCATACGTGCGCTTAGTGTTATCGTTGCATTCGCTATTGCTGGTTTTATTGCGCTTCAGACTGTAAAAGGTAAAAAAGCGTTAGCTTTTGCCCGTGAAGCGCATATCGAAGTGCGCAAGGTTGTATGGCCGACGCGTCAAGAAGCGCTAAACACCACTTTTATTGTCCTTGCAGCAACAGGTATCTTAGCTCTTATCCTTTGGGGTATGGATGCTGTGTTAATGCGAATTGTCAATTTTATCACTGGCGTATAGGCACCTCGAATGACTGAAGCTAAAGAAGCTAAAAAAAGATGGTATGTAGTGCAGGCATTCTCAGGCTATGAAGGCCGAGTTTGTAAGTCACTGATTGAATATATTAAAATGCATGGCATGGAAGCATACTTCGGTGAAGTATTGGTTCCGACTGAAGAAGTCATCGAAATGCGTGCAGGTCAGCGTCGCAAGAGCGAACGTAAGTTTTTCCCTGGCTATGTGTTAGTCCAGATGGAAATGAACGATGACAGCTGGCATTTAGTCAAAAGCATCCCGCGTGTTTTAGGCTTTATTGGCGGAACGTCTGATCGTCCTGCCCCAATTTCAGATAAAGAAGCTGATGCAATTCTGCGTCGCTTACAAGAAACGACAGCGTCACCGACTCATAGAACCATATTTGAGCCTGGTGAAGTGGTACGTGTGTGTGATGGTCCATTTGCTGACTTTAACGGTACCGTTGAAGAAGTGGATTATGACAAGAGCCGCGTGAAAGTATCAGTGATGATCTTTGGTCGTTCTACGCCTGTTGAACTTGATTTTAGTCAAGTTGAAAAAGGCTGATTAAATAAACTACAAAATCCGTTTGGCAACGGGTGCGAATTTCTATATAATTCGCACCCGTTGTTTTCGGGGGAGCATGTCAGCATGTCGCTGATGCGCGTTTGAACCCAAACTGAGGAAATGTCAGATGGCAAAGAAGATTGATGCTTATATTAAGCTACAAGTAAAATCCGGTTCTGCGAACCCATCACCACCAGTTGGTCCAGCTTTGGGTCAAAAAGGTGTGAACATCATGGAATTCTGTAAAGCGTTTAACGCCCGTACAGAAAAAATGGAAAAAGGCATGCCTATTCCAGTCGTGATCACTGTTTACAGTGACCGTTCATTCACTTTTGAAACTAAGACTTCTCCAGCGTCTTACTTACTGAAGACTGCTGCAGGCCTGAAATCAGGTTCTCCACGTCCAAACACTCAGAAAGTGGGTACTATCGCTCGCGCTAAAGTTCAAGAAATTGCTGAACTGAAAGCTGCCGATATGACTGGTGCTGACATTGAAGCGATGACTCGCTCAATCGAAGGTACTGCGCGTTCAATGGGTTTGGTTGTAGAGGATTAATATAATGGCAAAGCTAACTAAACGCATGCGCGTAATTCGCGAAAAAGTTGACGGTACTAAAAGCTACGATATCAACGAAGCTGTTGCTCTGTTAAAAGAATTAGCAACTGCAAAATTCGTTGAAAGTGTAGACGTAGCAGTTAACCTGGGTATTGACCCACGTAAATCTGACCAAAACGTTCGTGGTGCAACAGTGTTGCCACACGGTACTGGTCGTGATGTTCGCGTTGCAGTATTTACACAAGGTGCAAATGCTGAAGCTGCTAAAGCTGCTGGCGCTGAGCTAGTTGGTATGGATGATCTGGCTGAGAAAATCAAAGCCGGTGAAATGAACTTTGACGTAGTTATCGCATCTCCAGATGCAATGCGCGTTGTTGGTATGTTAGGTCAAATCTTAGGCCCACGTGGTTTAATGCCTAACCCTAAAACAGGTACAGTAACGCCAAACGTTGCTGAAGCTGTTAAGAACGCCAAAGCGGGTCAAGTTCGTTACCGTAACGACAAGAACGGTATTATCCACACTACTATCGGTAAAGTGGATTTCACACCAGTTCAATTGAAAGAAAACTTGGAAGCGTTAGTGTCAGCACTGAAAAAGGCTAAGCCTGCAGTTGCTAAAGGCATTTTCGTGAAAAAGATCAGCATCTCTACCACTATGGGTGCAGGTGTTGCCGTTGATCAAGCTACGCTTGAAACAACTCTATAATTTTACAAAGCGGGTGCATTAGTCTATAATGCGCGCACTTTGTGGGTTGAAGCCTGTTTTATCTCTCGTTTAGGCGGAGTTTAACTCAGGTTTCCGTCCAAGACCGCAGGTGTTTTTTGTAAAAATAACTTAATTTCCTGCGTAGACGGTGTCAGGCCCCAGCTAAAATTTTTTACTGGATAATCTGCACCGTAAGTCACTAAATACATAAGTATTTAGTATGGTAAATACTAGGGAATACCCTAGGTAGAATCCAGGAGTAAAGCCAATGGCATTAAGACTCGAAGACAAAAAAGCGATTGTTGCTGAAGTCAACGAAGCTGCCAAAGGTGCGCTATCTGCAGTTGCCGCTGATTCTCGCGGTGTGACTGTAGGTGCTATGACCGGTCTGCGTAAAAAAGCTCGCGAAGCTGGTGTATATGTACGTGTAGTACGTAACACGCTAGCTCGTCGTGCTGTTGAAGGTACTGCTTTTGAGTGCCTAGCAGAAACGTTCACTGGCCCAACTTTGATTGCTTTTTCTTTAGAGCACCCAGGTGCTGCAGCACGTCTGTTAAAAGACTTTGCTAAAGAACAAGCTAACTTCGAAGTTAAAGGCGCAGCCTTTGAAGGGAATTTCATCCCTGCAGCTGAAATTGATCGTTTGGCGAAACTGCCAACATACGAAGAAGCACTAGCTCAGTTAATGATGACTATGAAAGAAGCATCTGCTGGCAAGTTCGTTCGTACACTGGCCGCCCTGCGCGATCAAAAACAAGAAGCCGCTTAATTTCAAGCTGGCTGCTTAATAAAATTGAATTCAGAACAATAGGAAACATTTGTTATGTCTATCACTAAAGACCAAATCTTAGAAGCCTTTGCAGCTATGTCTGTAATGGAAGTTGTTGAACTGATCGAAGCTATGGAAGAGAAGTTCGGCGTTTCTGCCGCTGCTGCTGTTGTTTCTGGCGGTGCAGAAGCAGTTGTTGTTGAAGAACAAACAGAATTCAACGTAGTTCTGACTGCT
This sequence comes from Shewanella sp. NKUCC06_TVS, assembly GCF_019345515.1. Lineage (NCBI taxonomy): Bacteria > Pseudomonadati > Pseudomonadota > Gammaproteobacteria > Alteromonadales > Shewanellaceae > Shewanella > Shewanella sp. NKUCC06_TVS. The sequence continues at coordinate 37,475 of NZ_JAHKQX010000028.1, read as the reverse complement.
CACGGCGACAACAAAGTTGCAGTTATTAAAGCTATCCGTGGCGCAACTGGTTTAGGCCTGAAAGAAGCTAAAGCTATGTCTGAAGCTGCTCCAGTAGCAGTTAAAGAAGGCGTTTCTAAAGAAGAAGCTGAAGCTCTGAAGAAAGAACTTACTGAAGCTGGTGCTTCTGTAGAAATTAAGTAAGCTATTATTTAGCTTGCTCACCCAAGCCACTTGGGTGGAGGCTGGCGGTTTTTTAACCGTCGGCCTTTTTTGCGCTATATGCGCTGGCGATTTTTTTTCACCGTTTGTCGCCAAATTTTGCAGTCCCTAGCAGAGATTACTGGTTAGGTTCTTGCCATCAACGGTGATGGGCAAACGTGCTGAATTTTAATAACTTAAGTTATTTATTCAGTCTTGGTCACATCTCGTAAGCAGAGGAAACCCATGGTTTACTCCTATTCTGAAAAGAAGCGTATTCGCAAAGACTTTGGTAAGCGTCCAAAAGTTTTGGATATCCCTTATTTATTGTCTATCCAGCTAGACTCTTTTAAGAAGTTCACCGATCAAGATCCTACCGGTGAGCGCGGTTTAGAAGCCGCCTTCCGTAGCGTTTTTCCCATCAAGAGCTTTTCTGGTAACTCAGAACTGCAATACGTCAGCTATAAGCTTGGCGAGCCTGTTTTTGATGTGAAAGAGTGTCAGATCCGTGGTGTTACGTATTCAGCTCCACTACGCGTTAAATTACGCATGGTGTTGTATGACCGTGAAGCAGCGGCGGGCACAGTAAAAGATATTAAAGAACAAGAAGTCTACATGGGTGATATCCCATTGATGACGGATAACGGTACTTTTGTTATCAACGGTACTGAGCGTGTAATCGTATCTCAATTACACCGTTCTCCAGGCGTGTTCTTTGATCATGACCGTGGTAAAACCCACTCATCAGGTAAGGTGCTGTATAACGCACGTATTATTCCTTACCGTGGTTCATGGCTTGACTTTGAATTCGATCCTAAAGATGCACTATTTGTGCGTATTGACCGTCGCCGCAAACTGCCAGCGACCATCATGTTACGTGCATTAGAATATTCTACTCAAGAGATCCTCGATCTGTTCTTCGAACGCGTTGAGTTCAAGATCAAGAAAGATACTCTGGTCATGTCTTTGGTGCCTGAACGTCTGCGTGGCGAAACTGCCAGCTATGACATCAAGGATGCTGAAGGTTCTGTACTGGTTGAAGCGGGACGTCGTATTACTGCGCGTCACATTCGTCAGTTAGAAAAGACTAATACCACTGAGCTTGAAGTGCCAGTTGAATATATCGTGGGCAAATATGCTGCTCAAGATTATATCGATCCGGACACGGGTGAAGTTTTAGTCTCTGCCAACAGTGAAATTAGCTTAGAAGATCTGGCTAAACTATCATTGGCCGGTATTAAAGATATCAGCACGTTGTATATCAACGAGCTAGATCATGGTGCTTATATTTCAGATACGCTGCGTATCGATTCAACTACTAACCGCTTAGAAGCGCTGGTTGAGATCTATCGTATGATGCGTCCTGGCGAGCCACCAACCAAAGATGCTGCCGAAGCACTATTCCAGAACTTGTTCTTCAGTGAAGAGCGTTATGACCTGTCTAAAGTAGGTCGTATGAAGTTCAACCGTCGTCTCAGCATTCCTGATGACGAAGGTAGCGGTGTATTGTCTAAAGAAGACATCGTCGCGGTAATGAAGAACATCATTCATATCCGTAACGGTTTCGACGAAGTCGATGACATCGATCACTTAGGTAACCGTCGTATTCGTAGCGTCGGTGAAATGGCTGAAAACCAATTCCGTGTTGGTTTAGTCCGTGTTGAGCGCGCCGTGCGTGAACGTCTGTCTTTAGGCGATCTGAATGAGCTGATGCCACAAGACTTGATCAACGCTAAGCCAATTTCTGCTGCAGTGAAAGAGTTCTTCGGTTCTTCTCAGCTGTCACAATTCATGGACCAAAACAACCCGCTGTCAGAAGTAACGCATAAGCGTCGTATTTCTGCACTTGGCCCTGGTGGTTTGACTCGTGAACGTGCAGGCTTCGAAGTCCGCGACGTACATCCAACGCATTATGGTCGTTTATGTCCAATTGAGACCCCTGAAGGTCCAAACATTGGTCTAATCAACTCATTAGCAAGTTTTGCCCGTACTAACTCTTACGGCTTCCTAGAAACGCCATACCGCAAGGTTATCGACGGCGTGATTACTGACGAAGTGGAATACTTGTCAGCAATTGAAGAAGGTCGTTATGTGATTGCACAGGCGAACATCGAAGTTGACGCTAGCGGTCGTATGGCAGAAGAGCAAATTGCTTGTCGTCATAAAGGTGAATCAACCTTTATGCGCGCTGCTGACATCCAGTATATGGATGTTTCGCCACAACAGATTATTTCTGTTGCTGCGTCACTGATCCCGTTCTTAGAACACGACGATGCTAACCGTGCCTTGATGGGTGCGAACATGCAACGTCAAGCCGTACCCACACTGCGCTCTGAAAAGCCGCTAGTAGGTACTGGTATTGAGCGTACTTTGGCTGTTGACTCTGGTGTTGTGGTTGTTGCTAAACGTGGTGGTTTTGTAGACTACGTTGATGCGAGCCGCATCGTTGTTAAAGTAAATGAAGATGAGCTACGCCCAGGCGAAGCCGGTATCGACATTTATAACCTGACTAAATACACCCGTTCTAACCAAAACACTTGTATCAACCAACGCCCTTGTTGTGCTGTTGGTGAGCCAGTCGTTCGTGGTGACGTGTTAGCAGACGGTCCGTCTACTGACTTAGGTGACTTAGCCCTTGGCCAGAACATGCGTATCGCATTCATGCCTTGGAACGGTTACAACTTCGAAGACTCGATCTTAATTTCTGAGCGCGTAGCGCAAGAAGACCGTTTCACCACTATCCACATTCAGGAGCTGTCTTGTATTGCTCGTGATACCAAACTGGGTAGCGAAGAAATCACGGCTGATATTCCAAACGTAGGTGAATCTGCTCTGTCGAAACTCGACGAGTCAGGTATCGTTTACATTGGTGCAGAAGTGAAGGGCGGCGATATTCTGGTTGGTAAAGTGACGCCAAAAGGCGAAACACAGCTAACGCCAGAAGAGAAGTTACTCCGTGCTATCTTCGGTGAGAAAGCGTCTGACGTTAAAGACAGTTCACTGCGTGTTCCTAACTCTGTTAAGGGCACTATCATCGACGTACAGGTATTTACCCGTGACGGCGTTGAAAAAGACAAGCGTGCAGTTGAAATCGAAGAGATGCACATTGCCCAAGCTCGTAAAGATTTAGGCGAAGAGTTCAAGATCCTTGAAGAAGGTGTATTGAGCCGTGCGCGTAACCTGTTAATCGGTGCTGGTTTCACTGAAGCGCAAATTGCTGCGTTGCCACGTAAAGATGTATTGGTTCAAGTCATTGACGATGAAGCAAAACAAACTGAACTTGAGCAATTAGCTGAACAGCATGAAGAGCTGAAAGCTGACTTCGATAAGAAGTTTGAAATCAAACGTCGCAAGATCACCCAAGGTGATGACTTGGCGCCAGGCGTACTCAAGATCGTTAAGGTTTACTTAGCGGTTAAGCGTACTATCCAACCTGGTGACAAGATGGCGGGTCGTCACGGTAACAAGGGTGTTATCTCTAAGATTTGCCCAATCGAAGACATGCCATATGACGAACAAGGTAACCCAGTAGACATCGTATTGAACCCGCTAGGTGTTCCATCACGTATGAACATTGGTCAGGTACTTGAAGTCCATATGGGCGCCGCTGCCAAAGGCATTGGTAACAAGATCACTGCGATGCTTGAAGAACAGCGTGAGCTGGCTGAAGTTCGTGGTTACATCAAGCAAGTTTATGAATTAGGTGACGAAGTGCAGCAGCGCGTCGATATCGATTCATTCACTGATGATGAAGTATTACGTCTTGCGACTAACCTGAAAGGCGGTATCCCGATTGCAACTCCTGCATTCGACGGTGCTAAAGAGAAAGAGATCAAGCAGATGCTTGAACTTGCAGGTTTGCCAACCTCTGGTCAGTTGAAGTTGTTTGATGGTCGTACCGGTAACGAATTTGAGCGTCAAGTAACTGTCGGTTACATGTACATGCTCAAACTGAACCACTTAGTTGATGACAAGATGCACGCCCGTTCTACTGGTTCGTACAGCTTAGTGACTCAACAACCACTGGGTGGTAAAGCTCAGTTCGGTGGTCAGCGTTTCGGTGAGATGGAAGTGTGGGCACTAGAAGCATACGGTGCCGCTTATACGCTTCAAGAAATGCTCACCGTTAAATCGGATGACGTTAACGGTCGTACTCAGATGTATAAGAACATCGTCGACGGTAACCATCAGATGCAACCTGGCATGCCAGAGTCCTTCAACGTGTTACTGAAGGAGATCCGTTCACTCGGTATTAATATCGAGTTGGATCAGGCATAAGCGCAGGCCTTTAGCCGCGTTTGGCAAACAGAATGGTGCTCCGTGCAAGCGGAGCACCCGGTTTAACTCCTTCAGGAGAGAAACGTGAAAGACTTATTAAAGTTTCTGAAACAGCAAAGCAAGACTGAAGAATTTAACGGCATCAAAATTGGTCTGGCATCGCCTGATCTGATCCGTTCTTGGTCTTTTGGTGAAGTTAAGAAGCCAGAAACCATCAACTACCGTACCTTCAAGCCTGAGCGTGAAGGTCTGTTCTGTGCGCGTATCTTTGGCCCAGTCAAAGATTACGAATGTTTGTGCGGTAAGTACAAACGTTTGAAGCACCGTGGTGTTATTTGTGAAAAGTGTGGCGTTGAAGTAACCCAAACTAAAGTACGTCGTGAGCGTATGGGTCACATCGAACTGGCTAGCCCAGTTGCGCACATTTGGTTCTTAAAATCACTGCCGTCACGTATTGGCTTAATGCTGGATATGACGCTGCGTGATATCGAACGCGTACTGTATTTTGAATCATTTGTCGTGATCGAGCCTGGCATGACCAGCCTTGAACGTGGCCAAATGCTGACAGAAGAAACTTATCTGGATGCATTAGAAGAATACGGTGATGAGTTCGAAGCTAAAATGGGTGCCGAAGCAGTGCTTGAACTGTTACGTGCTATCGATTTAGCGAAAGAAATCGAACAAATGCGTGAAGAATTGCCTTCAATCAACTCTGAGACTCGTCGCAAGAAAGTGACTAAACGTCTTAAGTTGATGGAAGCATTCTACACTTCAGGCAACAAGCCTGAGTGGATGATCTTAAAAGTACTGCCTGTGTTACCACCTGACTTACGTCCGTTGGTTCCGCTCGATGGCGGCCGCTTCGCGACTTCAGATCTTAACGACCTGTATCGCCGCGTGATCAACCGTAACAACCGTTTGAAGCGTCTGTTAGATTTAGCTGCGCCAGACATTATCGTACGCAACGAAAAGCGTATGTTACAAGAGTCTGTTGATGCGCTATTAGATAACGGTCGTCGTGGTCGTGCTATTACGGGTTCTAACAAGCGTCCTCTGAAATCTTTGGCTGATATGATCAAAGGTAAGCAAGGTCGTTTCCGTCAGAACTTGTTGGGTAAGCGCGTCGACTATTCTGGTCGTTCGGTAATTACCGTAGGTCCTACTCTACGTCTGCACCAATGTGGTCTTCCTAAGAAGATGGCACTGGAACTGTTCAAGCCATTCATCTATGGCAAGCTAGAAGGTCGTGGCTTGGCTACTACTATCAAAGCGGCTAAGAAGATGGTTGAGCGTGAAGTAGCGGAAGTTTGGGACGTTTTGGATGAAGTGATCCGCGAACATCCAGTGATGCTCAACCGTGCACCAACACTGCACAGACTGGGTATCCAAGCGTTCGAACCTGTACTGATTGAAGGTAAAGCAATCCAGTTACACCCACTCGTTTGTGCGGCATACAACGCCGACTTCGACGGTGACCAAATGGCGGTACACGTACCGTTAACACTGGAAGCGCAGCTTGAAGCCCGTGCCCTGATGATGTCTACCAACAACATCCTGTCACCAGCCAACGGCGAGCCTGTTATCACCCCGTCTCAAGACGTGGTATTGGGTCTGTACTACACCAGCCGTGAGCGTATTAACGGCCGTGGTGAAGGTATGGCATTTATGTCTGTTGCTGAAGTTGAAAAAGCTTACGCAACTGGCGCTGCTGAACTGCATGCCCGCGTTAAAGTTCGTATCACTGAAACCATTATTGGTGACGATGGTGAGCGCACTGAACAACGCCGTATCGTTGATACGACTGTGGGTCGTGCTCTGCTGTCACTTATTCTGCCAGCAGGTTTGTCATTTGATCTGGTTAACCAGAACATGGGCAAAAAGCAGATCTCTAAACTGTTGAACACCTGTTATCGTCAACTGGGTCTGAAAGATACTGTTATCTTCGCTGACCAATTGATGTATACCGGTTTCCGTTTTGCAACCATCTCTGGTGCCTCTGTAGGTATCGATGACATGGTTATTCCAGACGAGAAATACACCTTAGTTGCTGATGCAGAAGCGGAAGTTCTTGAAATTCAAGAGCAGTTCCAATCTGGTCTAGTAACAGCCGGTGAGCGTTACAACAAAGTTATCGATATCTGGGCAAGTGCCAACGAAAAAGTTTCTAAAGCTATGATGGAAAACCTGTCAACTGAGACAGTGATTAACCGTGATGGTGTTGAAGAGAAACAAGCCTCGTTTAACAGCATCTATATGATGGCTGACTCAGGCGCTCGTGGTAGTGCCGCACAGATCCGTCAGTTGGCGGGTATGCGTGGTCTGATGGCTAAGCCAGACGGCTCAATCATCGAAACGCCAATTACCGCTAACTTCCGTGAAGGTCTAAACGTACTCCAGTACTTTATTTCTACTCACGGTGCGCGTAAAGGTCTAGCCGATACGGCGTTGAAGACAGCGAACTCGGGTTACCTGACTCGTCGTCTTGTAGACGTTGCACAAGATTTAGTGGTTATCGAAGACGATTGTGGTACTCACGAAGGTCTAACCATGAAACCGCTGATTGAAGGTGGTGATGTGGTTGAGCCGTTACGTGAACGCGTACTGGGTCGTGTGGTTGCGATTGATGTGTTCTATCCAGGCACTGAAGACGTATTAGCACCACGTAACACGCTACTCGACGAAGCATGGTGTGACAAGTTAGAAGAGCATTCAATCGACGAAGTGATTGTACGTTCTGTTATTTCTTGTGATACCGATTTCGGTGTGTGTGCAGCTTGTTACGGTCGTGACTTGGCTCGTGGTCATATTATTAACCACGGTGAAGCCATCGGTGTTGTGGCAGCACAATCTATCGGTGAACCAGGTACACAGTTAACGATGCGTACGTTTCACATCGGTGGTGCGGCATCTAGAGCGTCTGCAGAAAACAATGTCCAAGTGAAAAACTCGGGTTCATTGAAACTGCATAATGCTAAGCATGTGACTAACAGTGACGGCAAACTGGTTATCGTTTCTCGTTCTTCTGAACTGGCTGTTATTGACGAGCTGGGTCGTGAGAAAGAGCGTTATAAAGTGCCATACGGTACTGTGCTCGAGAAACTAGAAGAAGCGGCTGTTGAAGCGGGCGATGTTATCGCTAACTGGGATCCACATACTCACCCAATCATTTCTGAAGTGGCGGGTAGTATCAAGTTCGTAGACATGATTGACGGTGTCACTATGACACGTCAAACAGACGAACTAACGGGTCTGTCATCAATCGTGATCCTTGACGTTGGTCAGCGTGGTACTGCGGGTAAAGAAATGCGCCCAATGATCCGTCTGCTTGGCGCTAATGGTGCTGACTTGATGATCCCAGGTACTGAAGTACCAGCACAATACTTCTTACCAGGTAGTGCGATCGTTAACTTAGAAGATAACGCGCAAATCAACGTGGGTGACGCATTAGCTCGTATTCCTCAGGAATCGTCTAAAACTCGCGACATCACCGGTGGTCTGCCACGCGTTGCTGACTTGTTCGAAGCGCGTAAGCCAAAAGAGCCTGCTATTCTGGCGGAAATCTCTGGTACCATCTCGTTTGGTAAAGAGACCAAAGGTAAGCGTCGTTTGGTGATTACACCTGCTGATGGCGGCGATCATTATGAAGAGATGATCCCTAAGTGGCGTAACTTAAACGTGTTCGAAGGTGAAAAAGTCGAACGTGGTGAAGTTATCGCTGACGGTCCAGAAGCGGCACACGACATTCTGCGTCTTCGTGGTATCCACAACGTAGCAAACTACATTGTGAACGAAGTACAGGACGTTTACCGTCTGCAAGGCGTGAAGATCAACGATAAGCATATCGAAGTGATCATCCGTCAGATGCTGCGTAAGTGTCTTATCACTTCTGCCGGTGACACTGACTTCCTCGAAGGGGAACAAGCTGAAGTGTCACGCGTGAAGATCGCTAACCGCGAACTGATCGCCCAAGGTAAAGTGCCTGCGACCTTTGAACGTGAACTACTGGGTATTACTAAAGCATCTCTGGCAACAGAATCCTTTATCTCAGCAGCATCGTTCCAAGAAACCACGCGCGTACTGACCGAAGCCGCCGTAGGTGGTAAGAGCGATCAATTACGTGGTCTGAAAGAAAACGTTATCGTTGGCCGACTGATCCCAGCCGGTACTGGTTACGCTTATCACAAGACTCGTAATGAAGCGCGTGCGAAGAAAAACGAACCTGTAGTAGTGAACAAGATCACTGCAAGTGAAGCCGAACAGAACTTGGCCGATCTCTTAAACTTGGCTGGTAGCCAAGATTAAGTAATAAGTTTGTTATAAAAAGGCGCCTATGGCGCCTTTTTTCTTGTAATATGCCGCAAAAGTTGGCTATTTCTTGACAGTCAGGCATTACCTTTCTAAAATTCCGCGTCCCACCATTGTGGGATATAGATTTTTCACACCTTATCGTTGAGTTTGATTCAACTGACTCGGAGCTATACATGGCAACTGTAAACCAGTTGGTACGTAAGCCACGCGCGCCAAAAGTCGACAAGACTAACGTGCCTGCGTTGAATGCGTGCCCGCAAAAACGTGGTGTTTGTACACGTGTGTACACTACTACCCCTAAAAAACCTAACTCTGCACTACGTAAAGTAGCTCGTGTGCGTCTAACTAACGGTTTCGAAGTTACTTCGTACATCGGCGGTGAAGGCCACAACCTGCAGGAACATAGCGTGATCTTAATCCGTGGTGGTCGTGTTAAAGACTTACCAGGTGTGCGTTATCACACTATTCGTGGCGCATTAGACTGTGCAGGCGTGACTTCACGTCGCCAAAGCCGTTCTAAATACGGTGCTAAGCGTCCTAAGTCTTAACTTATCCGTTAAGTAAGGCCAAGCTAGTTTTATTTTGAGAATTCCAGTTTTGGAAATCCCTGAAGCATACGGAGAATTGTTATGCCAAGACGTCGCGTTGTAGGACAACGTAAAATCCTACCAGATCCAAAGTTTCACAGTGAGTTGCTGGCTAAGTTCATCAACGTCATTATGCAAGACGGCAAAAAGTCGACTGCAGAAAAAATTATTTACAAGGCACTAGATGTTGTCGCTGAAAAGAAAAGCGAAAACCATTTAGTTATCCTTGAAGCAGCCCTGGACAACGTTCGCCCATCAGTCGAAGTTAAATCTCGTCGCGTTGGTGGTTCTACGTACCAGGTACCATGTGAAGTTCGTCCTGTGCGTCGTAACGCACTGGCGATGCGCTGGTTAGTTGAAGCTGCTCGTAAGCGTGGTGAAAAATCTATGGCTTTACGTCTGGCAGGTGAAATGCTGGATGCGTCTGAAAACAAAGGTACTGCTGTTAAGAAGCGTGAAGACGTGCATCGCATGGCTGAAGCTAACAAAGCCTTTGCTCATTACCGTTGGTAATATGATGGTGTGGGCTTAGGCCCACACCATAGTTGTTGATATTGCCAAGACTTAGGTCTTGGTGGAGAGGGTATAATCGTGGCTCGTACAACCCCAATTGAGCGTTATCGTAATATCGGTATTTGTGCTCATGTTGACGCAGGTAAAACCACCACAACAGAACGTGTTCTGTTCTATACCGGTTTGTCTCATAAAATCGGTGAGGTGCATGACGGCGCCGCTACCACAGACTGGATGGTTCAAGAGCAAGAGCGTGGTATCACTATCACCTCGGCTGCGGTAACCACATTCTGGCGTGGTATGGATGCTCAATTCACTGAACACCGCATCAATATCATCGATACCCCTGGTCACGTTGACTTTACTATTGAAGTTGAACGGTCTCTGCGCGTACTCGACGGCGCTGTTGTCGTTTTCTGTGGTTCATCTGGTGTTGAACCTCAGTCAGAAACAGTGTGGCGTCAAGCTGATAAATACCGCGTTCCACGTTTGGTATTTATCAACAAGATGGACCGTGCAGGTGCAGACTTTGAACGTGTAGTGAAGCAAATTAGAACTCGTCTTGGAGCCACTTGTGTGCCTATTCAATTGAATATCGGTGCAGAAGAAAACTTCAAAGGCGTGATCGACTTAATCAAGATGAAAGCAATTAACTGGAATGAATCAGACCAGGGTATGACTTTCACTTATGAGGAGATCCCTGCAGAGTTAGCAGCTAAAGCGGCTGAAATGCATGAGTATCTGGTTGAAGTAGCAGCCGAATCTTCGGATGAACTGATGGATAAGTACCTTGAAGAAGGCACGCTATCAGAAGACGAAATTAAAAAGGCGCTACGTCAGCGTACTATAAATAATGAAATCGTTTTAGCGACTTGTGGTTCTGCATTTAAGAACAAAGGCGTTCAAGCGGTACTTGATGCGGTTATTGAATTCTTGCCAGCGCCAATTGATGTGCCTCCAATTAAGGGCATCGATGAGAACGACCAAGAAGTAGAACGCCCATCAGATGACAATGCGCCTTTTGCTGCATTGGCATTTAAGATTGCTACAGATCCATTCGTAGGAACTTTGACCTTTATTCGCGTGTACTCAGGCGTACTCGAATCAGGTTCGGGCGTTTACAACTCTGTCAAACAGAAGCGTGAACGCGTAGGTCGTATGGTGCAAATGCATGCAAACGATCGCACTGAACTGAAAGAAGTCCGTGCTGGTGATATCGCAGCGGCGATTGGTCTAAAAGAAGTGACTACGGGTGATACGCTTTGTGATAACGATCATAGAGTGATCTTGGAACGTATGGAGTTCCCAGAGCCAGTAATTACCATTGCCGTTGAGCCTAAGTCAAAAGCCGATCAGGACAAAATGGGTATCGCGTTGCAAAAACTTGCAGCGGAAGATCCATCATTCCGAGTTGAAACTGACGAAGAATCATCACAAACTCTGATTTCGGGTATGGGTGAGTTACACTTAGACATCATCGTAGACCGTATGCGTCGCGAATTCGGTGTTGAATGTAACGTAGGTAAGCCACAAGTGGCCTACCGCGAAACTATCCGAGCTTCAGTAGAAGCTGAAGGTAAATTTGTACGCCAATCAGGTGGTCGTGGACAATTCGGTCACGTTTGGTTAAAACTAGAGCCTAATGAAGAAGGCGCTGGTTACGAATTTGTCAATGCTGTTGTGGGAGGTGTGATTCCTCGTGAATTCATTCCTGCGGTTGATAAAGGTATCCAAGAACAGATGAAGAATGGCGTTCTCGCTGGCTTCCCTGTGTTGGACGTGAAGGTCACTCTGTTCGATGGTTCATATCATGATGTGGACTCGAACGAGATGGCGTTCAAAATTGCAGGTTCTATGGGCTTCAAAAAGGGTGCGCTTGAAGCGAATCCGGCGTTGCTCGAACCTTGCATGAAAGTAGAAGTAACTACCCCTGAAAATTATATGGGTGACGTCGTTGGTGATTTGAACCGTCGTCGTGGCTTAATTGAAGGGATGGATGATGGCTTTGGTGGCATCAAAATAGTCCATGCTGTAGTGCCTCTTTCTGAAATGTTTGGTTATGCAACTGATTTGCGCTCTGCTACACAGGGTCGCGCTTCATACTCTATGGAGTTCTTGAAGTACTCTGATGCACCGCAAAACATTGCAAAAGCGATTATTGAATCTCGTAGCTAATATCCAGTTACGACATAAATGTTATTATGGTCCAGCACTGACTGGACTATTCTGAAAAGAAAGGAATATATCGTGGCAAAAGCTAAATTTGAACGTATTAAGCCTCACGTAAACGTGGGCACCATTGGTCACGTTGACCATGGTAAAACCACACTGACTGCAGCTATCTCTCACGTACTGGCTAAGACCTACGGTGGCGAAGCTAAAGACTTCTCTCAAATCGATAACGCTCCAGAAGAGCGTGAGCGCGGTATTACGATCAATACCTCTCACATCGAATATGACACGCCTTCACGTCACTACGCACACGTAGACTGCCCAGGCCACGCTGACTATGTTAAAAACATGATCACTGGTGCTGCACAGATGGACGGCGCGATTCTAGTAGTTGCCTCTACAGACGGTCCAATGCCACAGACTCGTGAGCACATCCTGCTTTCTCGTCAGGTTGGCGTACCTTTCATCATCGTGTTCATGAACAAATGTGACATGGTAGATGACGAAGAGTTACTGGAATTGGTTGAAATGGAAGTGCGTGAACTTCTGTCAGAATACGATTTCCCAGGTGATGATTTACCAGTAATCCAAGGTTCAGCTCTGAAGGCCCTAGAAGGTCAACCAGAGTGGGAAGCTAAGATCCTTGAATTAGCCGCAGCACTGGATTCTTACATTCCAGAACCACAACGTGACATCGATAAGCCGTTCCTACTGCCAATCGAAGACGTATTCTCAATTTCAGGCCGTGGTACAGTAGTTACTGGTCGTGTTGAGCGTGGTATTGTTAAAGTGGGTGACGAAGTTGAAATCGTTGGTGTTCGCACAACGACTAAAACAACGTGTACTGGTGTAGAAATGTTCCGTAAACTGCTTGACGAAGGTCGTGCAGGCGAGAACTGTGGTGTGTTATTACGTGGTACTAAGCGTGATGACGTAGAACGTGGTCAAGTATTGGCTAAACCAGGTTCAATCAACCCACACACGACTTTTGAATCAGAAGTTTATGTTCTGTCAAAAGAAGAAGGCGGACGTCATACTCCATTCTTCAAAGGCTACCGTCCACAGTTCTACTTCCGTACAACTGACGTAACCGGTACTATCGAACTGCCAGAAGGCGTAGAGATGGTAATGCCTGGCGACAACATCAAAATGGTAGTGACTCTGATTTGCCCAATCGCGATGGACGAAGGTTTACGCTTCGCAATCCGTGAAGGTGGTCGTACAGTTGGTGCTGGTGTAGTAGCTAAAATCATCGCTTAATTGCGATAGAAATTAGTTTGAAAAGGAAGCTTCGGCTTCCTTTTTTATTTGAGGGCTGGTTTTATTCACAAATTTGTGTAAAATGCTCGCCACTCTGAAGTTAAATAGTTATTTGATGACTATTTACACAGCGGGCTTGATATCCGGATTTAGATAGGTATAATGGCCCCCTCGTCGACTTAGGTTGACGAATTAAATGATTAGTCGCTGAAGTTAATCATTATCATAGCGGCTCCGATTGGGAGTCGAACGGTTAAATCATCTCGCTCTGCTTTTCTATATTGAAGAAGCTAGAGGGTGATTTTTTATATGTCCATTTTAGGAGCTCTGGTCAATGCAGAACCAAAGAATCCGTATCCGCTTAAAGGGATTTGATCATCGCTTAATTGATCAGTCTACAGCGGAAATCGTTGAAACTGCTAAGCGTACAGGCGCGCAGGTTCGTGGTCCAATTCCACTACCTACTCGCAAAGAGCGTTATACCATTTTGATCTCTCCGCACGTTAATAAAGATGCTCGTGACCAGTACGAATTACGTACACACAAGCGCCTGGTTGACATCGTAGAGCCAACTGAAAAGACTGTTGACGCGTTAATGCGTTTAGATCTTGCGGCTGGTGTCGACGTACAGATTAGCTTGGGTTAATTGAGATCCTAGTAAGAAGAGGTTTGAGAGATGGCTATCGGTCTTATTGGTCGTAAAGTTGGTATGACTCGCATCTTCACTGAAGATGGTGTTTCAATACCAGTTACTGTAATTGAAGTTGCAGGCAACCGTGTTACTCAAGTGAAAACTTTAGAAACTGACGGCTACCGTGCACTTCAAGTTACAACTGGCACCAAAAAAGCCAATCGCATCACTAAACCAGAAGCAGGTCACTTTGCCAAGAGCGGCGTTGAAGCCGGTCGTGGTTTGTGGGAAATGCGTTTGGTAGACGGTGAAGGCGAGGGCATTGAAGTTGGTGCTGAGCTAAATGTTGATATTTTCGCAGACGTAGCGAAAGTTGATGTTACTGGTCAATCAAAAGGTAAAGGCTTCCAAGGCGGCGTTAAGCGTTGGAACTTCCGTACTCAAGATATGACTCACGGTAACTCTTTGTCGCACCGCTCGAATGGTTCTATCGGTCAGAACCAAACGCCTGGTCGCGTATTCAAAGGCAAAAAAATGTCAGGCCATATGGGTGCCGAGCGTGTTACTACTCAAAATCTAGTTGTTGTTCGTGTAGATGTTGAGCGTAACCTGCTACTAGTCCGTGGCGCTGTTCCTGGCGCTACCAATGGCGACTTGATTATCAAGCCTGCCGTTAAAGCTTAAGGTCTGAGGAGATAGTAATGGAATTGGTATTGAAAGACGCGCAAAGCGCTCTTGAAGTTTCCGAAACTACCTTCGGCCGTGACTTTAACGAGGCACTGGTTCATCAGGTAGTTGTAGCATACGCTGCAAACGCGCGTCAGGGCACTCGTGCTCAAAAGACTCGTGCGGAAGTAACTGGCTCAGGCAAAAAGCCTTGGCGCCAAAAAGGAACTGGCCGTGCTCGTGCTGGTTCTGTTAAAGGCCCAATCTGGCGTGGCGGTGGCGTAACATTCGCTGCTAAAACCCAAGATCACAGCCAAAAAGTTAACAAAAAGATGTACCGCGGAGCGCTGAGAAGCATTCTGTCTGAATTGGTACGTCAAGAGCGTTTGGTTATTGTTGAATCTTTCGGTGTTGAAGCTCCTAAAACTAAAGAGCTGAAAGCTAAATTGAAAGCAATGAACCTTGAAGACGTTCTGATTGTGACTGCAGAAGTTGATGAGAACTTATTCTTAGCAGCTCGTAACCTGTACAAGGTTGACGTTCGTGATGTAGCGGGTCTAGACCCAGTGAGTCTGATCGCCTTCAACACTGTGCTTGTGACTGCTGACGCAGTGAAGCAAATCGAGGAGATGCTAGCATGATGATCCGCGAAGAACGTTTGCTAAAAGTTATTCTCGCTCCACATATCTCTGAAAAGAGCACTGTGAACGCTGAGAAGCACAACACTGTTGTTTTCCGCGTAGCTATCGATGCAACTAAAGCTGAAATTAAAGCTGCTGTTGCTAAGCTATTTGAAGTTGAAGTTGATTCAGTTCGCACTTTAGTGAGCAAAGGCAAAACTAAACGCACTGGTGGCCGTACTGGTCGTCGTAGCGATTGGAAAAAAGCCTATGTGACTCTAGCTGCTGGTGCTGACATCGATTTCGTCGGCGGCGCTGAGTAAGCAAAGGAGAATTATCATGGCAGTTATTAAGTGTAAGCCAACCTCTCCAGGTCGTCGCCACGTAGTTAAAGTGGTGAACACTGACCTGCACAAGGGTAAACCTTTTGCTGGCTTGTTGGCGAAAAAATCTAAAAGTGGTGGCCGTAACAATACTGGCCGTATCACTGTCCGTCACGTAGGTGGTGGTCATAAGCAGCATTATCGTCTAATCGACTTCAAACGCGATAAAGATGGTATCCCTGCAAAGATTGAGCGTCTGGAATACGATCCAAACCGTACTGCTAACATCGCGTTAGTATTGTATGCGGATGGTGAGCGTCGTTATATTCTTGCTGCCAAAGGCATGCAAGCTGGCGATAAGATCCAGTCTGGTGTTGCTGCCGAGATCAAAACCGGTAACGCTATGCCACTGCGCAACATCCCAGTAGGTTCTGTAGTTCACGCAGTTGAAATGAAGCCTGGTAAAGGTGCTCAGATCGCTCGTTCTGCAGGTGCTTATGTACAAGTTGTTGCTCGTGATGGCGCATATGCCACTCTACGTCTTCGCTCTGGCGAAATGCGTAAAGTGCCAGTTGATTGCCGCGCGACATTTGGTGAAGTTGGTAATGCCGAACACATGCTACGCCAGTTAGGTAAAGCAGGTGCTAAGCGCTGGAGAGGCATACGTCCTACAGTGCGTGGTGTTGCAATGAACCCAGTAGACCATCCACACGGTGGTGGTGAAGGCCGTACTTCTGGTGGTCGTCACCCAGTGACTCCATGGGGTGTGCCAACTAAGGGTTATAAAACTCGTAGTAACAAGCGCACTGACAAGTACATCGTACGTCGTCGTAATAAATAGTAAGAGGATTCGCCATGCCACGTTCTCTCAAGAAAGGTCCCTTCATTGACCTGCACTTGCTGAAGAAGGTAGAGAAAGCGATGGAAGCCGGTGACAAAAAGCCTATTAAGACTTGGTCACGTCGTTCTATGATCATTCCAAATATGATTGGTTTGACCATCGCTGTCCATAATGGTCGTCAGCACGTTCCTGTGTTCGTAACTGACGAAATGATCGGCCACAAACTTGGTGAATTTTCACCAACTCGCACTTATCGCGGCCATGCTGCAGATAAGAAAGCGAAGAAGCGTTAATACGGGAGGAATAAGATGGAAGTTTTAGCTAAACATCGTTTTGCCCGTACGTCTGCGCAGAAGGCCCGTCTGGTTGCTGATCAAATTCGTGGATTGCCTGTTGCTAAGGCCCTCGAAATTTTGACTTTCAGCCCCAAGAAAGCCGCCGTACTGGTTAAAAAAGTACTTGACTCAGCTATCGCAAACGCCGAACACAACGAAGGCGCGGATATTGATGAGCTTAAAGTCGGAGCCGTCTTCGTAGATGAAGGCCCAACTATGAAGCGTATCATGCCACGTGCTAAAGGCCGCGCTGATCGTATCATGAAGCGTACCAGCCACATTACTGTGGTTGTATCAGATCGCTAGGAGAGAGCAATGGGACAGAAAGTACATCCTAATGGTATCCGTCTGGGTATCACCAAGCCTTGGATCTCTACCTGGTACGCAGATAAATCAGATTACGCAAGTAACCTGAACAGCGACTGGGAAGTGCGTAAGTTTCTTGTAGAGAAATTACAAGCTGCTTCAGTATCTAAGATTGTTATCGAGCGTCCAGCGAAAAGCATCCGCGTTACCATTCACACTGCCCGTCCAGGTGTTGTGATCGGTAAGAAAGGTGAAGACGTTGAAGTATTGCGTGCTGCAGTGTCAAAACTTGCTGGCACTCCTGCTCAAATTAACATCGCTGAGATCCGTAAACCTGAGCTAGATGCCAAGTTAGTTGCTGACTCAATTGCACAGCAATTAGAGCGTCGCGTAATGTTCCGTCGTGCTATGAAGCGCGCAGTTCAAAACGCAATGCGTATTGGTGCTCAAGGTATCAAAGTACAAGTTAGTGGCCGTTTAGGCGGAGCTGAGATTGCGCGCGATGAGTGGTATCGTGAAGGTCGTGTACCTTTACATACTTTGCGTGCTGATATCGACTATTCTACATCTGAAAGTCACACCCAATACGGTGTGATTGGCGTTAAAGTTTGGATCTTCAAAGGTGAAGTTCTAGACGGAATGCTGCCACAGATTGAAGAGCCGAAGCAGCAGCAACCTAAGCGCAAGCCTCGTGGTAAATAGGAGAGCCGGCAATGCTGCAACCTAAACGTATGAAGTTTCGCAAGATGTTCAAAGGCCGCAACCGCGGTCTAGCGAACGGTACCGAAGTTAGCTTTGGTACTTTTGGTCTGAAAGCAGTCGGCCGTGGCCGTTTAACTGCACGTCAGATCGAATCTGCACGTCGTGCCATGACACGTCACATTAAGCGTCAGGGACAAATTTGGATTCGAGTTTTCCCGGACAAGCCGATTACCTCTAAGCCTCTTGAAGTGCGTATGGGTAAAGGTAAAGGTAACGTTGAATACTGGGTATGTCAGATTCAACCTGGTAAGGTTCTTTATGAGATGAATGGTGTTTCTGAAGTGATCGCTCGTGAAGCGTTTGCTTTGGCTGCTGCCAAGCTTCCAATTAAGACTACCTTCGTAACTAAGACGGTGATGTAATGAAAGCGAGCGAACTGAGAGAAAAGAGCGTTGAAGAACTGAACGCTGAACTACTTGGTCTGCTGCGTGAGCAGTTCAACCTGCGTATGCAACACGCCACTGGTCAGTTGACTCAGACTAATCAACTGAAATTGGTGCGCCGTAACATTGCGCGCGTTAAGACCATTATTACTTCTAAGGCGGGTGCATAATGTCTGATAAAATCCGTACTTTGCAGGGTCGTGTAACTAGCAACAAAATGGACAAGTCCATTACTGTTGCTATCGAACGCCAAGTGAAACACCCAATTTATGGGAAATACATTAAGCGTACGACAAAGATCCATGCACATGACGAAACGAATCAGTGCAATGAAGGCGATTTAGTAGCGATTCGCGAATGTCGTCCTTTGTCTAAGACTAAGTCTTGGACCCTGGTTGAAGTAGTATCAAAGGCCTAAGTTAATTAGGTATTTAGGTAAACGGCTCCAGAATGTGGGGCCGTTTGTTTTTTAATACTATACATTCCACTTTTATGGTGTTATATTTGCGCGCCATTTTTGACTAAATTAATAGCAAAAATGAGTGTTTTTATTGTCCCATAGTGGGAATTGTGTAGTAACGATAGCGGAGCACTTAAAATGATCCAAATGCAATCGACTCTTGACGTTGCTTGTAACAGCGGCGCACGCAGAGTTCAGTGTATTAAGGTCTTGGGTGGCTCTCATCGTCGTTATGCCGGTATCGGCGACATCATCAAAGTTTCTGTTAAAGAAGCGATTCCTCGCGCTAAAGCGAAGAAAGGCGATGTGTATAACGCGGTGGTAGTCCGTACTAAGAAAGGCGTACGTCGTCCAGACGGTTCTGTCATTCGCTTCGATCGGAATGCAGCTGTTCTTTTGAACAACAACCTGCAGCCGATTGGTACTCGTATCTTTGGACCAGTGACACGTGAATTGCGTAATGAGCAATTTATGAAAATTGTCTCGCTGGCACCAGAAGTACTGTAAGGAGCTTCAAAATGGCAGCTAAAATACGTCGTGAAGACGAAGTGATTGTATTAGCAGGTAAAGACAAGGGTAAACGTGCAAAAGTTTCTCAAGTCCTTCCTACTGGTAAATTGATTGTTGAAGGCATCAATCTTGTCAAAAAACACCAAAAGCCAAACCCACAATTGGGCGTAGCTGGCGGTATTGTTGAGAAAGAAGCACCGATACAAGCATCAAATGTAGCGATTTTCAACTCTGCCACTGGCAAAGCTGATCGCGTTGGTTTCCGCTTTGAAGACGGCAAAAAAGTTCGTTTCTTCAAATCGAACAGTGAACTCGTTAAGTAATTGGAGTAAACGATGGCGAAACTGCATGATAAATACCAAGAGACTGTTGTCGCTGAACTTGCTAAAAAGTTCGGTTATACCAGTGTCATGCAAGTCCCTCGGATTGAGAAAATCACCCTGAATATGGGTGTTGGCGAAGCTGTTGCAGACAAGAAAATCATGGACCATGCTGTCCGTGATATGACTGCAATCGCTGGTCAAAAGCCAGTTGTGACTGTAGCTCGTAAGTCAGTTGCTGGTTTTAAAATCCGTGAAGGCTACCCTATTGGCTGTAAAGTGACCCTACGCGGTGAGCGTATGTGGGAATTCTTAGAGCGTTTAGTCGATATCGCAATCCCACGTATTCGTGACTTCCGTGGCTTAAGCGCTAAAGCGTTTGACGGCCGTGGTAACTACGCAATGGGCGTGCGTGAGCAGATCATCTTCCCAGAAATCGATTACGATAAAATCGATAAGATTCGTGGTATGGATATTGTTATCACTACTACTGCGAAGAATGATGAAGAAGGTCGTGCTTTGTTAGACGCTTTTAACTTCCCATTCAAGAAATAAGGGTAGCGTAATGGCAAAAACATCAATGAAAGCACGTGAAGCTAAACGTGCACAGCTCGTGGCCAAGTACGCTGAAAAGCGTGCGGCTCTTAAGACTATCATTGCAAGTCCAGCTTCTTCTGACGAAGATCGTTGGGATGCGGTTCTTAAGCTGCAAGCTCTACCACGTGATTCCAGCGCTGCGCGTCAACGCAATCGTTGTAATCAAACTGGTCGCCCTCATGGCTTCTTACGTAAATTCGGCTTGAGCCGTATCAAATTACGTGAAGCAACCATGCGTGGTGAAGTTCCTGGCCTGCGTAAGGCCAGCTGGTAAGCACTTGTCACGGAGTAAGCTAATATGAGCATGCAAGATCCTATTGCGGATATGTTAACCCGTATTCGTAACGGCCAAGCTGCTAACCACGTATCAGTGAAGATGCCTTCAGCTAAGTTGAAAGTCGCAATTGCGAAACTACTTAAAGATGAAGGTTATATTGCTGATTACGCCGTAGCAGATGAAGCCAAGCCTGAACTGGAAGTTACTTTAAAGTATTTCCAAGGCCAACCAGTCGTTGAGACTATCCAGCGTGTAAGTCGTCCTGGTCTTCGTATTTACAAAGGTAAAAACGAACTTCCAAAGGTGATGGGCGGTCTGGGTGTCGCAATTGTGTCCACTTCTAAAGGCTTGATGACTGATCGTGCCGCCCGCCTTGCAGGCATGGGTGGCGAGGTTATCTGCTACGTAGCTTAAGGAGCTAGGAATGTCTCGTGTAGCAAAAGCACCAGTATCTATTCCAGCTGGCGTAGAGGTGACCTTGAACGAACAGACCCTTACCGTCAAAGGCGGAAAAGGTAGTCTGACTCGAGTGATCAACAATGCGGTCAATGTTGTTATTGAAGCCGGCGTAGTTAAGTTCCTCCCTGTTGAAGGCGTTGTTAACGCTTGGGCACAGGCTGGTACAACTCGTGCATTAGTAAACAACATGGTTGTTGGTGTATCTCAAGGTTTTGAGCGTAAGTTAAAGTTAGTTGGCGTTGGTTACCGTGCGAAACTCGTCGGTGCTGATATTGACCTTACTTTAGGTTTCTCTCATCCGTTAGTACACAAACTGCCCGCAGGCGTTACTGCAGAGTGCCCTAGCCAAACTGACATCGTCCTACGTGGCGTTGATAAACAGTTAATTGGCCAAGTCGCTGCTGAGATTCGCGGATACCGTCCACCAGAGCCATACAAAGGCAAAGGTGTTCGCTATGACGACGAAGTAGTACGCCGTAAAGAGGCTAAGAAGAAGTAGGTAACGCGATATGGATAAGAAAACATCTCGCTTACGTCGCGCTACTCGCGCTCGTAAGAAGATCCAAGAGCTGGGCGTGAACCGTCTGGTTGTACATCGTACACCGCGTCACATTTATGCTCAGGTGATCAATCCTGAAGCTCAGGTGTTGGCAGCTGCTTCAACCGTAGAAAAAGCGGTTAAAGAGCTACTGAAGAGTACCGGTAACGTAGACGCAGCGAAAGCAGTAGGTAAATTTGTTGCTGAGCGCGCGATCGAAAAAGGCGTAACTTCAGTTGCGTTCGATCGTTCTGGTTTCAAGTATCACGGTCGTGTAGCTGCTTTAGCAGATGCAGCTCGTGAAGCTGGCCTGAAGTTCTAAGGGGTTATAAAATGGCTAAATTAGAAGCTCAGCAAAAAGACGATCTGCAAGAGAAATTAATTGCAGTTAATCGTGTTTCTAAAGTAGTTAAGGGCGGTCGTATCTTTAGCTTCACAGCACTGACAGTAGTGGGTGACGGTAACGGTAAGATTGGCTATGGCTATGGCAAAGCACGTGAAGTTCCAGCCGCGATTCAAAAAGCGATGGAAAAAGCTCGTCGTAACATTGTGACCGTTGAGTTGAATGCAGGTACTCTGCATCACCCAGTTAAAGGTCGTCATACTGGTTCACTTGTGTACATGCAACCTGCATCACAAGGTACTGGTATTATTGCCGGTGGCGCAATGCGTGCCGTATTGGAAGTAGCAGGCGTGCATAACGTTCTGTCAAAAGCATACGGTTCTACTAACCCGATCAACATCGTTCGCGCGACTGTCGATGCATTGGTGCACATGAAGTCACCTTCGCAAATCGCAGCTAAGCGTGGCCTGAATGTTGACGAAATTCGGGGGTAATGCACCATGGCAACTAAAACTGTAAAAGTTACTCAAACTAAAAGCGGTATCGGTCGTTTACCGAAACACCGTGCAACCCTAACGGGTCTTGGTTTGCGTCGCATTGGTCACACTGTTGAATTAGAAGATACTCCTTCTGTTCGCGGTATGATCAACAAGGTCTACTACATGGTTAAGGTGGAGGATTAATAGATGCGTTTAAATACTCTATCTCCAGCTGCAGGCTCTAAGCATGCACCAAAGCGTGTAGGCCGTGGTATGGGCTCAGGTCTAGGTAAAACAGCGGGTCGTGGTCATAAAGGCCAAAAGTCTCGCTCTGGTGGCGGTGTACGCCCAGGATTCGAAGGTGGTCAAATGCCACTTAAAATCCGTTTACCTAAATTTGGTTTTACCTCGCGTCGCGCTATGGTAACAGCTGAAGTTCGTGTACTCGAACTGGCAAAAGTTAACGGTGATGTTATCGACTTAAACGCTCTGAAAGATGCGAACGTAATAACTCGCAACATCCAGTTTGCGAAAATTGTTCTTTCAGGTACCATTGAGCGCCCTGTGACTGTTAAAGGTCTGAAGGTAACCAAAGGTGCACGTGCAGCTATTGAAGCTGCCGGCGGTAAGATCGAGGAATAATACGTCGATGGCAAAACCAGGACTTGATTTAAAAAGCGCGAAAGGTGGACTTTCTGAATTGAAAGCTCGCCTCCTGTTCGTGATTGGTGCGATTATCGTCTTTAGAGCCGGTTCGTTTGTGCCAATTCCTGGTATTGACGCAGCTGTATTAGCAGAGCTGTTTGCTCAGCAAAGTGGAACCATCCTTGGCATGTTTAACATGTTCTCGGGTGGTGCCCTTGAGCGTGCCTCTATCTTTGCATTAGGTATTATGCCGTACATTTCGGCATCGATTATCATGCAACTGTTGACTGTCGTACATCCTGCACTCGCTGAATTGAAAAAGGAAGGCGAATCAGGACGTAAGAAAATCAGTCAATATACCAGATGGGGTACCTTAGTGCTGGGTACATTCCAGTCGGTCGGTATTGCAACCGGGTTACCAAACTTAGTGCCAGGCCTTGTGGTCAACATTGGATTTGGATTCTACTTTGTTGCGGTTGTGAGCTTAGTGACAGGAACTATGTTCCTTATGTGGCTAGGTGAGCAAATTACCGAACGTGGTATAGGTAATGGTATCTCGATTTTGATTTTCGCAGGTATTGTTGCTGGATTACCTTCCGCTATCGGCCAAACGGCTGAGCAGGCGCGTCAAGGTGACTTGAATGTGTTAGTATTGTTGTTGCTCGCGGTAATTGTGTTTGCAGTGACTTATTTTGTAGTGTTTGTGGAACGTGGTCAGCGTCGTATCGTCGTTAACTATGCTAAGCGTCAGCAAGGCCGTAAGGTGTTCGCTGCGCAAAGTACCCATCTACCGCTGAAAATAAACATGGCAGGTGTTATTCCGCCAATTTTTGCGTCAAGCATCATTTTGTTTCCTGGAACACTGGCTCAGTGGTTCGGTCAAAATGAATCCATGTCATGGTTGAGTGATTTTTCACTGGCTGTGTCACCTGGACAACCGCTTTACTCATTATTATATGCAACAGCGATTATCTTTTTCTGTTTCTTCTATACTGCGTTGGTGTTTAACCCACGTGAAACAGCAGATAACTTGAAGAAGAGTGGTGCATTCATCCCTGGGATCCGTCCTGGAGAACAGACTTCGCGTTACATTGATAAAGTTATGACCCGTTTGACATTGGCAGGCGCGTTATACATAACCTTTATCTGCTTAATTCCGGAGTTCATGTTAATTGCGTGGAAAGTACAGTTCTATTTCGGCGGTACTTCACTACTAATTATGGTAGTCGTAATCATGGACTTCATGGCTCAGGTTCAGACGCATATGATGTCTCATCAGTATGAGTCTGTGATGAAGAAAGCTAACCTAGTTAACAAAGCGAATTTAGATCGCTTTGGTCGCTAAGTAGCTTTACGGAGTGATGAAATGAAAGTTCGAGCTTCCGTGAAGAAGATCTGCCGTAACTGCAAGATCGTCAAGCGTAGTGGCGTTGTACGCGTTATCTGTGTTGAACCAAAACACAAACAGCGTCAAGGCTAAAAAGTAATTTGTTCAGCCCATGAATTGGGCTGAACAAAATTTTGTTTGCAAATCTGTCGACTGTCGAGTATCCTTTCGGGCTTTTCGCAGTTGGCCTTTAACTTTAAGGAGTGCATAGTGGCCCGTATCGCTGGCATTAACATTCCTGATCAAAAGCATACAGTCATCGCATTGACTGCAATTTTCGGCATCGGCCGTACTCGCGCTAGAGCAATCTGCGCGGCTACAGCAATCGCTGAAACTGCTAAGATCAAGGAATTGAGCGAAGCTCAAATAGACACACTACGCGAAGAAGTCGCCAAATACCTAGTAGAAGGTGACTTACGTCGTGAGATTTCAATGAACATCAAGCGTCTTATGGATCTTGGTTGTTATCGTGGTCTCCGCCATCGCCGTAGCCTGCCTCTCCGTGGGCAACGTACTAAGACCAATGCGCGTACGCGTAAAGGTCCACGTAAACCTATTAGAAAGTAACGGGAAGGTAAAGCAATGGCTAAAGTTCCGTCACGTTCTCCGCGTAAGCGCGTACGTAAACAGGTTGCAGATGGCATGGCTCATATCCATGCTTCTTTCAACAACACTATTGTCACCATTACAGATCGTCAAGGTAATGCGTTGTCATGGGCTACTTCAGGTGGTTCAGGTTTCCGTGGTTCACGTAAATCTACTCCATTTGCTGCACAGGTGGCTGCTGAGCGTGCAGGTGCTGCTGCTCAAGACTACGGTTTAAAAAACCTTGAAGTGTTTGTGAAGGGTCCAGGTCCAGGTCGTGAGTCAGCCATTCGTGCGCTGAACGCTGTTGGTTATAAAATTACCAACATTACCGATGTGACGCCGATCCCTCATAATGGTTGTCGTCCTCCTAAAAAGCGTCGTGTATAACGCCGTTTCATTAGGATAGTTGGAGAAAGATCATGGCAAGATACTTGGGTCCCAAGCTCAAGCTCAGCCGCCGAGAAGGTACAGACCTTTTCTTAAAAAGCGGTGTGAGAGCAATCGATTCAAAGTGTAAACTGGAAACTGCACCTGGACAACATGGCGCTCGTAAGCCACGTTTGTCAGAGTACGGTACACAGTTACGCGAAAAACAAAAAGTTCGTCGTATTTACGGTGTGTTAGAAAAACAATTCCGTAACTATTACAAAGATGCTGCACGTACTAAAGGCAACACAGGTGAAAACCTGCTTCAGCTTTTAGAAACCCGTCTTGATAACGTTGTTTATCGTATGGGCTTCGGTGCAACTCGTGCAGAATCACGTCAGCTAGTAAGCCATAAATCTATTATGGTTAACGGTCGTGTTGTTAACATTCCATCATTCAAAGTGTCTGCGAATGATGTTGTGAGCATCCGCGAGAAGTCACGTACTCAAGCTCGTATTAAAGCGGCTTTAGAAGTGGCAGCTCAACGCGAGAAGCCTACATGGGTTGAAGTCGACAACGCGAAAATGGAAGGTGCTTTCAAGCGCGTTCCAGAACGTAGCGATTTGTCTGCGGAAATTAACGAACAGCTGATCGTCGAGCTTTACTCTAAGTAAGGCTAACAAACAAGAGAGGACACAATGCAGGGTTCTGTTACAGAATTTCTTAAACCGCGTCTCGTTGATATCGAGCAGGTTAACTCAACACGTGCCAAGGTTACATTGGAACCACTTGAGCGTGGTTTCGGCCACACTTTAGGTAACGCGTTGCGTCGCATCCTATTGTCGTCTATGCCCGGCTGCGCGGTTACCGAAGTCGAGATTGACGGTGTACTGCACGAATACAGCAGTAAGGAAGGCGTTCAAGAAGATATCCTTGAGATCTTGTTAAACCTGAAAGGGTTAGCAGTGACCATCGAGGGTAAAGACGAGGCTATGCTTACGTTGAGCAAGTCCGGCGCAGGCCCTGTCATCGCAGCAGATATCACGCATGATGGTGATGTCACTATCGTGAATCCTGATCATATTATCTGTCATCTGACAGGTAACAATGATATCAGCATGCGTATTCGCGTTGAGCGTGGTCGTGGTTATGTACCAGCATCTGCTCGTGCACAGACCGAAGACGATGATCGCCCAATCGGCCGCTTGCTGGTTGATGCTTCTTTCTCGCCAGTTGCACGTATTGCCTACAATGTAGAAGCAGCACGTGTAGAACAGCGTACTGACTTAGATAAACTCGTTATTGATATGACCACAAACGGTACTATCGATCCTGAGGAAGCTATCCGTCGTTCTGCAACTATTCTGGCTGAACAGCTAGATGCGTTTGTAGAGTTACGTGACGTGACTGAGCCAGAGCTGAAAGAAGAGAAACCGGAATTCGATCCGATTCTGCTGCGTCCTGTCGACGATTTAGAGCTAACTGTACGTTCGGCTAACTGCTTGAAAGCCGAAGCGATTCATTACATCGGAGATCTGGTACAGCGCACTGAAGTTGAGTTGCTGAAAACACCGAACTTAGGTAAGAAATCTCTTACTGAAATTAAGGATGTTTTAGCTTCTCGCGGACTGTCGTTAGGTATGCGTTTGGAAAACTGGCCTCCAGCTAGTTTAGCAGACGACCTATAAGTCTCAGGTTTGTACAGATTTAGGTTATAAGGATTAGGTCATGCGCCATCGTAAGAGTGGTCGTCAACTAAACCGTAACAGCAGTCATCGCCAAGCCATGTTTCGCAACATGGCCGGTTCACTAGTTCGTCATGAGATCATCAAGACAACTGTGGCTAAAGCGAAAGAACTGCGTCGCGTAGTTGAGCCTCTGATAACACTTGCTAAGAGTGACAGCGTTGCAAACCGTCGTTTAGCGTTTGCACGTACTCGCGACGCTGAAGTCGTTGGTAAGTTATTTACTGAGTTGGGTCCACGTTACCAGGAACGTCCTGGTGGCTATACCCGTATCCTTAAGTGCGGTTTACGTGCTGGTGATAAAGCCCCTATGGCTTACATCGAGCTAGTTGGTCGCCCAGAAGCTGCTCAAGCTGTTGATGTTGAAGCTGCTGAGTAATTAAGGTTACACTTTTAAAAAGCCGGGCATTAGCCCGGCTTTTTTATGCCTTTTTTACTATTTTACCCAAAGTGTGGTTTTCTCGATTTCTTTTGGGAGGACGATATTCCATTTAGCTAAGCCTTTCTGGCTAAACATGTATTTTCCAAGATCATCTGTTACTGGGAAAATATTTTCGGGTTTCTCGCCGCCGAGTATTTTTGTCGCCATATTCGCTGCAATCTTGCCATGATGATAGCCATCGAGAACATAGCCACCAATATTGCCTTCAGCAGAGACACTAAATCCCCAAAACCCAAAATTCGGTACCGGAGTATGTTCAGATATCCATTTTAGGAGCTGATCTGCATCTACTGAGCGATTATCTGCGTCTCTAACTGTGTGGTATAGCGCCACGACTATAGCGTTATAACCTTGTTCTTTCGCGGTCAATACATTCCGCTGCCAATCCGTTAGCTGTGACAATTGCACTAAATTAACTTCGATATCGCCTAACATGCTTGAGTGTTGTTTACTGATGTATTCAGCCGCTGAGTCAGAGGTGACTCCTTGGTCGAATAGAACTAAGATTTTTCTATGCACAGTTTGCGGTAGTAAACGTTGAATGAGCAGTAGTGAACGTCGTAGTAGTGGTCTCTCAATGACGCCTGTAAAGCGTTTGTGTTCATTGAGATGATATTCTCTAGGATTCATGTTCACCCCTAAATAGACTACTGGGATTAGGCTGTCATTTAGGCGCTGGTGTAAGAGATTAACCGCATTATCATCGGCGAGAATAACCAATTGAGGTGCTTGTTGTTGAATGTATTTCCATGCTAAGTCAGCCCGTTCAGCAAATTGCTCTTGGGGTAAGCGTTTGGTATCCATCTCGAAATAACTAACATCGTGGTGAGGGCTGAGCGTGTCATAAATCGCTTGATAGTATTCTTGGTCCCATTGATAGCTATGATGGTAGCTTTCGATAACAACAACTTTAGCAGCATTGGCTTTCTGAGAGAGGCCTACCAAGCAGATAATTAGGAAGCTTAGAATGTGTTGCAAACTAGAGTTTAGTTGTCTTATTTGAATCATATGCAGTCTTAGGTATTGGCGCTGCCTAGAGTATAGTCCACCTTTAATTGTGCATATTCAGATAATAAAAAAGCCTCACTAGTTATTAAGCTAGGAGGCTTAGTTTGTACGCTATTGCTGATCCATCAATAACCTACTTAGTATCTGGTGCCTTTTGCTGGCTATAATCTAACTTTTCGTGCTTTTGGCCCATGGCTTCTGCGACTTCTGGTGGCATGTAGTTTTCATCATGCTTGGCCAGTACTTCAGTTGCTTCTAGTTTGCCATCAGCACCCAGTACACCCTGAGCAACAATGCCTTGTCCTTCACGGAAAAGATCGGGCAATAGGTCGTCATAAGTGACCAGTACTTCACCGCCGAGGGAGTCATGTACTGCAAATTCGACATGCAAGCTTTTGGGATCTCGCACCATAGAACCTACCGTCACCATTCCGCCGACACGAATACGTTGGCCAATTTCAGGTTTTACGCCAGTGTCTGTCTTGCCGTGGACAATTTCAGACGGAGTATAGAATAAGTTCAAGTTGGAGTTCAGCGCATAGAGCAAAAGCGAAGTAATCGCAGCAACGCCACCGATTAATGCTACAGCTAATGTCAGTCTTTTTTTGCGTCTTGGGTTCACGATTTAGTACTCCTGGTTTCTTTTAGGCGTTCTTCTCTATCCATCTTCTTCGCGATATCAATTAACACCTTACGCTTTTGGCGTGCGCTGGTAATGATGAGCGTAGAGAGGCAGAAGAAGGTCACTCCGTAGGATAGCCATACATAGAATGCATAGCCGCCCATATTAAAAAAATCACTGATTGAATCGAATTGCATCATTTGACCTCCTCCGCTTTAGCTAGTTCACGGACCCAGGGGCGCATGCCATTTCTTGCTAAAATTTCTGCTCTAAAACGAACAATAGTGATGGCGCCAATCATAAGACCGAAGCCCAGTATGTTAATTAACAGTGGATAGAGCATTTCCGTCGACATTGTCGATTTCTCGGTAATGCGTATTGTCGACGGTTGATGTAATGAGCTCCACCATTCAACAGAGTATTTGATGATAGGAATATTGATCACACCGACGATCGCTAAGATCCCTGCTGCACGAGCTGCGAGCACTTTATCCTCAAATGAGGCATAGAGCGAGATCACACCTAGATATAGGAATAGTAATACCAGCTCAGAAGTTAAGCGTGCATCCCATACCCACCAAGCACCCCACATAGGTTTACCCCATGCCGCTCCAGTAAAGAGTGCGATAAAGGTGATCACTGCGCCAATGGGAGCAATAGATGCTGCAGCCCAGTCGGCAAGTTTTATCTGCCAAACTAGACCGATAAAGGCCGCTGTTGCCATACCCATATAAGCCGCCATTGACATAGACGCGGCAGGAACATGGATAAAGATAATACGGTAGCTATCACCCTGCTGGTAATCCGTCGGCGCGAAGACGAGTCCCCATGTAGTGCCAACAGCAATCAATAGACCAGCTAAGATCGCAAACCATGGAAATAACGTTCCTGATAATTTATATGCGCGTTCAGGATCCGCGTAAGGGTGTAACCATTTCCACATTTTAGTTAGTACTCACTCGCAGAGATGCACCAATTGCAAAAGGTGCTAAGGTTAACGATCCGACCAGCATAGCGCCTATTATAGCGAGCTGACCATCATAGGGTAAATTCATTCCTGCCGCGTCTATGGCACTCGTTGCAAAAATGAGTACTGGGATATATAGGGGCAAAATAAGTAAGCTGAGTAACACGCCGCCTTTTCTTAGACCGACGGTTAATGCCACACCGATAGCACCTAACAGCGACAATACTGGCGTGCCTAGCGCAAGCGTCGAAATTAACGCACCGTAGCTGTTGCCGTCTAGATTGAGTAATACCGCTAACAGTGGTGCGATAATAATCAGTGGCACACCAGTTAAAATCCAGTGGGCTAACACTTTAGCTAATACGAGAATGGCTAATGGCTGTGGACTTAATAGCATTTGTTCTAAGCTACCATCACTAAAGTCGGCTTTGAAAAGCCTTTCAAGTGACAACATCGATGCTAATAATGCGGCTACCCAAATAATCCCCGGTGCCACACGTGCTAACATTTGTGGCTCTGGTCCAATTCCCAGCGGAAACAAGGTAACGACCATAATAAAAAATAGCAGTGGGTTAAAAATGTCGCCGCGGTGGCGAATAGCAATTTTAAGATCTCGCTGCAGCAAGGTGAAAAATGCTTGGGTAAAACTGATGCCTCTTTTCATTGAGCCTGACCTTATATGAAGCGATAATCGAGACGAATTTTACGAAGCCTATCATCTGTGATAATGCCCATATCTTGGTGAGTTGTGAGGATCACACAGCCACCATTATCCGCATGCTGAATAAATAACTGCTCCAGTTCTTCGACGCCTTTTTTATCGATTGCAGTAAAAGGTTCGTCAAGGATCCAAATTTTACAGTTGCTATGCCACAATCTTGATAGCGCTGTTCTGCGATGCTGGCCTGCGGATAAATGCCCCGCGAGAGCTTCTTCAAAGCCCGTTAAATTGACTTTGGCTAAAATCTCTGACGTATCAAAGTCATCATAACCACTGATTCTTAAATTGAAATTAAGGTTTTCTTCGGCAGTCAGCTCGCATTTCACGCCAGCTAAATGGCCTAAATACAAGAGGTCTTCATTGTATTCATCGCGGCAACGGTTTATGTCTTCATTAATGTAAAAAGTTTGTCCGGCATAGGGGCGAGAAAGGCCCGCCAATATGCGTAATAAACTGGTCTTGCCTGCGCCGTTAGGGCCTTCAATCTGAACAATGTCACCGGCATTTATATCAAAACTTAACTCATCAAAAAGGATGCGTTCTTCGCGGATACAGGTCAGCTTGCTGGCTGACACTAATGTGGTTTCTTTAGTTATATTTGTCACTGAACCCTCTATCTCAAGCCGGAAGGAAACACAAGTCATTCTAACACAAACGTTATTGGGGGTTTACTCTTGGTTTGCACTAGATGTCAGCAATATGATGTGGTTCCAATAACCGCAATATTTATCGAACTTTTTTACGACTTGCTAATATATTAACGAATTTGTCATCCTTGTCGCCTGATTCATTTTGTGTTGAGATTCTAATCACAAAAAGATGAGATTTCTTGAAGTTTGTAGTAATCTTAGTCGGCTATAATGAGTCTGCCTAAGTAAGGGCGGCGCCGAGCTTTGTACGTATTTGCATTAGGAACATTGAACATGAAAAAACTGTTAGCAATGACTGCTGTCGCTGCTTTGACTATGTCAGTTAACGCTTCAGCTCAAGATGCTGAGGCTATTTATAATAAGGCATGTACCGTATGCCACAGTATGGGTGTTGCTGGTGCTCCAAAAGTACACAACGCTGCAGAATGGGAACCACGCTTAGCTAAGGGTGTTGACGCTCTAGTGAAGAGTGTGAAAACCGGTCTGAATGCTATGCCACCAGGCGGTATGTGTACTGATTGTACTGATGATGATTACAAAGCTGCTATCAAATTTATGTCTACAGCTAAGTAATTCTTCAGATATAAAAAAACCGGCGAAAGCCGGTTTTTTTATATCTGCAATTAACTGCGATTTATTGCACTTGAGTATCAAGTACTAGGTTCGCTGTATCGCCTACGGCGACTTTACTGATCTTGCCTTGAATATCACCCGTTTGCGGTTTGATATTACCTTGTTTAGACAGTACAGCAATCACTTCCACATTGGCTGCATCGCTTAACTTCACATCACCACCCATACCGCTGCTGTCATCTAATGTCACTGTAATCGGGAAAGACTTAGCACTGACTTTGGTTGCGGCTAATGGGACTTTAGGTCCTTCAGTTGCACGGGCAAAGATGAAAATGGTGTCTTCTGGACTGGCTTTAGCCGCAAGTTCTGCAGAGATAGATATAGTGACATTGACCGATTTAGCACTCGCTTTGACTTGCTTATGTGCATCATCATTTGGTATGCCAGCGGTTTCCGACTGCATGCGTAAGTTGGCGGTTTCGATTGCATTCATAAGAGCAGCACGATCAACGTCGGCACGACCGCTATCTAAAATCGTTTGCCAAGAGGTGATGGCTTTCTTGTAGTCAGCAGTAAAGAAAGCATCCATACCCACGAGCAGTAGCGTTGAAGGATCTTGTGCATCCATTGCTAAAGACTCATTGATAAGAGCTTGGATTTGCGGTGTCATTTGTTGACCCGCTTTGTAATACATCGCCGTTGCTTTTGGACCGAGCAATTCTGCATGCTTTCCGACTAATTCGATTACTTTATCGAAAGCCGCAATCGCTTTATCGTATTGGTTTGCCGATACATAAGCATGACCTAAGCTGAACCACAGTTGGCTGTTTTCTGGCTCGGCTTTAACTTGAGCTTCCATCATCTGCACGCGTTGCATCATGATTTGAGCCGTATCCATTCCCGCATGTGGATTTGCAGGTTGTTGAGCAATATCAATATTCTCGAAGGCGCCTAAGTGTTGATAGAGATAGCCTGAGATAACAATCAAACAAACTGACATGATCGACGGCCACAGAATCGTCTTTGGCTTTATTTGGTTGACCAGTGAATCATCGCTCGCTTGTTTGATGTCTTGGAGTAGACTGATTTCCAGTTCTTTCTTCAATGCATCAAATTCGGCTTGATCGAGTAGCTCTTCACTTAATTCTTTTTCAAGAACGCCTAAGCGCTCATTGAACAATTCAAGGTTCGTTTGTTTACGAACTCCAGCTTCTTCCGTTTTCAGCAATTTTTGCTGTCTGAAGTGCGGGATCCAAATCAGCATCAGGCCGACTAACATAACAAGCGCAATAAAAATCCAAAATGTCGTCATTGTTTCTATATTCACTTTAGTTTGCAGAAAGCGGAGTAACCGCTAGGCTTGGAAGCAAGATTATACGTAAAGATTGTTCATTGAACAGTAATATAAGGTAATCCCAGTGCTGAAAGCTTATAGTTGGGCACTGGTTCACAAATTGATTCTTCTTGTAAATTTTGTATGAAACTTAAGTGTCATTTGTCGGTCACATGCAGAACTGAGCCTCTTCCGTGACTTTCATCGACCTCTAAAATTGAGAATGAGACAAGTAACCCAGTTTTGTACGAAAGAGGCAGACAGGAACAATAGCAAATACTAAAATGAGCAAAATTTCGTGCATTTGCGTGAATAGCATGTTGTGCGTTGAGATAGAGTCTTTCTAAATCAACATATTATTGAAGACTGAGGAAAACCCATGATCCCAGAACTTGGACACTTTGCGTTGATAATAGGGGTGGCTTTTGCCTTCTTATTAATCAGCGTCCCCCTAATAGGTGTTGCCAGAAAAGACCAATACCTTGTTAGGTACGCTTGGCCATTAACGTACGGAATGTTCTTTTTTATTACCTTATCTGTTGTCGTGCTGGCTTATAGTTTTGCCGTCGATGATTTCTCGGTCGCCTATGTGGCACATCATTCAAATTCTCAGTTACCTATCTTCTTTAAGATCTCGGCCGTATGGGGCGGTCATGAAGGGTCACTGTTATTTTGGGTGTTTGCTTTATCAACTTGGGCGGCTGCGGTTGCCTTGTTTAGCAAAGGTTTAGAAGAAGTGTTTACTGCCCGTGTGCTGGCAGTATTGGCTCTTATTGTGATTGGCTTTAGTTTGTTTATGCTACTCACATCTAGCCCATTTGAACGTTTATTCCCGATCCCTGCCGAAGGTCGTGACTTAAATCCAATGCTGCAGGACGTGGGATTAATCTTCCATCCTCCTATGTTGTACTTGGGTTATGTGGGCTTCTCTGTAAGCTTTGCATTTGCGATTGCTGCGCTGATGAGCGGCCGTCTCGATTCTGCTTGGGCTCGTTGGACTCGTCCATGGACATTGGCTGCTTGGACCTTCCTTACGGGCGGTATCGCACTAGGATCTTGGTGGGCTTATTATGAATTAGGCTGGGGCGGTTGGTGGTTCTGGGATCCCGTTGAGAACGCCTCTTTTATGCCTTGGTTAGTGGGTACTGCGCTTGTTCACTCTTTGATTGTGACTGAGAAACGCGGCGCCTTCCGTAACTGGACTGTATTACTGTCTATTTTTGCTTTCTCTTTAAGTTTGCTTGGTACCTTTATTGTTCGCTCAGGTGTATTAACCTCAGTGCATTCATTCGCAGCCGATCCAAGCCGCGGTATGTTCATCCTGTTGTTACTTGGTTTAGCTGTTGGCGGTTCATTAACACTGTTTGCTTTACGTGCCAGTGAAATGAGTAGTCCTGCCCGTTTCGAGCTCAAGTCTAAAGAAACAATGCTCTTAGTGTGTAACGTGCTACTGACGGTTGCCGCAGGTACGGTACTATTGGGTACATTATATCCATTGCTCATCGACGCGCTTGGCATGGGTAAAATCTCTGTTGGACCCCCATACTTTAATGCGGTGTTCGTGCCTATCGTATTAGTGCTATTTGGCTTTATGGGTATTGGTCCAATTATTCGCTGGAAAAAATCGAAAGCGGGCGAGCTTAAGCGTCAGCTATTGATCCCAGCAATGATTGCTGCTGCTATCGGTATTGTGACGCCATTTATCGTCGATGGTGTATTCAATATTTGGGTTACCTTTGGTATTGCTGCCGCAGCTTGGATTATTCTGGCTACCGCAAGAGCGGCCTATAACATGGTCAAGTCGAAAGAAGGTGATATCAGCATCAGCCGCATGGGCCGTAGTCAGCTTGGTATGATCTTCGCGCATCTCGGTATTGCCGTTTCTGTGATTGGTGCCACTATGGTGTCAAATTACTCGATTGAGAAAAGTGTTCGTATGGGACCTGGTGTAAGCCAAGAACTCGCCGGTTATACTTTTAAGTATCTCGAGACCAAAAACGTAGTGGGTCCTAACTACACTGCACAGCAGGGACAGATAGAGATCTACAAGGGCGATGAGCTACTGACATTACTAAAACCCGATCGTCGTCAATATAATGTGCGAACTATGGATATGACAGAAGCCGGTATTGACTGGGGTCTATTCCGTGACTTGTACGTAACTATGGGTGACCCTATTACCAGCACTGAATTTGCGGTTCGTTTAAACTATAAGCCGTTCGTGCGTTGGTTATGGTTTGGGGCAATTTTCATGATGATAGGTGGATTCTTCGCTGCATCGGATAAACGTTACCGTGCGAAAGTCACTGCAGCCGTCGCGCCTTTGGCCGAAAAGGCAAAATTGGCAACGGCTCAATAATTGGGGAATGTATGAA
Source organism: Shewanella sp. NKUCC06_TVS (assembly GCF_019345515.1). Classification (NCBI taxonomy): domain Bacteria; kingdom Pseudomonadati; phylum Pseudomonadota; class Gammaproteobacteria; order Alteromonadales; family Shewanellaceae; genus Shewanella; species Shewanella sp. NKUCC06_TVS. The sequence goes on along the minus strand of NZ_JAHKQX010000028.1, from coordinate 1,905 downwards.
GAAGTTGGTTCTGTTTATCCCATTGGTCATATTTCTCGCCATGGGGGTGTTTCTATATAAAGGGTTATTTCTGAATCCGCAGCAATTGGATTCAGCACTGGAAGGGAAGCCTATTCCGACTTTCCAACTGGAACGCCTAGAAACACCGGCTGAGATCATAACGAATGAGCAATTAAAAGGTAAGGTATCATTACTTAACGTATGGGCGACGTGGTGTCCATCTTGTAAATATGAGCATCCTTTCTTAGTGATGCTAAAACGTAAAAATCTTCTGCCAATTTACGGGATCAACTATCGTGATGAGCGTGCTCCTGCGTTAGAAGAGTTAAAACGTCAGGGCGATCCCTACAACGTTAATATCTATGATAAAGATGGGCGTTTAGGATTAGATCTTGGCGTTTATGGTGCACCAGAGAGTTTTATTGTTGATCATAACGGTATTATCCGTTTCCGTTATGCAGGTCCAATAGACCAACGCGTATGGAGTGAAACCCTTTACCCTATGATCCAACAATTACAAGCTGAAGCAGCGAAGGATGGCGCAGCATGAGAACGCTGATAAAAATCATAGGTGGTCTAGTGCTGATGTTCAGCATGACGACCGCCGTCATGGCAACACCAGTTGATACTTACGAATTCAAGTCACCTGAAAATCAAAAGCGCGGTTTGTCTTTGGCCCATGAACTACGTTGTCCACAGTGTCAAAACCAAAATTTGATCGACTCCAATTCACCCGTTGCTCGAGATCTGCGTCTTGAGGTATTCAAGATGGTTGACGAAGGAAAAGGGGATGATGAGATCATCGAGTTTATGACCAGTCGTTACGGTGAGTTTGTTCTCTATAAACCTAAGATGGAAACCAAGACCTACATTCTCTGGTTAGGTCCTATTGGTTTATTACTTCTGGGTCTAGTGATTGGATTCATCTTCATTCGTAAGCAACGTATTGGCGGTAATGTGCCGAACGAAATTAGCGCAGAAGATCAGCGCGAGTTAGATACCTTGCTAAAGCGCAATACAAAATGAAGCATAAAGTCATAACGGCATTCATGTTGTCATCCATTCTTTCGGTATTTGTTGCTGGGGTCGCGCATGCGTACCCTGGTATGCAGCAAACGGCTAAACCGATGGAATCAACGGTTGATTTGATCAATGTACTGCCAAAGACTTTTCCTATTGAGCCTGTTGCTTTTAATGATGTCGATGGTAAAGCTATCGACTTTAGCCAATTTAAAGGCAAGATCATTATGGTTAACATGTGGGCGACTTGGTGTCCGCCATGTGTCAGAGAGTTGCCTGCAATCGAAAGGTTAGCAACTAAGTTCAAGACTGAAGATTTTGTCGTGCTGCCTATATCTATTGATGCCGAAGGTAAGCAGCAGGTTCAGCCGTTCTTAAGTTCATTGGGTATGGCGAATTTCAACTCTTACTACGATCAACCACAAAGTCTTGGGAACGTTTTTCCGCTCGACACGATTCCTGCGACCTTTATTCTTGATCAACAGGGTCAATTGATTGCCTTTGTTCGATCCTATGTTGATTGGGATGACGTAAAAGCCGTCTCGCTAATCCAAGGTTTTATCGATAAAGGCAGCAAAAAGCCCAATTAATGGGCACTTTGCATGTAAAATAATCGCCGTTGTTTAAAAGATCGCCACGCGATCTTTTTTCATTTAAAAAGCCCTTGCACAAAAAGTTTCACTGCCTATAATGCGCATCCACTGACACGGCAGACAGCGAAAGCAGGTTGACGAGTTAGGTTGGATTGAGTCGCTTTTAAGCACTTAATTCAATCGCAGCAAGAAGTTGTTAAAAACTCCTTGACGCGAAACGGGAAATGCGTAGAATACGCAGCCCTAGCCAACTGGAAGCGTTCGACGCTCAGTGTGGTACTCAAGTTCTCTT
>NZ_JAHKQX010000027.1:0-51566 GCF_019345515.1 Shewanella sp. NKUCC06_TVS | reverse complement strand
GAATTGTGGGCTGGGAAAGGTTATGGCAAGGATGGTTTAAACTGCAAACCATCCTTGAAGGTTACCAGCTAGCCTTGTCTCTTGAGCAAAAGATGTGATCAAGAGACAGGCAGGAATACAGGGCTTAGGCTTGGATTTAGAATTAGCTCAGTGCGGCAGATTTAACAAATTACGCGATCTGGCCGAAACGCCCTTCTTGGTAATCGCGAATCGCCTGCTGAATCTCCGCTTGGGTGTTCATCACAAAGGGACCCATCTGGACGATTTTTTCACGGATAGGTTTACCCGCAAACAGTAGCATCCCAGCGCCGCGCTCATCGGCTTTAAACTTAAGCACACTTTGGCTATCGAGCACTAAAAACTCGCCCTGATGATGTTGATTTGAAGTAGATGACCAGTGTGAGTCCTCACCCTTACTCGAATCGCTTTTATATAAGTCACCTTGATACAAGTACAAGGCGACAAACTCATGTTGAGACAAATCGAGCGTGGCCTCAGCATTTGGCGCTAGACTTAAATCAGCAATGGCTGCTTCGCCCGCTAACCCTTGAATAGCTGCACTAATAAGCGGTTGATCTTTAAAGCCCCAATCACCCGCTAAGGCTTTTAAGCTAGCGCCAGTGTTATTGGTCACTTCAACGCTCGCGCTACCCGCAGTATCTTGATACTTAGCTGGACGCAGCTTGTCTTTGGCGGGCATATTGACCCAAATTTGAAATCCATGCAGACCATCGACAGCATCGGCAAGTGGCATTTCAGAATGCACTACACCGAACCCTGTACTCATCCACTGCACATCGCCGGCACGAATCGCCTTCACATTACCCATTTGGTCACGGTGCTCAAAACCGCCCTTACGAATGTAAGTGAAGGTCTCCATCCCGCGATGGGGATGTACGGGGAAGCCACCGATAAAGTCTTGTTCATCATCGGATTTTATTTCGTCGATCATCAAGAAAGGATCAAATTTAGTCGTCACAAAATCGACGACACGGCGAATATTGACCCCATCGCCATCCATCGCGGCTTTGGCGGAAAACTGACTTAATACTTTCATTGCTGCTCTCCTATCGGTTGAGCAAAGCGGTGCGTGAAACGCCAAGACCGTACGGCTAACACAAGACGCAAACGCTTTGCTGATGGAGGCAGAATAACAAGGAAGTTTACAAAAGAATAACGCGAAATCACGGTCTAAACATTCGAAAAAATAGAACGGTAAATGGTTCAAGTAAAAAACAACTAAATCGAACTAGAATTAAAGTGTTAATACTCCAGATTACAATGTGCATACACCTGTTGATTAACATCAATATTTAAAGGTATCAGAGCATTTAGTTACGTCGCCCCTTAGGTCTACTTGAGTCTTTTCTATCTTCTATTGCGGCGTCAATAACTCTAGTGGCAATAATACTTCCCCAGCCTGCTGAGACCAAATCGTTAACAGTGAATTCATCTACTCTGGCTCGTATTAAAAGCAAAGACAAAGCAAACCCCTCGGAAACAAACCAATCCGAATCATTGTAAATGCGCTTGAGAAAGGATTCAGCATCATAATCGATAATAGATTCAAGTTCCTGAATAGTGCGAATTCCTAGCTTTTCACAATGAGAAGCGAACTCTCCAAAATAATCTTTATCATCATGTTCATGTTCATCGAATGGTGGACTGGCGAAGATAAATCCTATAGATTCCATCAACAACTTAAGTTCTCCAAACTTGTCCCATCGCTGTATAAATTCGCTCAGTGAAATAGAATTCAATGGAACTTCCATATTTCCTCGATCCAGTGCCTGAACAGTTTTAGTTCTCAATAGTTCAGTTTCATTTCTGACAGAAATAAACTCTTCATCAGCCAACTCGAACAAACCTGAAAGACGATATAGTTTTCGTCGTAGTTGTTTAGGCACATCTGATTCATGTTTATACTGCAATGCGTGCGATACCGCAGCCCAACTATGTTGCAATACAGTTCGTATTTGTATTTCTGACCGATATCCCTTATACGCTTTCCACTCTGGGAGTTTTTCTCTATCTGGATTTAACGAAATAACTGAATGAAGTGAAATATATCCGAACCGGTCTGGCGAATATTCACTAGCTAAATGAGAGGATTCTGATTCAAGGACTGTAAATTGACTAGATAGTATATCTGCAACTTTTTGAACATCATCTAAATAATAGACAATAATTCTAACTCCAGATAAATCGGACAGTTCCGCTAGTGGATCTGCATATGACTTTTCTGGACGTCTGATTTTTTCTCTGAAACTATCAACTGTTTTAGTGCGACCTTCAATAAGATGAGTTTTTATGCCTTGAATTTTCAAAAGCTCATCAATTAGTGTTCGAGTCCGTTCAGTAAATATCTCATACTGTGGCCTTATCAGTGTGTATTGTTCAACAATATCTACTTCAGACATCTTCCCCTCACATTAGAAAATATAAACCACTAATTTAAAACATGAACCTACAGCACTTGTCATGCTATCGCAATGCATATTAATGAGAGAGCTAAAAGTCTATATAAGTGGCATTCTATAGATTTATCTTTTACGACTAAAAATCTGGCCATCCATTGTTAGATCAACAACATAATGCACTTTCAGTTTGTCTACAACTTGTACGAGCTAAAATTGCTTAAATTAGAATCATCAAAAGTTTAAGGGCTAAAGCTGAGGCATAAATTTGAGCTAACTCATTAAAAATTGGTGTATTTAAGACATGCTAACCCACCCAATAAAACAAATGGGTAGTGATTGATTTGGTTAAGAAGGATTACAGTTAGTTGCTGTGAAAGTGCTGACAGCTTGCTGCAAAGTGCCGTCGTCGCTTTTCTAAATGTTCGCAGTAATCGGGGAGTTCTTGCAGCGTGCCCACTGGGCCATGAAATAGCTTGCCAAACTCAGCAGTGAGTTTGAGCCAATTGTCATGTGGGATATTTAATCTTGCCAGTAACTTAACGCTATTTTCACTGATTGCCCCACGTTTGTCGCTTCGAATAATTCGACCTGTATCATCCACCAATTGAAGGTAATCCGATAATGAAAACGCAATGCCATTGGGCTGGATGTCACATTCATTACTTAGAGATAAATCGAATTAAGCACTGGCATGGAAGTGACCGTTGGCGGCATGGATGCCGCCGTCGAGCCTATAGGGATATATTCACGGCGTGTCACTGGAATGCGAGTGGTTAATGAGTTGCACACCTTTACTCGCAAAGGTACAAACGGAAAAATAAGACATAGGACAGACGTCCTCAGCCAAAGCGATCCAATTGAATTAAAGCTTTAACCTAATCCGGCTTAAACACGCCGATCACTGCCCCGGTGGCTTTTTCAGTGACCTTTTCATCGGTTTGCTGTTCACGGTAGTCACACTCTGTGCATTCAACGGTTTCGATGCCGTTTTCCTTGTAGAGTAAAATGCTGTCTTTGGCGCTGCATTTTGGGCACTTAGCACCGGCTACGAAACGCTTTTTGATTTTAGTGTTTGTCATAATAGATAAAGGACCAGATAGCAGGGCCAAGGGACTCGGCCGAAGAAATTGCCGCTATTTTGCCACACTGATGATTGAATGCCAGTGTTACCTGAAAGTATGAGGCCTTAGGTCGATGTGATGCGATTCACTGAAGATCGTCCTGAAAAGTCGAATAATTGTCCGAGTTATCGGGTCAGGCTGTGGTTTGATACGGGGTTGTACGCTATTATCTGTGCCCTGACGAATTTACGTTCTAACCAAGTTGTAGTTAATGATCAGCATCAACCAAGCGCAATTAATCCGTGGCAGCAAAACCCTGCTAGATGAGACCTCTCTCACGATTTATCCCGGCCATAAGGTCGGTTTAGTCGGTGCTAACGGCACAGGCAAATCTTCACTGCTCGCATTAATTTTAGGTCACTTAAGCCTAGATAAAGGTGAATTTAGTCTGCCTTCTGGCTGGCAAATTGCCACTGTGGCCCAAGAAACCCCTGCGCTCGACGTCTCGGCACTGGAATATGTGATCGATGGCGATAGCGAATATCGTCAATTAGAAGCCCTATTACACAAGGCCCAAGAAGATAACGACGGCAATGCCATCGCACTCTTACACGGCAAAATCGACGCTATCGGTGGTTATGCGATTCATTCGCGCGCGGGTTCATTGTTAGCGGGTCTGGGCTTTAGTGAAGCCGAGCAAAGCAATCCAGTGAAAAGCTTTTCGGGTGGTTGGCGTATGCGCCTCAACTTAGCCCAAGCGCTACTGTGCCGCTCTGACTTATTACTCCTCGACGAACCGACCAACCACTTGGACTTAGATACCATGTACTGGCTCGAAGGTTGGATTAAGTCCTATCAAGGCACGCTGATTTTAATCAGCCATGATAGGGACTTTATCGATGAAATCGTTGATGAAATCGTCCACGTTGAAAATCAAAAACTCAATTTCTACAAAGGCAATTACAGTGCCTTTGAGCGCATTCGTGCCGAACGTATGTCGCAGCAACAGGTTGCCTTCGAACGCCAACAAAAAGAACGTGCGCACATGCAGTCCTTCGTTGACCGTTTCCGTTACAAGGCCAGTAAAGCCAAACAAGCGCAGAGCCGCTTAAAAGCGCTAGAGCGCATGACGGAGTTGTTGCCGTCTCAAGCCGACAGCCCCTTTTATATGGAGTTTCGTGCCCCTGAAGCCCTGCCCAATCCTCTGATTAAGATGGAGCAAGTCGCAATAGGTTATGGCGACAAGCCAATCCTGAGCAAGGTGCATTTAAACTTAGTGCCGGGCGCGCGCATTGGTTTGCTTGGCCGTAACGGCGCGGGTAAATCGACATTAATCAAACTGTTATCGGGCCAATTATCGCCAATGACAGGTTTGTATGAACCTAATCCTGGCGTCAATATCGGTTACTTTGCCCAGCATCAAATCGAATTTTTGCGCCTCGACGATACGCCGATGCAGCATTTAGTGCGTCTGGCGCCCAATGCCAGAGAACAAGAGTTGCGCAACTTCTTAGGCGGTTTTGGTTTTAACGGCGATATGGCGCTCTCACCTGTACGCCCCTTTTCTGGCGGCGAGAAAGCCCGTTTAGTGTTAGCACTATTAGTTTGGCAACGCCCAAACCTATTGCTGCTCGATGAACCCACCAACCATTTAGACTTAGAGATGCGCCACGCCCTAACAATGGCACTGCAAACCTTTGAAGGTGCTATGGTTGTCGTCTCGCACGATAGGCATTTACTGCGATTAACCTGTAGCGATTACTATCTGGTCGATCAAGGTGAAGTGCGCGCCTTCGACGGTGACTTAGACGATTATCACCAATGGTTGCTCGATGCGGCGAAAGCCAACTCGAATCAAAACAGCACCAGCGACGAGATCAAACCTGCCGCCGATAAAAAACAGCAAAAACGCCTCGAGGCCGAAATCCGCCAAAAGGTATCGCCGCTCAAGCGCAAACAAACTAAGTTAGAAACCGAGCAACAAAAGCTGAGCGAACGCCTCGCCGAGCTAGAACACTTGCTGGCCGATAGCGAATTGTATGATCAAGATAACAAAGCCAAGCTAACCTCGGTATTAACCGAGCGAACGAGCTTGACGCAAACCTTAGAAGACAGTGAAATGCAATGGCTCGAGTTGCAAGAAGAGATAGATGCAATGGAGCAAGAGGTCATGGAGCAACAATAACTCCAGCGTTCTTTTACATAAAAGTCAGTAGCAGCGGCAATACAAGGAAATAGTATGGCGGTTTTAACCCAGTTCGACAGTCAACTCTGGCAATGGTGTGATATGAGCTATGCGCAAAACAAAGCGCTCTGTCTCGAATTGCAAAATAGCTGTCAGGTGAACGTCAATCTACTGCTACTGGCACAATATTTAGATATCACTATGGATGTGTCTGGGCCGCAGCAATACAGCACAGACCAATGGCAAACGCTGATGAATGCCGTAGGTGAATGGGATGAAAGATTCCTCATGCCCTACCGCAAATTACGCAAACTCGCTAAGTCCAGCCTGAATGAACAAGAGTATCAGCAGATGCTCGCCGTTGAGCTAATGATGGAACGTAAAGCGCAGCGAACCATCTTGAATAAACTCAATGAACTCAGCCCAAGCGGCCAAGCAACGAATCTGGTGAGCTACTTAAGCCTGTTTGGACTCAGTGACATTGACGCCAACGAAATCGGCCTCATCGCGCCCTGATCTAATCCAAACAAATCATTTTAAATCAATCACATAAAAGCAATAATAAGCTAAATCAAATTAACGCTATGATCATCTGAGCCGCTAACAGCTGCGGCCTTGCGGATAGCGTTCACAGTCATCCTTGATCACCAACCAGTTCAACTGACTATCAGTGTAAATATGGTACTTAGGCTTAACTTGGTTAGCATCGTCCAGACTCGCTATGCTCAAGGTCGAATAATCGGGATATTGAGTATGTCGGTAAGTTAACGATGTACCGCACTTGTCACAAAATCCACGGCGAATAAACTCGGACGATGCGAACTCAGTCACCTGACCTTTAAGCCAAATCACTTGGCTGAGTTTAAAATCCATCCAAGCCCCAAATGCAGATCCCGTGCTTTTTTGGCACGAACGGCAGTGGCAATAATCCGCATCAAAGGGTTCACCTTCAATCTGGTAACGAATCGCCCCGCATAAGCAACCACCTTCCCGTAATGTGTTTTCAGACATTCACACCCCATCAAGCTTTATCAAGCTAAGCTGCATTTTGATAAGATAACATCAGGCTTTACCGTCAGTGAGCTTCTGTGCGAGTGCGGTGGCATTACGTGCCGTGATGCCATAAATCGACAGCTGCGGGTTAGCGCCAAGGCTGGTCGGGAAGATAGAACCATCCATTACAGATAAATTCTCTAAATAGTGCGACTGACCATAACTGTTGACCATAGAAAGCTTTTCATCTTCGCCGAAGGGACAACCGCCCATCACATGGGCCGATGCAACGATAGTGCGCAGTGGCGCGAGTGACATCTGCGCAATACTCTCTTTGGCGTCTTTCCACGAGGACAAGTAAGGCATGCCATCGCTGATCGGCAACACTTTTAAGGCGCCCGCCGAGAATTGTAACTCCGCCATACTAACAAAAGCGCGTCTCGCGGCCCGCCAAAAAGCATCGGTCAACGGATAATCTAAAGCAAAGCCCTTATCCGTTAAGTGCACTTCACCGCCTTGACTGTCGGGATGATAGCCATCGCGGATCAAAGCGATAGTCACTTGCAACTGATTGAATTGTGACATTAACTCAGCATGGCTCGTACCATAACCTAAAGTTTTAGAGGCGATTAAAATCGGATGCACCGGCGGCACTTCGAGTTTATAACCCAGCTCACCATCGGCGCCATTGTTCCACACAAATTCATCGGAATAGATAGATTGCGGCGCACCGCTATGGCCATTGATCGAATCGGCAAATACGCCGCCGGATAACAAAGTAGGATGTAAAAAGGTGCGTTTACCCAAAAGTTGGTGGGGATCGGGCACTTGCGAACGCATCAAAATCGTCGGTGTATGGATAGCACCCGCACTCAAAATATAATGTTTAGCCTTAAATAACAGCTCAACGTCAGTGGGTCGTAAATTCACATCCAACGCCTTCGCCTTTAACGCAAACACTTGGCCATTATGGTGCTCAATCTTAGTCACTTTAGCGCGACTGATCAGCTGCGCACCTTTCTCAAGTGCCGCGGGAATCGTGGTGACTAGCATAGATTGCTTCGCATTGACCGGACAACCCATGCCGCAATAGCCGGTATTCCAACAACCCGCCACATTGCGTTTAATGACTGTGTATTCCCAGCCAAGATTGATACAACCTTGCTTCAGGGCGGCATTATTGCGATTAGGCTCATAATTCCATTCATGAATGTTGAGCCGTTGTTCCATTTGCTCAAACCAAGGATCTAAACTCTCGCGATTAAGCCCAACAACCGATTTATGTTGCGCCCAAAAGGCTAACGCCTCGGTCGGAGTGCGAATAGAAGTGGTCCAGTTAACTGTGGTTGAGCCACCGACTGCACGGCCTTGAAAAATACCAATCGCCTTATCGGCGGTTTTCATCGCCGCAGCTTGTTGATACAAGTTGGGGTAAGCGACTCGCTCTTCCATATTAAAATCGCTGGAGGATTTTAGCGGTCCCGCCTCAATCATGATCACGCTCAGCCCTGCTTGGGTGAGAATTTCAGCCGCCACACCGCCGCCAGCACCTGTGCCGACAATAATCACATCAGCTTCAAACTGCTGGTTTTCTTGCAATTGGCTCGCATCAGTGTGCAACCAACCAGAGTTTAAACCATTCACTATAGGATCTATGATTGCCAACTTGAGTGCTCCACTATCGCGGGTAAGATGCTTATTATTCGGCGTTTGATTAGGTTAAAAATGGACTCGCTATTTGAACAGTTCAGGTTTGGCATAATGCAGGCGGCTCCAGTGCTCAGGACAAGCGTAGTAACTTGCCATCACTAATTCCCGCAATCCGAGATAAGCCGTTTGTAACAAAGCAAAATAACTGTGGCGCCAGGTTTCTAGCATTTCAGTTAACTCGGCGGGAGAGCGCATCAATAGCGGCGTCATGCTCGAGGTGAGTACCAGTAAACCAAGACGATTTTCGAGCATATCGAGCAGCTCAAACAATTCGGTCTGCTGCTCATCGGGTAACACAGCAATCGACTGTTTGATGGCATCTAAAGTGCGGTTTTGCGCCGCCAACTTATGGATGGCCACATCAGGCAAGGCGCCGTCGAGCATCACAGGCAAAAGCACGCTAAACAACAAACGATAATCTTTGCCTTCGCTATCCTCGGGCAAACTAAACTCAGGAGAATAGAGATTAACCCCTAAGGCTAACGCCGCCGTACCGGCAAACGCGCCCACTATAAAGGTTCGTCGCTTCATCTCTATCTCCTAATTATCAACCTAAATGTCGGCCTAAATATCAGCATAAAAAACAATTGTGCTACAATGGCCGCGAGTTTATACCCAAGCGACCTCAAAATACGAATTTCAGCATTTTGAGTTGGTTTGGGTATAAATTAAACACACGTTTTAATTTTCAGCAATAGCCGATACCAAGATAAACATCTATGCCAAATTCCTTTATGCCACCTTGGTGGGCCAAGAGCCCCCATATACAAACGATTTTACCCGTATTCACTAAAGTGGCCAAACCAGCATTACAGCGGCAGCGCTTAGAGTTACCCGATGGCGATTTTATCGATTTAGATTGGCAGGATGTTCCACAGTCTGGCAAACCGATCGTGGTGATCATCCACGGCTTAGAAGGAAGTGCTCAGTCCCATTATGCGCGGCGGATACTGCAAGCCTGTAAGGAACAGCAACTCGCTGCCGTCGTGCATCATCACAGAAGTTGTTCGGGTGAGGCCAATCGCCTCGCCCGCAGTTATCACAGTGGCGATACGGACGATTTACAGTTTAGTCTATCGACACTGAAAATCGCGTATCCGCAATCGCCCTTATTAGCCGTAGGTTACAGTTTAGGCGGCAATGTGCTGACGAAGTATCAAGGCGAATATCAGAATGATAGTTTATTAGCCCGCGCAGTGGTTGTCTCTGCGCCGCTGCAATTGTCAGCCTGTGCTAAACGCTTGGAAAATGGCTTTTCAAAGGTGTATCAAAGTTATTTAATCAAACAGTTGCAACAGAAGATAAGCCATAAACTGAATGATCCCGACTTAGCCATCTCTATGCCGCTAAGCCAGTTGCAGGTCGACCGTTTAAATACCTTCTATGATTTTGACGATAAAGTCACAGCGCCATTACACGGCTTTGACGGCGTCGACGATTACTATACGCGTGCCAGTGGCTTACCCTTTGTCAGCCGTATAACTAAACCGACGCTCATCATACATGCTAAGGACGATCCCTTTATGACCGATGAAGTGATCCCCCAATCGAGTCAATTGTCGGGCTATGTGGAATACGAACTGCATCCCTATGGCGGCCATGTCGGCTTTATTGAAGGCGGTACACCTTGGAAACCGCGCTTCTACCTTGAGAGACGGATTTTACATTTTTTATTAGGCGATCAAAGTGTTGACTCACTTAGCGCAGACCCAATCAACGGCGACAATATCACCCAAGGAAACACCGATGCTCATTCCCTATGAAACCCTGTTACAACTCCCCAAGGAAACGCTCGCCAATGTGATCCGCGAATATCTCTTCGGTCAAGTGGAGGATGGCAGCTTTGCCAGTCTCGATGAGCAGGAGCTTGCTCAAGCTATAATCCAATGTCAACAAGCACTTAAGCAAGGCAAGCTGAAATTAGAGTACAGTGAAGACGATGAATCCTTCGCCATACGTTCAGCAGATCAAATAGCACAGCAGCAAGATTGACCAGTCCTACCTCTGTACCGTATAAATAGTACTCGCGTTTTTATCGCTTACCCATAAGCGGCTCTTTTGGTTCCTAGCTAGGTAGAAAAAATGTCAGCAAAACATCCCATTATTGCAGTTACAGGCTCATCAGGCGCGGGAACCACCACGACTACCACCGCCTTTAGCCATATTTTTCGCCAACTCGGGATCAACGCCGCCTTTGTCGAAGGCGACAGTTTTCATCATTTTACCCGCGCCGAAATGGAAGTCATGATCCGCAAATCCCAAGCTGAAAACCGCAATCTTAGCTATTTTGGCCCAGAGGCTAATAACTTTGCTCGTTTAGAGCAATGCTTTCGCGATTACAGCACCACAGGCCAAGGTGAAACCCGCAGCTATTTACACACCTTCGATGAGGCAGTGCCTTTTAACCAGATGCCCGGCACTTTTACTCAATGGCGACCACTACCTGAAAATACCGATATGCTCTACTACGAAGGCTTACATGGCGGCGTAGTTACTGGTGATGCCAATGTCGCCCAGCATGTGGACTTGCTGATCGGCATGGTCCCCATAGTCAACTTAGAGTGGATCCAAAAAATTATCCGCGATACTTCGGAGCGTGGCCACAGCCGTGAAAAAGTCATGGGATCAATTGTGCGCAGTATGGACGACTATATTAAGCACATGACGCCACAGTTCTCCCGTACTCACATTAACTTTCAGCGAGTACCGACGGTCGATACCTCTAACCCATTTAGTGCCAAAGATATTCCGAGCTTAGACGAGAGCTTTGTGGTGATCCGCTTCCGCGGTATCAATAATGTCGACTTCCCCTATTACCTCAATATGATCCAAGGTTCATTTATGTCACGGGTCAACACACTCGTCGTCCCCGGCGGCAAAATGTCGCTGGCGATGGAGCTGATCCTCACGCCTTTGATTAAAGATTTGATGGAAAAACGTCAACAACTTAATACTCCAGAGGCGAACTGAAACCTTGAGGATTTGTGGGCAATTTTGACTAAAGGCTAAGGAAATAAAGTCTTTTTTTGCAATGGATTAAGTTTTATTTAAGCCACTAGCGCTAATCTTGTCGGCATCGGGATTTCAGGCGAAAGAACGATAGTTGGCATACTCTTGGGAGTTAATTCCCCCATCTTGATCTGTTGATTTCCTTGAGTATGTCAGCAACCTTTTTAACGAAACTATATAAGTTAATTCCGCATCCATGCTTGATCTCTTGATTCCCTTGAGTATGTCAGCAACCTGTTAACGTAACTTTAAGTCTTCAGAGTTAATTCCACATCCATACTTGATCTGTCGATTTCCTTAAGTATGTCAGCAACCTTTTTAACGTAACTTTAAGTCTTCAGAGTTAATTCCACATCCATACTTGATCTGTTGATTTCCTTGAGTATGTCAGCAACCTTATATGAAGAATGAATTCCACATCTATGCTTGATCTGTTGATTCCCTCGAATATGTCAGCAACCTTAGCTTAAACTCTAAATCTTCAGAGTTAATTCCACATTCATACTTGCTCTGTCGATTTCCTTGAGTATGTCAACAACATCTCAGAAAATAGGTTCTAGGCTTTAGATTCTAGGAAAATAGAACATTCGTAAACTCACTCACAGAACGCTGCGCTCACCGTAAGAGCAAAGTCCGTTGCATAAATCGTAAGTCAAAAAGTGACGTTCTGTAGCAGTTTGCTGCGTGCCGTTATCCGTAGCCGCAACGCGGCGTTCTAGCAGTTGCAAAGCAACGCCCTAGATTCTAGCAGCAGCGTTTTTTACTGCGCCCTAGCAGGCCAAAGACCGCCCTAGATTTTTATACATCACCATACACTCTAAGGCTATTCCTCTGGGCGAGCAGTAGATAGATTCCTCCTCTAAACCTTCACCACCAAAACCACAGTGGCGATAGAAATCCACCGCATTTAAAGTTGACTCCAATCTGAGCTGGGCAATCCCCTGATTAAAAGCCATAGTTTCAATAAATTGTAGCAATACCTTGCCAACACCTAACCCCATAGCATCGGGGGAAACAAACAAGGCTTCTAACTGAGCATAGGGTTCATCCAACATGGCAGTGCCGACCACAGTCTTAAGCTGCGACTCGTTAGAGGACAACTCTGCCACATAAAAATGTGCATCGACGATACGACTAAATTGCTCGGTCAGTTCGCCCTCGGTCCAAATCACCAGATCGCCCGCATCATAAAATCCGGCGCAACCTTTATTGATGGCCGCATTGCGGATATCCCAGCAGGCCTGAGCATCCGCTTTCGTCGCTTTTCGTATAGTTATCATCATGTTTCCCGATTAAAAATGCTCAGCCATAACATGCCATGAAGCCGCTAAAACGCCAAGTAAACGAGTGTTCTAATCTTTCAACCAATAAAAAACCGCCCGTAGGCGGTTTAATCAAAGCTACAGAACCTTAATGGATCTTAGCTAATATATCTGACTTAGTCTTAGCGCTAGACTTAAATCTAGGCTTAGCCTTTAATCAATTCACTAATAGTCAATACGCCGTGGGTCGTTGCACCCGCGCCCCACATGGCAGAAGCTGAATCTTCAAAAGCGCCCGCTAAATCAACGTGTAACCATTTAGCTTCGGGTGACACGAAACGCCATAAGAAACCAGCGGCATTAGAAGCACCACCTGCACCACCGCCTTTCATTGCGCGGCTGTTTGCGGTGTCAGCATAGGCAGATGGACACATTTCTTTGTGCCAAGGATCCAGCGGCAGCGGCCATACGCGCTCGGCAACGCTAGTGGCTTTTTGCTGGGCCAGTTGCAACACATCCGCCTGTGGCGAGAAAATCGCGTTGTAGTTAGAACCCACCGCCATCACAGCGGCGCCTGTAAGGGTCGCTGCATCGATAATAAAAGGTGCGCCTGTAGCAGAAGCAGCTTGTAGGCCATCGGCCAACACTAAGCGCCCTTCCGCATCTGTGTTCACCACTTCAACTGTTACACCATTTTTGTAGGTCAGAATGTCACCTAACTTATAGGCGCGACCGCTGATCAAGTTTTCAGCACAACATAAGAAGAGTTTAACGCGTTTGTTGAGGCCAGACTTGATCGCTAAACCAAGTGCAGCAGTCACAGTCGCCGCGCCGCCCATGTCGCATTTCATGCCTAACATGCCTTCAGAAGCTTTGATGCTGTAGCCGCCAGAATCAAAGGTAATCCCTTTACCCACAAGCGCCACAGACACGGGTGCATCGGCGGCTAATGGGTTGAAGTCTAACTCTAACATTGCTGGTGGACGCTCACTGCCGCGACCCACAGCATGGATACCAATCCACTGTTCTTCAAGCAGCGCTTCGCCTTCGATAATCCGATAACTCACCTTGTCGCCACCAACGTCAGCCAACCATTTTGCTGCTTGTTGGGCAAGCTTCACTGGCGACAGGTTTTCAGGCGTATCGTTGATCAGTTGACGGGCAAAGGTTGCCACATCGAGTCGGCGTTGCAATTCGGCTTGCACAGCTTCATCACCACACCAATGGATTTGATAACCTGGTTTTGCCGTCGCGAAACCTTGGGCAAACACCCACTGGCTATTCAGATCCCAAAGCTGTCCGGCCAATACCACGCTACTAATGCCTTGGCTGCGCAGTTTACGGGCCGCCATTTGAATTTGACGCAGCTCATCGCCACCCGCTAAATGAATTTGCGCACCGTCGGCAGTATAAGTCACATCAGCTTTGCCCCAGTGGGCGGCCGGCGCTTCTTTGGTTAATTGCACTTTCATTAATTCAGTTACTTTTAGTTCACTCATTAGGGATCCTTATTTTTCGATTCGTTTTAGAACAATCAATCAGCAATCAGAACAAACTTTATGGCGGCAGTTTACTGCTAGCAGGCGATGACGCAAAGCGATTGGCTGAAGTAACTCAGGTAAAATCTGTAAACATTTGCGAAATTTGCTAGGCTTTGCGACCTTGAACAGCCGAGATAGGTCTATCGATGGAATTTACACCGCCACTACAACAGGGCATTTTATTGCGCCGCTATAAGCGTTTTCTGGCCGATGTGCAGCTAAGCGATGGCAGTGAGATCACCCTACATTGCCCCAATACGGGTTCTATGCGTAATTGCCTGTATCCCGGTGAAACAGTGTGGTTTTCTACCTCTGATAACCCTAAACGTAAATATGCCCATACGTGGGAACTGATGACCACGCCAGATGCAGGCTTAATCGGTATCCACTCGGGTCAGGCGAACACCTTAGCCGAAGAAGCCATCAATAAAGGTATCATCAAGGAACTCACGGGTTATGATAGCCTCAGCCGTGAAGTCAAATACGGTGATGAAAATAGTCGCATCGATATCCTGCTACAGGGTGCTCAAAAACCCGCCTGTTATATAGAAGTCAAAAGTTGTACTTTGCTCGAAGATGGCAAAGGTTATTTTCCCGATGCTGTGAGCCTACGCGGTCAAAAACATTTACGTGAATTGATGCACATGGTGAGTCAAGGCCATCGAGCCGTATTGCTATTTGTGGTGCAGCATAGTGAAATATTCAGTGTTGCCCCCGCAGCACATATCGACCCTGAATATGCTAAGTTACTGAAAATGGCTGTGTTAGCCGGCGTTGAAGTGCTAGCCTATCGCTGTAAAATCTCCCCGACTGAGATTCACCTAGCCCAAGCCTGCGATGTACGAGTATGATGTTAAGGCTGAGTTAAATTTGATTTCATTTGAATTAGCGAACATAGTCAAAAAATTCAATCAAAGCAGAATGAAAAGTTTGCCTCGATGTGAAGATTCTGCTATAGATAGCGGCCGTTCTTAAGGACGCCCTACAAACGCAAATGATTACAGGAGATGCGTTATGCCTGAAGGCACCAAAAAACTTGGCGTACTCGCTATCGCAGGTGTAAATCCTTACCAGGAAAAGCCGGGTGAGGAGTATATGAACGCTAAGCAACTGGGTCACTTCAAGACAATTCTTGAAGCTTGGCGCAATCAGTTGCGTGAAGAGGTCGACCGTACTCTTAGCCACATGCAGGACGAAGCCGCAAACTTTCCCGATCCTGTTGACCGTGCAGCACAAGAAGAAGAGTTCAGCCTCGAACTTCGTGCTCGCGATAGAGAACGTAAGCTGATCAAAAAAATCGAAAAAACACTGCAAAAAATTGAAGAAGACGATTTCGGCTTCTGTGATTCTTGCGGTATCGAAATCGGCATCCGCCGTCTCGAAGCGCGTCCAACAGCCGATCAATGCATCGACTGTAAAACGCTTGCAGAGATCAAAGAGAAACAAATGGCTGGTTAATCAAGCATACTGGGCGGGGATTTCCCCGCCTATTTGTTTCTAACAACTCGTAAACTCGACGAGCTTAAGCCAAGCTCACTCCAATTTACCCCGATTCGCTTTTCTCTTAGCATCCCTCTAAAATACATCCACTTTTACCGTCGCGACTTTAAAACGCCATCTAGTTGTTATGTCAAAGCCATTACATTCCGATTTATCCAGCCAGCCCTATGTCGGCCGCTTTGCGCCTTCGCCTTCGGGTGCCTTGCACTTTGGCTCGCTTATCGCCGCCCTTGGCAGCTATCTGCGCGCCCGCTCGCTACAGGGTAAATGGCTGATCCGCATCGAAGATATAGACCCACCGCGGGAAGTCAAAGGCGCCGCCGATGATATCTTACGCACCTTAGAAGCCTATGGATTTGAGTGGGATGATGTGCCTCTGTATCAAAGCCAGCGCACAGCAGCTTATCAAGCGCAAATTGACTCGCTGCTCGCCCAAGATAAAGCCTATTTCTGCCAATGTAGTCGCAAGCAAATTCAAGCCATGGGCGGCGTCTACGATGGCCGCTGCCACCGATTGCCACAAACCCAGTCTGCAAATCTTGTTAGGTCGGGTGCGGTGCGAATCGTCAACACGGCGCAAGTGCAAGAATTTGATGACAATCTAATGGGCTATATTTGCGTTGATAGCCATTTTGCCGCAGAGGATTTCATCATCAAACGCAGTGATGGTCTGTACGCCTATCAACTAGCCGTGGTACTCGACGATGCTTATCAAGGGGTCACCGAAGTGGTGCGAGGCTGCGACTTAATCGAGGCCAGTTGTCGCCAACTGAGTTTGTATCAAAGTTTTGGTTTAGCCGCACCGCAATGGCTGCACTTGCCACTCGCCTGCATAAGTAAAGGCTTTAAGCTCTCAAAACAGAATCATGCACAGGCAATTGATACACTTAATCCACAGGCGAGCCTCAATGCGGCGCTGGCATTTTTAGGCCAACAACCCGTTGAGACCCATGGCTCTGTGGCGCAAATGCTCGCTCAAGCCGTGGATCAGTTTCAATTATCCACTATACCGCAACAATCTGAGATACTGATCGAGCCCTGATATACTCATTAGGCCGCATTTGGTATATGATAGCCGCCAGATTTTTAATCAAATAACAGATCATATTTCGAGGTGTCCCATTTTTCGCCGTATCAGCCAATTCTGCAAACAGCTATTTGAAGACGCGCCTAAAACGACCGCTCCGACTCCAGCTCAGATTGAACCAACAACACCTGAACAAAGTTCCGGTGCTTTGAGTTTAGAGTTAGTACCAAGAGATGCCCATACCATCTCGCGCAAACAAATCAGCGAGAATGCCCTTAAGGTATTATACAGACTGAATAAATCTGGCTTTAAAGCCTATTTAGTCGGCGGCGGTGTACGCGATTTACTCTTAGGGATTGAACCGAAAGATTTCGACATAGTGACCAATGCAACACCGGAAGAAATCAAAAAATTATTCCGTAATTGCCGTGTTGTCGGTCGCCGTTTCCGCTTAGCGCACATTGTTTTCGGTCGCGATGTGATTGAAGTCGCCACCTTCCGTGGTCACCATGGCGAAAGTAATGAGAAAGTCTCTAAAGCCAATGCCGAAGGGCGTTTGCTGCGCGATAACGTCTATGGCGAAATCGATGAAGATGCCGAGCGCCGCGACTTTACCGTCAATGCCCTCTATTACGATATCAGCGATTACTCGATTCGCAGCTATGGCGGCGGTATGGCCGATCTCAAAGCGGGCACCCTAAGATTAATTGGCGATCCAGAAACCCGTTACCGTGAAGATCCGGTGCGTATGTTAAGGGCAGTGCGTTTCGCCACTAAACTCAACATGGGTATCGAAACCGTCACAGCCGCGCCGATTAAACAATTAGCGCCGCTGCTAAAAGATATTCCGGCAGCACGTATGTACGAAGAAGTGTTAAAACTCTTCTTTGCAGGCAAAGCCTTAGCCAACTTCGAACTGATGCAAGAATACAAGCTATTCGCGCCGCTGTT
The DNA here is from genome assembly GCF_019345515.1 of Shewanella sp. NKUCC06_TVS. Taxonomy (NCBI): domain Bacteria; kingdom Pseudomonadati; phylum Pseudomonadota; class Gammaproteobacteria; order Alteromonadales; family Shewanellaceae; genus Shewanella; species Shewanella sp. NKUCC06_TVS. Next base: position 33,907 of record NZ_JAHKQX010000027.1, on the reverse strand, counting down.
TCCGCAAGTGGCCGCTCTGCTAAAAGATGATCCTAAAGGCACGACCATGAAAATGGTGCAAGCCATCATGAAGAGCACAGATCAAAGAGTTAACGAAGATAAGCCGGTGACACCTTCATTCTTCTATGCTGCGCTTCTCTGGTATCCACTGCGTCAACGCGCCGAAGATATTGCCGTTGAAAGTGGCCTGACGTTATATGATGCCTTCTTTGCCGCCATGGGCGATGTGATGGAGCAGCAATGCCAAACCATTAGTATTCCACGCCGTTTTAGTACGCCAGCAAAAGACATTTGGCAGTTACAGTTACGCTTTGATCGTAGCCAAGGCACTCGCGCCTTTAAACTAATGGAACACCCTAAGTTTAGAGCCGCATACGATTTACTCTTACTCAGGGGCGAAGTCGAAGCGGGTAATGTCGCTAAAAGTGCCGCTTGGTGGCAACAATTTGTCGAAGCCGATGAAACAGAACGTTTAGCTATAGCGCGTAGCGGCAGTAAATCGCCAAACCGCAACCGTAATGCCACCCAACGTCGTCGCCGTCCTCGTACACCGAATGCCGATGGTTCAGCGCCGACGAGCGCACCTAAAGCGAGTGGTACACCTAAAGTTAAAACGGCTGAATAATGCCCCGCGTCTACGTCGCATTAGGCGCAAATCTTAAAGATCCCAAGGCGCAATTGGACAATGCCGTGATGGCATTGTCCGCCTTAGCCTTAGGCAATAGTCTCGTCGTTTCTCCCTATTACCATTCGACGCCCATGGGCGATGTCGTGCAACCCAATTATATTAACGCGGTGGCGAGTTTCGATACTGATCTTGCGCCATTAGCCTTACTCGATGCACTGCAGCATATTGAAAACACCCAAGGACGAGTCCGCCTAGAGCGTTGGGGGCCGAGAACCTTAGATCTCGATTTACTCTTGTATGGTAATGAGAACATTGACATTCCTAGACTCAAAGTGCCCCACTACGGCATGAAAACGCGCAGCTTTGTGCTCGTGCCTTTAGCCGCAATTGCACCGGATCTGATTCTGCCTTGCAACACTGCCATCGACAGTCTTATCGATACAAAAATGTTGGCCGAGTTACAACAACTGGGCATTGATCATTGAAGTCCGTCCTCAGTTAGCTTATAACACCACTTCTATTTGGTTTGAAGATCATCCATATGTCTAAAATTACTAGCTCAACCCTGTTGAAATACAAACAGGAAGGTAGAAAATTCACGGCACTGACAGCCTATGATGCCAGTTTTGCCAGCGCGTTCGATAGCGAAGGTGTCGATGTGCTGCTGGTCGGCGATTCTTTGGGAATGGTTCTCCAAGGCCATGACGATACCCTGCCCGTCGCTACTGCAGAAATCGCTTACCATACTCGCTGTGTTCGTCGCGGTATCGAACGTGCCCTGCTGATCGCCGATATGCCCTTTATGAGTTACGCCACACCAGAACAAGCCATGGTCAACGCCACTGAGTTAATGCAAGCTGGCGCGAACATGGTCAAAGTCGAAGGCGGACACTGGTTACTCGAAACCGTCACTAAGCTCACGGAACGCGGTATTCCCGTGTGTGCTCACTTAGGCTTAACGCCTCAGTCGGTTCATGTATTTGGTGGTTTTAAAGTGCAAGGCCGCGATGCCGAAAATGCCCAGCGCATCCTCGACGAAGCTAAGGCTTTAGAAGCTGCAGGGGCTCAACTACTCGTAGTGGAATGTATCCCTGCGCCTCTCGCTGCGGCGATCACTCAAGCCTTAACGATTCCAGTCATTGGAATTGGCGCAGGCGCATCGACCGATGGCCAAATCTTGGTGATGCATGATGTGTTAGGTATTTCAAGTGGTTACATTCCACGTTTCTCGAAAAACTACCTAAAACAAACCGGTGAAATTCGTTCTGCGGTACGTGCTTATATCGACGAAGTTGCCCAAGGAACCTTTCCTGGCGAAGAACACACTTTTAACAAATAACAGATTTATGCAAGGTAAGGCTCAATGATCACTAGCGCCCATATTGATGATATTCGCACTCAAGTGCGTGCATGGCGTGCCAAGGGCGAAACTGTCGCCTTCGTGCCGACCATGGGCAATCTCCATCGGGGACACATCACCTTAGTGAAAGAAGCGGCTAAACGTTGTGATCATGTGGTGGTATCGATTTTCGTCAATCCAATGCAGTTTGGCCAGAACGAAGATCTCGATGCCTACCCACGCACACTCGCCGCCGACAGTGAAGCCCTCACGGCTGCTGGCGCTGAGTTGCTGTTTACCCCAACGCCAGCCGTGATGTATCCCAAGGGCTTAGCGCAACAAACCTATGTTGAAGTGCCAGGTATTTCAGATCTGCTCTGCGGCGCTAGCCGTCCGGGGCATTTTCGAGGCGTTGCGACAATCGTCTGTAAACTATTCAACATAGTACAGCCCGATGTGGCACTCTTTGGCAATAAAGACTATCAACAGCTATTAGTCATTGAAACTATGGTTGAAGACTTGTCATTACCGATTGAGATTATCGGTGTTGATACCATACGTGAGGACTCAGGTTTAGCCATGAGTTCGCGCAATGGTTATCTCACCGCCGCAGAAAAAGCCGCTGCACCAGCATTAAAACAGGCGATAGATGCTATGGCTGCAGGGATCAAACAAGGTCAGAGTGTTGATGCTGTCACCGAGCAAGCGAAAATCAGTTTAGTGGCGGCGGGCTTTACGCCGGATTATCTGGAAATTCGTCATGCCCACACGCTTGAGAAAGCGCAGAGCCAAGACCAAACCTTAGTCATTTTGGCCGCCGCCTATATAGGTAAAGCGCGACTTATCGACAACTTAAGGTTCGATCGCTAATCTCTTAAGCGTTATCAATAAATAAAAAGGAGCAGTCGCTCCTTTTTATTTACCTAATGACCGACCAGAAGCTATTTTCTTCTTTAGAATCAATCCAAGCGCCAAAAATTTGAAGCGTCAAAAAACTGGTTTTATCCCTAAATTTACGCCATAGTATGATGCAGATGTTAATTTAAGGTAAATGATTAGCGGCAGACATTGACGAGTGAATTTGACCTTCTAATGATGCATGGCTAATCCTTTAATTTATTGGGCTTAACAGCCCGTCGACCTAACAATAAACGGTTAAAAAGGCATAATAATATAAACGTCATAATCACTATTTATCATGCTTAATCAAACAATTAAATCATAATAGCTATGCAAGTGTACAAAGGATTTGTGGCCTCATGGCAAGACTGATACTCACCCTAATTTGTGTTATTTTGCCCACTGCAATACAGGCAAATACCATTTATAAATGCCGTAAAGATGACAAAATTGTCTTTAGCCAAACCGCTTGCCCGCAGGAATTTAGCCAACATAAAATCGAATACCAGTTAGGGATAACGACTGAAGTAGACTCTGATAAAAGAGACATTCCTGTCGATCCCTTACACACTCTACTGAATAGTCGAACCATTTCTAAAGAAAAATTATTGCAGTTACTCGACGGCGAGATATATCGTCTTAAGCAGGAAAATAGCTATTTTGAAATTCTGCGCGCCAGTGAATTGCAGAAATTAGAACGTAAACGTTATTGGCAAAATAAAGAGAAAACCGATCCTGAATACATTAACGAAATGGACGATATCAATACTCGCTTCAATGCGTTAACTGTGAGTAATAACAGTGCGATGCAACAACTGGAAGACCGTAAAAGCCAAATCAGTACCGAAGCATTCCATGAAGAGTTAAAAAAACCAGAAAAGCACTGATCTCGCATAAAACAGTAGTATTAATCTTCTCTCTACCTCATTAAGGAATTTAATCATAATAATGGTTAATCTTCCGCTCACAGCAATGTCCCTTTGTTTAACCTAGGATTCATTACTGCAAGGACAAGAAGCCTGTTGTTACAAACAGGGTAAATGACATAGGTTGCTACAGTTAATTAAACTCCTCAGCAGTTTCTCGCTGGCACAAACGCGTGCTTTTTTATCAAGAAAATGCAAACGCGATAGTCGATGTATTTCCCTTCACTTGTTATTACATTGTTTAAAAATCAAATACTCTCTTCACAACAAATACGACTTAACTACTAGGACAACTAGGCTAGACCCCTTAAATAAAAACACGTCAATAAACATATAAAATCTATTTAATCAACACGATATAAATACAGCTATCATTTACCTTCTGTTAATCCTTTCTAGAATAAATACCCGTTTGGCCAATTGCGACATATTAACGGGACTCGTATCTTCAGGTCTGAATTTGGGATGCAAGTTGCTTTAAGCAGCCCAAGATATTTGATGCAAGGAGTCACCCGTGCCAAATACCTCTATACGCTTTTTGGTGCCGCTGATCTTGCTCTGTAGTTGTATGACTTCAGCACAAGAGCTGAATGTCAACGAGTTACCCGTAACCCTTCAGGCATTACTGGAACGTTCCGGTCGCGATAACCTTATCGAGCTGGTTCAACAAGGCACTGCCAACCAAGGATTACTGTTCCAGTCAGGCAGCGATAACAAGGCCGATGTAACACAAGTGGGCAATGATAACGATGCGCTAATCACACAGATTGGTTCAAACAATGAAGTCCAACTACTGCAAGTCGGCAGTCAAAATACGGCTTCAGTGACACAAATTGGCAATGACAATCTCGTGCAACTGAACCAACTAGGAAGCGGCAACTTTTCGATTCAACAGATTGCGGATGGTGCTGCAATCTCAATAACTCAATATTAAACAGGGAGCGTCACATGAAATCACAAGCTAAAAAATCACTTATTGCTTTGGCCATTGCAACAGGTTTAAGCGGTCAAGCTTTTGCTGCCAGTACAGTGAGTGAAATTAGCGTAGTACAGTCAGGCCAAGCCCAAGACACTTTAGTCTCACAAACGGGTGGCCTTAACGCTGCTGCGGTTGTGCAAACAGGTACAGATCAAACCGCAACTGTCATCCAAGACGGTGTGTGGCATGAAGCGGCTATTAATTCAACGGGTGATGATAACAAGGTCCAAATAACGCAACAAGTTGACTGGCATGTGGCAAGTGCAAATGTTGTAGGTGACAACAACAATGTAAATGTGTCGCAAGATGGTTTCTTTAACCAAAGCAGTAGCGATGTTACTGGCAACGATAACACGGTATTCGTTAACCAATTAGGCGAAGTCAACGAAAGCCAAGTTGAAATCACTGGCGCTGAAAACAGCGTGTTTGTTGAGCAAGAAGGCGACGCAAACTTTGCAGTTTTTCGCGTTGAAGGCAGCAACAACGACGGTAAAATCACACAAATCGGTGACAACAACCAAGCAGGTTTAATCGCTCTCGACTTAACCGCTAACGTGGGTAACAACAACGACGTTTCTGTTAATCAAGCGGGTAACAACAACTTTGGCGCGGCTAAGGGTATTGCAGGCGACAACAACAAAGTAGACATGGTCCAAAAGGGTGATAACCATGTAGGCTTCGTTTACGCACTGGCGGGCAGCAAAAACGATATTTCAATGGATCAAAAAGGTAACGGCAACACGGCTTATCTTGCGATGACTACGGGTGATGACAACAGTGTCGATATTACCCAAAATGGCAGCGGCAACACTATCGGTGATACTTTAGTGGCCGATATCCAAGGTGATGATAACGATATTACTATCACTCAAAAAGGCGATGTCAACGGTGCGGAGTTCCAAGTATGGGGCGATAGCAACGATGTTGACTTGAAACAAAAAGGCGATGCGAACTTCGCGACCTTTGGTGCATACGGCACAGATAACGACTTCGATTTATCTTCTAAAGGCGATAACAACGAAATCATTGCCTTCGCTGATGGTGAAGATAACAGTATTGAAGTTAGCCAAGAAGGTGATGAGAACTTTGCTTATGTAGATGCCGTGGGTAGCGATAACGAAGTTGATGTTGAGCAAGATGGCGCTGAGAACGAAACATTGATTTCTGTTGCTGGCAACAACAATGCCGATGTCAGCGCACTTCAAAGTGGCGATCTTAACGTTATTGACCTGATTATTGAAGGTGATGAAAACACCGCGCAAATTACTCAATCAGGTAACGGTAACTGGGTAGGCGGCGATAACGACACTTCATTTGCGTCAAATTCATTTGGTGTTCGCGGTGACAATAACAGCCTGTCAATCACTCAAACGGGTAATGACAACTTAGTGTTAGGTTCTCAAGCAGGCACTAACAACAGCATCAACGTGAACCAATCAGGCAATATGAACGTTGCCACTGTAGTGCAATACTAGTCAATACTGTTAAACCACCACAGCTAAACTCTTTAGTGGTGGTTTATAAAAAGGGTGTTAAACAAAAAGCGGGAATGTTTAAATAAACATTCCCGCTTTTCTATGTTGATATGCCAGCAATCATTAACATTAACCACTCAAAGCGATAAGCTAACGACCAATATCTTTAACTGACTAACTGCACAGCTCAAAGTGAGTTTGATAGGTTTGCGCCCAACGTAAAAGCTCAACCCGATTACGAGACTGGGTCTTGCGGAAAATAGAAGAAATATGCGCCTTCACTGTATGTTCGCTGATACATAACCTATGAGCGATTTCTTTATTCCTCGCACCACTCGATACGAATTGAATGATAGTGCGTTCACGGGATGTCAGCATCTGCAGCATAGCCACAGTATCAGAGGGCATCTCATTATTACCTTCTAACTTTTGTACGACACGGCGGAACATTTTGCTTAGCAAAGTTCTATCGTACCAAAGTTCCTCTGCCACCATTTTACGTAAACCCGTTAACATCAGATCCATACGTTGATCGGCAAATAAAATACCTCGAATGCCGAGTAACATTGCAGATTCTTGGTCTAAGGAGTCTCGCTCAACTTGATACAGCGCCACAGGAAAATGTGACACTAATCGCGAAGCTAACAGAGGTATCCCTTTGTTATCTAATGCTGAACCTTTTTGGGTGATCAGATAAAAACTACGGCGACTCTTGTCTAAATCCAGTTCAGCCGCATGCTTTACTATACGCGTTTTCAAACCTATGGATTCAGCGAGTAACGCTAAATGACATGGCGCGGCCATTTGGTGTAAAAAAACCAATTCATTAATTGTGCTCAATGACTCTCCTCCCTGAAAAGTATTCTCTATTGCAAAATGGTATGTTTGACTCGTCTTTTTAGTTAGATTTTTCAACATTCCATTAACCTAGTTGATTCTGACTAGTTAACGATTGAAAAACATCACCCAAATGTACTATTCCCTGTTTAATGCTAGTAGGTTCGACTAACTCACCACAATAAAATGGAATAACAGTCAAAAATACCGTTTTACTTGGCCAACGCCCAGCACCTAATACTTTCCAACTATGACGTTATCAATCCAAAGTTGCAACACAAAGAAAACACAATAACAACACTAAAGTATGACAACTCAATGTCACCACACTCACACCATACATTTCAGGGAAGAAAGTCTTACAACTCGAACAGAGAGCATCACCCACTTTTAGCCGCTAAATCCTCTGCTTGAGTCTCGCGATTTGTTTATCTTGAAAACGAGACAGTAAAGCTAACGCGACAATTGCACCAATGAGGGCAAGAAACATGTCAGATTGGGTATCCCATACATAGCCTTGAGTCCCTAAAAAGGCTTCAGCCCCTTCGCCAGTTGCCACGGCAACCCACCATTCGATCAGTTCATAAAACGCCGAAAAAGCGAGTACAAAACAAGTGGCAAGAAACGCACACCAAGCCCCAGGTTTAACAGCTTGATTACGCAACATAATTTCACGGGCGAGCATGGCTGGGATAAAACCTTGCGCAAAATGACCCACTTTATCGTAATTATTACGTTCTGAACCCATCCAATCGGCAATCGTGTCGAATAATGGCACTTCAGCGTAAGTATAATGAGCGCCGACAAACAACACACAGCAGTGTATTAAGACGAGAAAATATACTAAAGGTGTTAGTGGAAAACGTTTACGAGTAAAGAATAAAATCGGTACAGCAATCAATGCAGGTAAGGCTTCGAGCCACCATGTAAAAGGATCTGCGGGTTTTATCGCCGACCACACCAAAACTGAGAGGTAAATACCGCACCATGCGATTTTGTTATTCAATGTTTCTTCCTCTTATGCGATATTGTTCTAAATTTAGAATATTAACTTTAGCCATCTAGCCCTCCACACTGAGTAAAAAAAGTGCTACTTTGGTGGGTGAAGGTTGTGAGCATATCATAAGAAACATTTCTATTAATTAGAGGGTACCCATATCATGGCGAAACATTCGCTGGACAAGGATAAGATCAAGATCCTGCTGTTGGAAGGCGTCCACCAATCTGCGGTCGATGTATTTGAACGTGCGGGATACACCAATATCGAATACCACAAAGCTTCCTTAAGCGATGAAGCCTTACTTGAGTCCATTAAAGATGCGCATTTTGTGGGACTTCGTTCGCGTACCCAATTAACTGCTGAGGTGCTGAAACGTGCCGAGAAGTTAATCGCGATTGGATGTTTCTGTATTGGAACCAACCAAGTTGACCTTGCCACCGCCGAATCCCTTGGTATCCCAGTATTTAACGCACCCTTCTCAAACACGCGCAGTGTTGCAGAACTCGTGATTGGCGAGATCATTATGTTGATGCGGGGTATCCCTGAACGCAACGCTATCGCTCACCGTGGCGGCTGGATGAAAACCGCAGCGGGCAGCTATGAAGTGCGTGGTAAAACCTTAGGTGTGATTGGTTACGGCCATATTGGTACTCAGCTTGGCATTCTGGCGGAAACCTTAGGTATGCGCGTCGTGTTCTTCGATATCGAAGACAAACTGCCACTAGGTAACGCACAACAAGTCCATTCGTTGGAACTCCTATTAGCACAAGCTGATGTAGTAAGCTTACATGTCCCTGAAACTCCACAAACAAAAGACATGATAGGCGCTGCCGAGTTTGCAGCAATGAAAAAGGGCAGCATCTTTATCAACGCATCACGCGGTACTGTAGTCGATATCGAGGCCTTAACGGTCGCCTTGAAAGAGCGTCACCTCGCTGGCGCGGCGATTGATGTGTTCCCGGTTGAGCCACAATCGAATGACGATGAATTTATCAGCCCACTTCGAGGTCTTGATAACGTATTGCTGACACCGCATGTGGGTGGGAGTACTGCAGAAGCCCAAGAAAACATTGGTATTGAAGTCGCGGGTAAGCTCGCTAAATACTCAGACAACGGCTCAACCGTTTCTGCGGTTAACTTCCCTGAAGTGTCATTACCAACGCATAAAGGCACCTCGCGCTTGCTGCATATTCACCAAAACCGTCCGGGCGTGTTGATCAAGATCAACCAAGCCTTCTCGGAAAAAGGCATCAACATCGCCGCCCAATATTTGCAGACCACCGCAGAAATTGGTTATGTCGTGATGGAAGTCGACACAACTCAAGCGGAAGAAGCCTTAGTTGAACTTAAAGCCATTGAAGGTACATTGCGTACCCGCGTGCTGTTTTAAACTTTAAACTCCACTCGCTTTAAGCCTATCGACTAAAGCACACATAATAAGGCGCACAGATCATTCACAGATATGTGCGCCTTATGCTTTTGAGCCAACTGGAATTCCGTTACAATCTAGCCTCTCACATCGTCTTCATTTTCAGGATCTCGCTATGACTATTTCAGTTTCTACGCCCCATTGGGATCTGGACGCTACCTTGCCTCCACTTATGCTTGCCAACTTATCTCATTTAGGCCTCATCAAAGTCGTTGGAGAACAAGGCCGCAGTTTTATCCATGGCCAAGTGACCACAGATATCAGCTCATTAGCCACGGATCAATGGCGCTGGGGCGCGCATTGCGATCCTAAAGGTAAAATGCTGGCCAGTTTCAGAACCTTTGCCATTCAAGATGCACTCTTTATGTTGATGCCAAAGGATGCCATCGAAGTCGATTTACCCCAGTTACAAAAATATGCCGTGTTTAGTAAAGCCACCTTAAGCAATGCATCCGCTGAGTGGACTCTGCTCGGCGTTGCCGGTGAACAGGCAAGCCAATTCGTGAACAAACATTTTGGTGACATTCAGCAAGAGCTCACACTCATTGAAAATGGTGCGATTTTAAAAGACGCTGAACGTTTTATTTTAGTATTAACACCAGATGCCGCAGCGGCTTTAGTTGCGCAATCGGAACTGAGTGTATTTGACGCCAGTGCATGGCAAGCGTTAGAGATTGCAGCAGGTTACCCCAACCTTGCCGCCAGCCATGCCAGCCAGTACGTACCGCAGATGTGTAATCTACAAGCGGTTAACGGTATCAGCTTCAATAAGGGCTGTTACATGGGACAAGAAACCATAGCGCGAATGAAATATCGCGGTGGTAATAAACGCGCCCTGTATATTTTGCGCGGCCACACTAGTCTTCAAATCACCCTAGCATCAGGCCTCGAAATCGCGATGGAAGACAGTTTTCGCCGTGGCGGTCAAATCATTGAGTTTGTACAGCGTGGCAATCAAGTCTTGTTAACCGCCGTACTTCCTAATGACACGCCTAATGATACTCAGCTGCGTTTTGCCGACGATGAACAATCACATTTAACGATCCAAGCCCTGCCCTACTCATTAGATGAAGCGTAATGCTTTGATTTAATATGATGAGTATAAAATATTGAAGCAGAATAAAGGCGCCAATGGCGCCTTTATCTTAGTCAATGCACTTCGAGCATCAATTTTCTAAATAAGTATCTCGAATGGCAATTGCTTCTGGCAGGATTTGCTTGAACTCCTCCACCAGCTTGGGATCGAAATGTTTTCCCGCTTGATTTTCAAATAGCTCCATAGTTGCTTCAATCGTCCAAGCCTGCTTGTAAGGCCGTTGCGAAGTCAGCGCATCGAACACATCCGCAATCGCGGTGATACGCCCTTCAAGGGGGATTTCTTCGCCAACCAAGCCATTGGGGTAACCTGAACCATCCCACTTCTCATGGTGAGTTAAGGCGATACGACGGGCCATTTGCAATAACGGATCGCTATGTTCACCAATAATCTCTGCACCTATGGCAGCGTGCTGCTGCATAATTTCCCATTCCTGCGCATCAAGTTTCCCAGGCTTTTTCAGCACAGCATCGGGCGTACCGATTTTACCAATATCGTGCATAGGCGCCGCATTAAAAATCAAGTCACAAAAGGTCGTCGGTAAGCCGAGCTTTATCGCTAATATGCGGGCGTAATGACTCATACGCACAACATGTAGACCCGTCTCGTTGTCCTTGTATTCAGCAGCACGGCCAAGACGACGGATAATCTCGAAACGGGTTTCTTCTAATTCGTGAGTACGAACTTTAACTTGTTGTTCGAGTAGACGTTTTTGATCATAGAGCGCAAGATGCGTTTTAACTCGCGCTTTAACGACAGGCGCACTGACAGGCTTAGTAATGTAATCCACCGCGCCCAATGCAAAACCTTGGGCTTCATCAGCAATTTCAGATAAGGCGGTCACGAAGATCACCGGAATATGGCTGGTCAGCGGCTCTTGCTTTAGCAGCTTGCAGACTTCATAGCCATTCATACCTGGCATCATGACATCGAGCAGAATTAAGTCAGGCCGCGACTTTGTCACTAACGCTAATGCCCTTGGTCCATCGATCGCCACTTTGACTTTGTAATCATCACCTAGAATACCAATCAAAATATCGATATTCTCAGGTGTGTCATCGACGACTAATATTGTTGCTTTTTCCATTAACAACTCCACTCAATGTCACACATTATAAATTCGCGCTACCGCTTTCTATCCTAACTGTGTAATCACATCGTCAATTAAGTCGATTGCCTCATCAAACTGGTACTGATTAATCATAGACAAGGCAGGGCTTAACGCTTGCCACATCGCACTACTCACCTTCGGCTTTAACGCATCAATTTTTGCCACAGCACTAGCATCGGCTTCATCTAGATTCTGACGTAAGACCCGTAATGCGGCTCTCAAGTCCTCATCTGATAGCAAGTCCACCGCTTGGGGCTCGGCTTGATTCACTATCACAGGCTTAGCCTGTTCAATCGCATCGCAGATAGAGGCCACTAGCGGTTGAATTTGAACTAACTCATCTTCATAAGGCGCTTTCTCTGTTAAATGCAACTCAAGCAAACGTGCTAATTCCACCAATTTTGCCGAACTTAAATTACCCGCTAAGCCTTTAAGGGTGTGGGCGATACGCACCGCATCTTCGACTTGATTCGCCGCGATGGCTTTGCGAACCTGCTCCACCACATTACGTTGACTGCTCACGAAACGATCAAAGATTCGTTGATAAAGACGCGTCGAATGCTGCACCAGTTGCAAACCTCTATCAATATCCAACTCAGGGTGTTCTGGCCACTTGAGCAATACCGTTTTATCAGCGCCATTGCTGACTTCCCCCTGTGCGCTGGACGAAGTTAACTGAGTTGAGGCTTCCGCCCTTATCGCTGCAGAAATTCCAGAAGAAGATCCGAGGTATTTCAATAGGGTTTGATAGAGCACATTCACTTCTATGGGCTTGGCAATATGGTCATTCATCCCAGCCCGAAGACACATATCTCTATCACCAGCCATCGCATTCGCAGTCATAGCAACGACAGGTAAATTTGCCAACTCAGGCCTTTTCCTTATCGCTTTAGTGGCTTGATAACCATCCATCACTGGCATTTGGCAGTCCATTAACACTAAATCGAAATGCTGTTGGGATAGCTTATCTAAGGCAATTTGGCCATTGGTCGCGATGGATAAAATAATCCCCACTTGCTCTAAAAACTCGCTGGCGACTTCGAGATTCATCTCGTTATCTTCCACTAATAAGATACGCTTCCCTTGAAGTGGTAATAATAACTGCGGAGCCAGCTCTTCAGTGCGGCGTCTTACTGGCAATATGCCTTCACGGCCAATCGCATTCATTATGCCATCGAGCATGCGTGAGGCGCTGATGGGTTTACTGATGTACCCCGCCAGTGCTAATTGCTCAATTTGAGTGATAAATTCATGATTCGCATGGGCGGATACCATCAAGATCTTAGGCTGAGACTTAGCCTGTAGTTGGATCTGACGGGCGGTTTCTAACCCGTCCATATTGGGCATTTTCCAATCGATTAATGCCACTTCATAGGTCTGCAGTAAACAGCGGCTTATTGCTTCTTCACCTGAACGAACCGTATCGACTCTAAAGCCCATACTTTCGAGCGTTGTACGCATTATGTCTCTGGCGGTCGCGTTATCATCTACCACCAGCACAGACATGCCCTCAAGCTCTTGCTCAAGCACTAATTTTTGGCCCTCGGAAATTTGTAACTTCACAGTGAAATAGAAGGTGCTGCCATGACCAAATTGACTTTCGACACCAATATTGCCCCCCATGAGTTCAACGAGTTGCTTGCAAATAGCCAAGCCTAAGCCTGTACCACCGTATTTACGGGTGGTTGAAGTATCCGCTTGGGTAAAGGATTTAAATAATTTTGCTTGCTGCTGCTCAGTTAAGCCTATGCCGCTGTCACGCACACTAAAACGCAGCACGACATCATCATCTTGCTGCTCAACTAAGCTTAGCGACAATAACACCTCACCCCGTTCGGTGAACTTAATGGCGTTATTCATCAGATTAATCAACACTTGCCCTAACCGCAGCGAATCCCCTAACAGATAACGAGGCACATTGGGCGCAACGGCAAACAATAATTCAATCTGTTTGTGGGCGGCTTTCTCAGAAAACATATCGCTGAGATCTTCCAACATAGTGTCGAGCTGAAATGGCACAGATTCTATGTCGAGCTTACCCGCTTCAATCTTAGAGAAATCCAGAATATCATTGATAATTGATAGTAGAGACTGCGATGCCCGCTCAATCTTCTCTACATAATTTTTCTGTTTTTGATCAAGCTCTGTCTGCAAGCACAGCTGCGACATGCCGATAATGGCGTTCATTGGGGTGCGTATTTCGTGGGACATATTCGCCAAGAAGTCACCTTTGGCTTTACTGGCGGCATCGGCTTGCTCTTTGGCAAGTAACAGTTCATCGGAGAGCAATTTAAGCTCTGTCATATCGACCATGCTGATCACAGCCGATTCAAATTGTCCTTGGGCATCTAACAGTGCCGACACATTGACCGTCATCCATAAAGGCGCACCAGAAGGACGAATAAAGCTTCTCTCGCCACGATAATGGTCAATTTTGCCACCGACCAATTCCTTAAATTGCGCCTTGGCAATAAGCTTATCTTGCGCGCTAAGGACCTCAAAAATTGCGGTATTGCGTAAACTCTCCCGTGACCGCGCCATATCGGCACAGAATTGGTCATTACAATCTAAGATAACGCCTTTAACATCCACATTGACGATACCAATGGTCGCACCATCGAACAGTGCCTTAAAGTGCGCTTCACTGAGGGCTAACTCTTGTTCTATGCTCTTGCGTTGGGTGATGTCCATTACATACCCATTCCAAGTAATAGCGCCATCTTCTACATGGCCGCTCGCACCCGCCTCCATCCAACGTATGCTGCCATTGGGATGGCGATAACGAAACTCGCGGATCCATTGAAACCTATCTTCACTCTTACCCGAAAGTGCCAGCACGACATCCGGCCTTTCTTCATCAAAAATTCGCTCAGCGATGATGTCAAAATTACTAATAAGATCATCACGATGTAGCCCCAGCATTTTCATTGCCGCACCAGAGAGAAAGGTAAATCTGCGATCAGTAGGCGAGTGCCACAACAATTGGTACACGGTACAAGGAATAGACTCTGTAATATTGGTCAATTGCAGGCGCGAAGCCTCTAGCTGTCCTATAGCAAACTTACTCTCTGTGATGTCATCAATACTGCCGTCGAACCAAAGTGGAACGCCCTCTTCGGTATAACTTGCCTTACCTTTCTCATGCACCCAGCGCACACTGCCATCGCGATGGCGGATACGATATTCCACTTCAAAGGTAGCTTGAAGTGCGAGTGCTTTATCCATTTCGTGCAGGCAGAAGCCCCGATCTTCCTCGATGATCAAAGAGATATAAGTACGATTCTGATTATTGATAAATTGGCTTGCGGCATATCCCGTAATTTCACCAATATTGTCACTGATATATTCCATTACCCAAATATCGCCAATACGTAAACGATATACGGCGCTAGGGATATTGGAGACCAATCCACGAAAACGCTCCTCACTCTCCCGAATTTTAAGTTCAACCGCAATTTTATCCGTCATATCGCGAATCGAAGCTGCAACTTGCTTTTGTCCATCCGCATCCGCAGGGAGCATACTCAGCGCTATTTCAGCAATAAATTCATTACCATCGGCTTTTAAAGCCCGAACATGACGCGCATTTGCCATGCCTCTATCGCGGCCTTCGCGAAGGAATTGTTGTCGCTCAAGAACATGTCGGGTACCCAATTCTTGTGGTAGTAACTGCTCAACTTGCAAACCCAACATAGCCCCTGTATCAAATCCAAAAAGCTGCTGGCAACGACTGTTAGTAAAAACGATTAACCCCTGTTGGTCGACAATCAACATGGCCTCAGGCGCAGCCTCAAGCACGGCATTTGACCAAGCCGCCGCCGAAAACTGCTCAGTAATATCGGTAAATAACATTTCCACCGACATTAACTCACCAGTATCTGATAATAATGGCTGCATAAAGACATCGAGCCTTCTTAAATACCCTTTTTCATCTAGCATTTCCACTTGATGCGAAGGCACATTCTGGCCCTTTAAGGCTAAATCGGTATATTCCCAGTTCTTCTCATTGAGGGGATTAGCCGAGAAGAGTCTTTGATATTTGCGCTTGAGCAAATCAGGGGAGATCCCCAGCACCTTAGTTACCCCCTCACTAACCTGGGCGAGTTGGCCATTAGGTTCGAGGGAACAATAGAAAGATTTATCACTCATACCATCAATTAGGCGCGCAAAGCGATTACCGCGGGAATCAAGAATGGCTTGTTCACGTTCTGCAAGTAATTCCGCCATTTGATTGAAGGTATTACTCAGCGTCACAATCTCACTTACGGCACCTTTAGGTACAATAAGCTGCTGAGTTTTACCCTGTCCAAAGGACAAGATACCCGACTCGAGTAGCTCTAACGGCCGAGTTAACCGTTTCGCCGCCAGATAACAAGTCAGCAATAATAAGAGGGTTAATAAGCTTAAATTGAGGATGATAGATGCCAGATCATCAAGCAGGGAGTTGAATAAATCTTGTTCTGGCGCTAATACAATCACACGCCACTTTAAATGCGGTACAGTCGCAATACTCGCAAGATAAACAACATCTTGGTTATCGACAAACCTTGCTTGACCATCAAGCCTTTTATCCTGTAACGTCCAAAAATCGGCATTTTTATCTTTATTCTTATCGAGCCACTGGGCTGAAGTCGTTGCCAGCACTTTTTCTTTATCTACATGATAAATAAGCCGCCCTTGATCGTCTAAAACCACCAGACGATTTGGTGCAATCCCCAATTGTTTTGGCAATCCATCTAAGGCTAAATCAACCGTCGCAACCCCAAAATAATTACCTATCGCACCAAAAGGAGCCGAATAGGTCAACATCAGAATATTTCCCGCCCCCTCATCAAAGTATGCCTTTGACCAATAACCGTTCGCTTGATTGATAGCCTTGCTCCACCAATCCCAAGTGCCATCGGTATAGTCGTAGCCTTCAGCGCCAATATCGAGATAATGGAGATCGTCGCTGCCACTGGTGTCGCGGTAAACATAGGGAGAAAAGAGCTTGCGATTAGGAAAGGTGTTCGGTTTAAATGCGACTGCGGAGCCAAAAAAATCAGGATTACGTTTGACTCGATTCATCAAGACACTTTTAACACTCTCAGTGTCATTCATGTCTTCTTTACTTGACAAAAAACCAATAAAATCAGCAAGACCTTGAGTGTTGGCCTCCGCATGCTCGAGCAGAAACTGCAGACGAGAAGCCGAATGACTCGCCTCTTGTGTCAGGCTATGGTAAAGCCGATTCTCTGAGGAGATATAACTAAACCAAGCGTTTACACCATAGACACTCGCCATAATTAAAATGAGAGGCAAGGCTATGTGGGATAAAATCCTACTGCGAAAAGTACGAAGTTTACTTTTTTCCATGGTGTCGCCCTAAAGCCCCCGATTTTATAAGCACTGCATTTAAAAATAGCACTTATAAAGTAAACGAAGAATTTAGTGGCGACAATGTCAAAGTTAAAATAATGTGAAGTAATTTATTGTTTTAACAATACTAATAAGCCGTCTCTAAGAAGCCGTCTCTAAGGTTTGATTAGGTAAGATACGAGCAAAATAACTTTGGGTTTCGGCGATAATGATATGCCTCAAGCCCACAATGGCGATCAAGTTAGGGATCGCCATCAAACCATTAACCGTATCGGCCAACAACCAAATCACATCCAGTTTGATAAAAGCACCACCGGCAATCAGCACCAAAAACACCACTTGATACATGCGTAGCCCGCGCTCACCGACTAAGTAATACCAACAGCGTTCACCATAATAATGCCAGCCCAAAATCGTTGTAAACGCAAAACACACTAGCGCAATCGTCACCAAATACTGACCCACAAGCGCTGAACCTCCCAGAGCAAAAGCAGCACTCGTCATCGCGGCACCCGCCGTCTCACCACTCCATACCCCAGTGATAATCAGCACTAACCCCGTCATAGTGCAAATGATAATGGTATCGAAGAAAGTACCCGTCATGCTGACGAGACCTTGCTCAACGGGTTCATTGGTCTTAGCGGCAGCGGCGGCAATGGGTGCACTACCTAATCCAGATTCGTTCGAGAACACACCGCGGGCAATACCGATTTGAATCGCCTGCGCGACTGTTGCCCCTAAAAATCCTCCCGCTGCCGAGAGTGGCGTAAAGGCCGATTCAATAACTAAACCTAAGGCGGGTAAAATTTGCTCAGAAAATCCCACTAAAATCCACACGCAGGCCAGCACATAACCAATCGACATGGCAGGCACTAGCTTTTGCGCCACATTCGAAATTCGCTTTACGCCACCCAAAGTGACTGCAGCAACTAACACAGTCAACACAATCGCAGTCAACCAAGTCGGCACCTCAAAGGCAATCGTCAGTGCATCGCTGATGGCGTTAACCTGTGCAAAAGTACCGATACCGAAAAAGGCCACACCAACCCCAAAGAGAGCGAACAATTTCGCCATCCAAGGCAGACCAAGGCCGCGCTCGATATAATACATAGGGCCACCCGCAATCTGCCCACGAGCATCGGTGGTACGGTACTTTACCGCCAACATACATTCAGCATATTTTGTCGCCATGCCAAAAAATGCCGCCAGCCACATCCAAAATAACGCCCCTGGCCCGCCCATTTTTATTGCCGTCGCCACGCCGACAATATTACCGGTACCGATAGTGGCGGACAGCGCAGTACAAAGCGCGGCAAAGGAAGATAAATCCCCATGACCTTTGGCAGGTTTAAACAACAATCCCATCGCCATCGGCAGACGAAATACTTGGATAAGCTTGAGACGCACAGTAAGGTAAACTCCTGTACCCACCAGCAAACAAAGGGTAATTGGGCCCCAGACGATGCCATTAATACTGGCAAGTAAAGCTTGAAAACTCATGATATTCCTCGAATATTAAACAACAAAATTAATAAACGGAGGAGGAAAAGAAATGGCTGTGACGCGCCGCAGTCGGACGCTATAGCGAACTATTTTGACCTAATCTCGGCCGAGAATCGCCTAAGCTGAACGCTAAAAGCGTAGCAAGCGAGAGCTCTACACGAGTGCTTTCAATAAGAGTAAAAGTGCTGCTCCATCTCAAGCAAAAGAGTAAAAATAGCCCACGACGACAAACGACAGGGACTGTGCAGTCATCCTCTCCTCTGTCCTTTTGCCTGAGCGTTTCGCGTCGCAGGTTATACAATAACACCACGACACTTTCGCCTTCGGCGCCACCTGATTGCACAATGAGTGCAACTGGTAGTCTCTCCAGAGGCTCGTCCAGTAACAGTCCACGCCTATCGGCACCTGAAAGAGTGCTTTGTTTTTATAAGAAGACTCGCTTCTGTAAAACCAAAGTTGCCTCGTCGGTGTGGGGTCAATTCCCCACTCTCCTGCTACCTTCATCCGAACGGATTGCTAGATTGAGATTTACTCCCAAGCTAACAGGACGCACAGAATGCAACAAATGCGGCGTCAGCTCAAGCCGTTTGCTCACAGTTCGCGGAGGATTTAATCCAGTTGACTATTTTTACACCAAGTGACGATTTATGTTTTGTTACCCCCGTGGATGATCCTATTACAAGAAAAATCAGTATCTATCTGAATAGAAAATGCTTTATCTTGAACATAGAATGGCAATGCTAAATTGCGGCCACTAAGTAAGTTGTAGCCGCAGTTTGAAACACTGCTTACCACACCCGCCGCCAATGGATATAAAGGAGTTGCTCAATGGCCGACGTCGCTAAGCTTAACCAAGTCACCAAAGGCTTTCGCGATGGTGAGCAATATCATCAAGTACTGCAAGCGGTTAATCTACAGATCCACAGAGGTGAAACCGTGGCGCTTACAGGTCCCAGCGGCAGCGGCAAAAGCACCTTACTCAACCTGATCGCCGGCTTTGAAACGCCAGACTCGGGTGAAATCTTGCTAGAACAAGCGTCCACCTCAACTTGGCAAGACAAAGATTGGAGCCGTTTCAGACGTAATTCCTTAGGTGTCGTGTTTCAGCAATTTAACTTACTCACGCCACTCAACGTGAAAGACAATATCGCCTTCTCCTTAAGTTTAACCGCGCAGCCGTGGTCAGCCTGGTGTGACTATCTGGTTGAAAAACTAGGGCTCTTGCCATTACTTCACCGCCAAGTTGAAGCACTTTCAGGCGGTCAACAACAGCGTGTCGCCATCGCCCGCGCCTTAGCCCATAAACCGACCTTGCTACTGGCCGACGAACCTACGGGTAACTTAGATGATGTGTCAGGCAAACAAGTGATGGCACTACTGTGTGAACTGGCACGGGAAAGCCAAACTAGTATCTTGATGGTCACCCACAGCGAAGAATGCGCCGCCTTCATGCAAAAACGTTGGCATTTATCCCAAGGTGCAGTCGCTATCTATGAACAATAAACGACTCACTAAGGCGACTCCCACAGCGCTTAAGCAAACAGAACTTAAACAGACTGGACTTAAGCAAACTTGGCTTAGGCTGACGTGGCTCAGCCTAAAGGTTTTTATCGCCCATTATCGCCATGCGCCCATACAAGCAGGTGCCATTCTGCTCGGTATCGCATTAGCTGTGACTCTGCTGATTGGGGTTAAAGCAACCAACGACAATGCCGTGCGCAGCTATAGCGAGGCGACTGAGTTACTGAGTCAACGCGCCGATGTGCTACTCACGCCGCCCCTAGGACAAAACACTTTAGATGAATCTATCTATTTCGCCTTGAGACGAGCCGGATTAAGTCAGAGTCTCGCCGTCGTAAGTGGCAAAATCTCCGGTAAAAACGGTCAGTTCTGGCAACTGGAAGGCAGCGATTTGATCGCTGCATTAACACTACAAAAATCGAGAAGTAACGCCTCGACTGACACACAATCAGCCACCTCACCACAGATGAATGACTTACCGCTTGCCGATCTCATCAACGGCGCAGCCACAGTAATCATGAGCCGCAGCCTAGCAGCCAAAGTGGCGCCCGACGGTAAACTTATTTTAGAAAATAGCACCTTAGATGTCATTGCAATTGATGACAGTTTTGGTCTCGGCAGCGCCATCTTGGCCGATATGTCCCTCGCCCAGCGATTACTAAACATGCAAGGCAGATTGAGCTATATCGCCATGTTCAGTGAGCGAGAAAACCTACCTAAACTAAAATCCCAACTCGACGCTTTAGGGATTACGCCGCAAAAGGCCAGCTTTAGCCAGCAAGATCAAGGCCAAGCGCTGATAGCGCTGACCCGCAGTTTTCACCTTAATCTTAATGCCATGAGCATGTTAGCCTTCGTTGTCGGCCTCTTTATCGCCTATAACGGTGTGCGCTACAGCCTAATGAAACGGCAAAAACTGTTAGTGCAGTTATTGCAACAGGGAATAGAGCGCAGCGCCTTGATGACGGCACTGATGTTCGAATTAATTTTGTTAGTTGTCATAGGTTCAAGTCTGGGCTTTATCAGTGGTTTGCAACTCAGCCACTGGCTGCAACCTATGGTCGCCATGACCTTAGAGCAAATGTATGGCGCCCACTTGCTCCCCGGTATTTGGCAATGGACTTGGCTTTTTGAGGCAATTGTCCTCACCTTAATTGCCGCGCTCGCCGCTTGCTTGCCATTGTATTTAGATCTTACGCGCCAAGCATTGGCGCAAGGGGCGAATCGTTATCAGCAAATGCAGGCACACCGCAAAACTCATAGCATTCAATTTGCCTTAGCCTGTGGCTTATTGACCTTAGCGGCTCTGCTGTTTCCCTTCAGCCAAAGCTATAACATCAGCTTAGTGTTGCTCGGTATCGTCGCTATCGCTATTCCCTTATTGTTGCCGCAATTATTGCATTGGGGCGTCAGTGCATTAATGCCCTTGGCACGTCCTGGATTATGGCAATATCTGCTCGCCGAAACCCGTGAGCTTATTGCACCGCTTTCCCTTGCAATGATGGCGATCTTACTGGCGCTCAGTGCCAATATATCGATGAACACCCTCGTTGGAAGCTTCGAGCAAACTCTGCGAACTTGGCTAGAAACTCGCTTGCATGCCGATCTCTATATCCGCCCACCGAGCCAGCGTATCGACACTATTCAAACCCAACTGATGCACGATCCAAGAGTCAGCGGTCTTTATCAACAATGGCAAATTGAAGCCCAGCTTTCACTGCCAGTTTCAACGGATAATCCGAGCGAGCAGACGATTCCGGTGAGCCTACTCAGCCGCGATGAATTTTCGACTCGGCACACCAGTGCGCTTAAGGAAAGCCTGCCCACATTGTGGCAATCCTACTTTAATGCACCCGTTGTATTGGTGAGCGAACCTCTTGCCATCAAATACCAATTACAGCTTGGTGATACTGTGTCATTGGATGTGCTCGAGAAAACAGGTAGCAGCAAAGCCATTATTGGCGGCATTTATTATGACCACGGCAATACCCGAAACGAGGTCATTATCAGCCAGCCACTTTGGCAACGGGCCCAGTTACCTGTACTGCCAGTCAGTTTAGCGGCGAGTTTTCACGGTAAAGAGCAAGGCAGTAGGATAAGTGAAGCGCAGCTTGATCAACTACAAGTCCAACTGGCGACTGAGTTAGGTTTATCCCAAGCACAAATCTACAGCCAAACTAAGATTAAAACCCAAGCTATCGCTATGTTTAAACGCACTTTTTCCATTACCTTAGTGCTGAATAGTTTAACCTTGATTGTCGCCGCGATTGGCCTCTTTAGTGCCTGCTTAATGTTGACTCAGGCAAGGCAAGCGCCACTGGCACGGCTGTATTCCCTCGGCGTCAGTCGTAATGCTCTGCGCGGCATGGTGTTTATGCAGATGCTGATTGTGGTACTGATCACTTGCCTGCTCGCTATGCCAACGGGCGCGCTATTAGGTTACCTGCTTATTAATAAGATCACCTTGCAAGCCTTTGGCTGGACGATAAAAATGATTTGGGATTGGCAAGCTTACGGCCATGCAATACTGATTGCCTTAACCACCTGCACCTTAGCCGTACTCTTACCGCTGTATTGGCAAACCCGCAAACCACTGGTCGCCAGTCTGCAACAGGAGACACTGTGATGAAAACACTCAATCTAAACAGTATTGTATGGGCAGTAGTTGGGTTAATGCTGATCGGCGGCTGTGATAAAACGCCATCGACGCAAAACACTCAGTCCAAATCCATGGCCAATGTGGTGGGGAAAACCTCTACTAATCAAGATGATTTAGCTTTTACGCCTGTTGTTCCCGGCTATAGATTTGAATTTCCGCGGGATCACTTGGCGCACAATGGCTTTCGCCAGGAATGGTGGTATCTGACCGCGAATTTAACGACAGAAACAGGTGAGCAACTCGGCGCTCAGTGGACTCAGTTTAGAGTCGCCCTTAAACCCCCTGCTCCGCAAGAAACAACTCTGCAAGTAACAGATGCAACGCCCAAAAATGAATCCACGTGGGAGACTCAGCAGCTTTACTTGGCCCACAGCGCATTAACCTCGAGTCAAACTCATCTGGCTCACGAAAAGTGGTCGCGCCGCCATAGCGAGTTTGCCGAGGTGAAATTAGATCCTTATCAAATCCGCCTCGATAACTGGCACTGGCAGAGCGAAACCAATGCACTCTTTCCCGCGACCTTAACGGTGGAGAATTCTGATTTTAGCTATCGACTTCAGCTTAATAGCCAAGCGCCACTGCAATACCAAGGCGTTAACGGCTATAGCCTTAAAAGCCGCGACGGCCAAGTAGCCTCTTACTATTACAGCCAACCCTTTATTGAAATTTCAGGTGAAATCAACCGCTATGGCAAAGTGGAGCGAGTCACAGGCCAAGGTTGGCTCGACAGGGAATGGAGCTCGCAATTTCTCACTAAAACGCAACAGGGCTGGGATTGGTTCGCGCTCAGGTTAAATGATGGCTCGACGCTGATGTTGTTTCAGCTACGGGATCAGTCGCCAGCAGAGTCCGCAAAGAATGCACCTATCTCAGCATTTTATAGCGCCAGAAGAATGTTTGCCGATGGCACTGGGCGCAACATCAATTCCACTGACAATCCCAATGACATTCAGATGACGCCTCTTAAATGGCAACACACAGTCAATGGCGACTATCCCATTAGCTGGCAGGTAAAAATCCCCAGCGAGAATATCGACCTCACTATCACCCCGCTCAATCCCAATAGCGCTATGCCATTATCAACGCCCTACTGGGAAGGCCCAGTGCAACTCTCTGGCAGCCATACAGGTACGGGTTATATGGAGCTAACGGGCTATTAACGTCTTATATATACTAAACAATGTGAATATAACTAATTATTCCTAAATATGTTCTATCGCAGGATTTTGCAAGCATGCACGTCAACTATTGCTCTTACCCAGAAATTTTATAACCACCTGTAATTGGTAAAAAAGTATAGGATTCCTATCTACACACTTGTGCTTCCGTTAATGTTCACGGGTTCCAGATATGCACAATAGTATTCTCCATAAATGTACTCCTCACTATGTCCTAGTGAAGACAGTGCTAAGCGCTTAAATATCAAACTGGGAGTTAGATCACTCGCAAAACTTTGATCCGGATCGACTATCGCTTTCAATACCTCTTGTGAGGTATACCCACATTTTTTATCAGGTCTAGACTCGCCAGTATCAGCACTCGGTTACCCTCCTTTTTAATCTTAAGTAACCGAGTTTACGCTACTACAGGTCATCCAATATGAGTCAGGAATACCACGTCACCAGCCTTGTGGTGCATGCCACGCCTAAAACCTTACAGCAGGTTGAAGCCAATATCCGCGCATTAGTGGGTACTGATATTCATGCAATTACACCCGAAGGAAAATTGGTCGTTACCCTAGAAGGGAGTAGCCAAAGAGCGATTCTTGACAATATTGAAGCCATCAATGCCCTGTCCGGCGTGTTATCTGCCAGCTTGATTTACCACCAAGTAGAACCCTTAGTACAAGAGAGTGAGGAAATATTATGAGCATAAGCCGCCGCGAGTTTCTCAAGGCCAACGCAGCGGTTGCCGCTGCGACGGCCGTTGGCGTCACACTTCCCATTAAGATGGTCGAAGCCGCCGAACAAGCTGACAGTATCAAGTGGGATAAAGCTCCCTGCCGTTTCTGCGGTGTGGGGTGTAGCGTATTAGTGGGCACCCAAGCGGGCAAAGTGGTCGCCACTAAGGGCGATCCTGAAAGTCCAGTCAACCGTGGCCTTAACTGTATTAAAGGTTATTTCCTATCAAAAATCATGTACGGCAAGGACAGATTAACCACGCCATTGCTGCGGATGAAAGACGGCAAATATCATAAAGAAGGTGAGTTCACCCCAGTCAGCTGGGATGTGGCCTTCGATACTATGGCCGCGAAATGGAAACACAGTCTCGCCACCAAAGGCCCGACGTCGGTAGGTATGTTTGGCTCTGGTCAATGGACTATTTGGGAAGGTTATGCCGCCTCTAAACTTCATAAAGCAGGCTTCCTTACCAACAATATAGATCCTAATGCGCGCCACTGCATGGCCTCAGCCGTAGGCGGCTTTATGCGCACCTTCGGTATCGATGAGCCCATGGGTTGTTATGACGATTTAGAAGCCGCCGATCAGTTTGTGCTCTGGGGCGCAAACATGGCGGAGATGCACCCAATTCTGTGGGCAAGAATATCCGATAGACGTTTAAGCAGTCCAACGTGCCGAGTGCATGTGCTGTCGACCTTTGAGAACCGCAGCTTCGATTTAGCCGATAACCCTATGGTGTTCCGCCCACAGTCGGACTTAGTGATCCTCAACTATATCGCCAATTACATTATTGAAAATAAAGCAGTTAATACCGACTTTGTTACCAAACACACTAAGTTTGCCTTAGGCGTTGACGATATAGGCTATGGCCTGCGTCCAGAACATCCATTAGAGAAAAAAGCTAAAAATCCAGGCAATGGTAAATCCACGCCCATTAGCTTTGACGAGTATGCCAAGTTTGTCAGCACTTATACGCTGGAATATGCCGCCAAGATGAGTGGCGTCGAGCCAGAGAAGCTGGAGATTTTAGCCAAAGCCTATGCCGACCCTAACGTTAAAGTCATGAGTCTGTGGACCATGGGCATTAACCAACACGTTCGCGGCGTGTGGGCGAACAACATGCTTTACAACATCCATTTGCTCACGGGCAAAATTGCCACACCGGGTAACAGTCCTTTTTCATTAACAGGTCAACCTTCGGCTTGCGGGACTGCCCGTGAAGTCGGTACTTTCGCCCACCGTTTACCCGCCGATATGGAAGTCACTAACGACAAGCACCGCGCCATTACCGAAAAGCTATGGCAAGTGCCAGAAGGGACAATTCCCGCCAAACCTGGCTACCATGCCGTACTCCAGAGCCGTATGCTCAAAGATGGCAAGCTCAACTGTTACTGGACCATGTGTACCAATAATATGCAGGCAGGCCCTAACATCAACGATGAGATTTACCCTGGCTTTCGTAACCCAGAAAACTTTATCGTGGTTTCAGATCCTTATCCAACCATCACAGCTATGGCGGCAGATTTAATTTTGCCAACGGCAATGTGGGTCGAGAAAGAAGGAGCTTACGGCAACGCCGAGCGCCGTACTCATATGTGGCATCAGCAAGTAAAAGCCCCAGAAGGCGCAACCTCAGATCTGTGGCAACTAGTCGAATTTTCGAAACGATTCAAAGTCTCCGAAGTCTGGCCAGCCGAACTGATAGCCAAACAACCGGAATACGCGGATAAAACCTTATATGAAGTGCTATTTGCCAATGGCGTGATCGACAAGTTCCCAATTTCCGATTGCAAAGCCGAATTAAACGATGAGAGCGGACACTTCGGTTTCTACCTGCAAAAAGGTATTTTCGAAGAATATGCAGCTTTCGGTCGTGGCCATGGCCATGATTTAGCCGACTTTGACCGTTACCATGAAACCCGCGGCCTACGCTGGCCAGTCGTTAATGGCAAAGAAACTCTGCGTCGTTTCGTTGAGGGGAGCGATCCTTATGTCAAAGCGGGTGAAGGCTTTAAATTCTATGGCAAGCCAGATGGCAAAGCGGTGATTTTCGCCCTGCCCTATGAGCCCGCCGCCGAAGAGCCGAATGAAGAATACGATTTATGGATGTCGACTGGCCGCGTGCTGGAGCATTGGCACACTGGCTCGATGACAGCCCGCGTACCAGAGCTTTACCGTGCCTACCCCGACGCGCAAATTTTCATGCATCCAGAAGATGCGAAAGCTCGCGGCGTACAACGTGGTGACGAAGTCATAGTGGCCTCACCGCGCGGTGAAGTGAAAACCCGAGTTGAAACCAAAGGCCGTAACAAACCGCCACGCGGCGTAGTATTTATGCCTTTCTTCGATGCGCGCCAGTTAGTCAACAAACTGATATTGGATGCAACCGATCCCCTGTCAAAAGAAACTGACTTTAAAAAATGCCCAGTGAAAGTCTTCAAGGCGGAGAATAACCAATGAGAAAAATACTCACCTTAACTGCGTTACTCGTCGCCATTACCGGCTGTTCAGGTCAGCAAACCGACACCAACGTAGCACCAGTTAATATTCAATCCCTCGCAGGAAACATGGCGATCACCGACATCCGCCCAGCCGATGCCATGGCGATTTATCCTAGTCGCGGCACCGCCATTGAGCGCAGTTTTAGCGAGCAACCACCGCTCATCCCACATAAGGACGATTACAAGATCACCTTAGATAAAAATGGCTGTTTAAGCTGCCATAGTTGGGACAAGGCAAAACGCATGAAAGCCACGCCAGTAGCTAAGTCCCACGTGATTGATGATAAAGGCACAGTTAACGGACATAACTATGCCTGTACTCAATGCCATGTCGCTCAGGCCGAAAACAAGCAACCACTCGTCGAGAATCAATTCTCCGTCCAGTAAACCACACTCCCCTGCAGAGCAAAGCCACCCGAATTGATTAGGGTGGCTTTTTTGCTATTTAAGCATCCAATCCTAATGAGTTAGCTTAGAGCCAGTAATGAGTATTCAAGTAAATATAAGACTAAACGTCTATCGCTGGTTCAGCGTCCGTTGCTGAACAGTACTTTCACCAAGGAAGGGATTGAGCAGAAGTTAAAAAGGCAAAGTGAGAATCGAGGGAAAAGAAAATAAGAGCAGAATCTAAAACACAGAAAAGTAAAAACCCAGCCTAGGCTGGGTTTACTTGTTGTTTTGCTTTATGCAAATCACCCGCTGGAGCCGTTTTAGTTACTTGCGCCGCTTTAGCGTTTTGCACATCTTTTGCCACAGGCATAGCCGCCTGCCACAAAGCACCTACCCACAGACTTGAACTTGATTTCATCGGTATTCCCCTGTTTTGTTAACAAGGTCAAAGTAATACTTAGGCCATCATTAGTAAAATGAATAAATTCCATAATATGGATTCCATTTAAGCATGAACATCCCAATCAAGACCTTACAGTGTTTTCTGACCTTAGTGGAAACTGAAAACTTTACCCGCGCCGCGCAGAAATGTTTTATCACCCAGCCGACACTAAGCAAAATAATCCAGAGACTTGAAGAAAGCCTTGGTGAAACCTTGCTGATCCGGAATAACCAAAAGGTTGAGTTAACTCAAGCTGGTCAGCTCTTTGAGCACAGTGCACGGGAAATTCTAGGCCAATGGCATAGACTGCAAGAGGACATGAGTAACCTTAGCGGTCTTAAATCGGGGCGGTTGCGACTGGGTGTATGTCCTATGATGAGCAGTCTTATTATTGGTTTGCTCACTAGCTATCGTAAGCGTTATCCGGGAGTTGAACTACACATGTATGAGTACGGTGGATTCGGCTGCGAACAAGCATTGCTCAATAACAGTCTTGATATCGCCTTTACCGCGCTCCCCACGACCCATGAGACAGAACTCGTCAACCAACCCCTGACTAAGTACCCTTTACTCGCATGCCTGCCTGAAGGACATCCCTTAGCCGAGAAAGACCACTTAAAATGGCAGGACTTCCAGCCCTATCCTTTTATCCTCTATAACGAAGACTTCTCCCTCGCTAAACTGATTAATCGCCTCAGTCGCAAAGCAGGTGTTCAACTCAATATTGCCTTTCGCAGCGGCCAGTGGGATTTCCTCGCCGCCATGGTCGAAGCCGATATGGGCGTCGCTATTTTACCTGAGCCTATCTGCAATCGATTAAGCACCAGTAAACTGGTCTTTAAACCTATGCAGCCCGCAATGACATGGGATCTGGCGCTTATTTGGCGCCAAAGTTTACCTTTAACACCGGCAGCCAAGGCCTTGCTCGAATTGAGTAAACAAAAAACTGAACGCTGAGAAGATAAAGCAAGAACTAATACCAATCACATTATTTTAAACAACGGGATACGAAACTTCGTCAGCCATAGCGGGTAATTACAGTTGGGTCTCACCCATAAAAAAACCGCTGCGAGCCTAGAGGCCGACAGCGGTTTTTATTTGCTAACTAAATATTAGCCCAAATAAGTTAAGAATTACTTCTTAGCTTCAGCAGCTTTACGTTCTTTAACTTGAGCAACAACTTTCTCAGCTACGCTAGCTGGACATTGGCTGTAGTGTGAGAACTCCATAGAGAACTGACCACGACCAGAAGTCATTGTACGTAAAGTACCGATATAACCGAACATTTCTGATAACGGTACGTCAGCTTTAACGCGAACACCTGTTACACCAGCTACTTGGTCTTTGATCATACCGCGACGACGGTTTAAGTCACCGATCACGTCACCCACGTTGTCATCTGGGCTGAACACGTCAACTTTCATGATTGGCTCAAGAAGTTGTGGTTTAGCTTTAGCGATAGACTGACGGAAAGCACCTTTAGCAGCGATTTCGAACGCGATTGCTGATGAGTCAACTGCGTGGAATGCACCGTCAGTTAATTCGAACTCAACGTCTAACACTGGGAAGCCAGCGATAGTACCTGTGTTCATCATGCTCGCGAAACCTTTCTCAACTGCTGGCCAGAATTCCTTCGGAACGCTACCACCAACAACTGAAGATTTGAACACGAAACCAGTGTTTGGCTCACCTGGGCGGATGATATATTCGATCTTACCGAATTGACCAGAACCACCTGATTGTTTCTTGTGAGTGTATTGATCTTCAACCATTTGAGTAATGGTTTCACGGTAAGCAACTTGTGGCTCACCTACGATCAATTCAACACCATAAGTACGCTTCAGAATGTCTACTTTGATGTCTAAGTGAAGTTCGCCCATACCTTTAAGGATGGTTTCACCTGAATCTTCGTCAGTTTCTACGCGGAATGATGGATCTTCAGCGATCATCTTACCGATAGCGATACCCATTTTCTCAGAACCGCCTTTATCTTTTGGCGCTACTGCGATAGAGATAACTGGCTCTGGGAACACCATAGCTTCTAAGGTAACTGGGTGTTTCACGTCACATAAAGTGTGACCAGTTTGAACGTTCTTCATACCCACGATAGCGATAATGTCGCCAGCTTGAGCTGATTCAATTTCAATACGGTCGTCAGCGTACATTTCGCACATACGGCCGATACGTTCAGTTTTGCCAGTCGCGCTGTTCAGGATGGTATCACCCTTCTTCAGACGGCCTGAGTAGATACGTACGAAAGTCAGGGCACCGAAACGGTCATCCATGATTTTGAACGCTAACGCTTTTAATGGCTCATCAGCAGAAACGATAGCGAATTCGCCAGTTTCATTGCCTTCTTCGTCAGTCAATGGTTGTGGATCAACTTCGTCTGGTGCTGGTAAATAATCAACAACAGCATCAAGAACCAGTTGCATACCTTTGTTCTTGAACGCAGAACCACAGTATGTTGGGAAGAATGCCAGTTTGCGAGTACCAGTACGGATACAACGCTTGATGTCTTCGATAGATGGCTCTTCGCCTTCCATGTACGCTTCCATCACTGCATCGTCTTGTTCAACTGCAGTTTCGATCAGCATTTCACGGTATTCTTCAACCATGTCAACCATATCAGCAGGAACGTCTAATACTTCAAAGTTTTCTGGAATACCAGAATCATCCCACACGTATGCTTTACGAGTTAATAGGTCAACAACACCAGTGAATTCGTCTTCAACACCGATTGGCAGAACCATAACCAGTGGAGTAGCAGCTAATACGTCTTTAGTTTGCTTAACAACGCGTAAGAAGTCAGCACCCATACGGTCTAACTTGTTTACGAAGATAATACGCGCAACTTCAGATTCGTTCGCATAGCGCCAGTTAGTTTCTGATTGAGGCTCAACACCGCCTGAACCACAGAATACACCGATACCGCCATCAAGCACTTTCAGAGAACGATAAACTTCAACGGTGAAGTCAACGTGTCCTGGGGTGTCGATAACGTTGAAACGGTGATCTTTCCAGAAGCAACTTACAGCAGCGGACTGAATAGTAATACCGCGCTCAGCTTCCTGTACCATGAAGTCAGTGGTAGATTCACCATCGTGAACTTCACCGATTTTATGGATTTTACCGGTTAGCTTAAGGATACGCTCGGTGGTCGTGGTTTTACCCGCGTCAACGTGAGCGAAGATACCAATGTTTCTGTATTTGGATAATTCGGTCATGATTCAACTTTAATGAGTAGTTTAAGAAGTAGACGGAGTATGCGACAAACACCGACACACCGCACATCAGATTATTTTAGGCGCATATTGTAAATTGGAACCCTGCTCGGCGCAAATGGCTAGAGTACTTTTTCACGATAAAGTCGCGTAATAATTTAGGTAAATAGCCATAAACACGAACTAAAACAGATAAGTAAAACACTTTAGCTTATTTTTCACTCAATCAATAAAAAACCTTAAATAAACGTCATTTTAATGGAATAAAGCGATTTTCAAGGGATTTCTATCATATCGTCAGTACAAACATCAAACATTAACCTGCAAGCATGGATGCTAGAACAATCATGTTATACCTATCTCCAAAATAGAGATGACATCCGCGACTCACTTCAATCGCAGTCTTTTAGCCAAATAACCACAAATCAGTCTTGAGTAAACCCTTACGTGTCGATGCACATTTGATTACGCCCTTGTGCTTTAGCACGATAAAGGGCTCGATCCGCACGCTCAAAACACAATTGTATAGGTTCGTTTTCTGCGAGCTTAGCGACACCAAAACTACAAGTTAAGTGAACATTGTCAGTAAATTGATAATTGTTAATCCTCTGCGCAATCCGCACACACAAGCTTTCAACTAATGGCAATAATGACTGTTGGCAGAGGATAACAAATTCTTCGCCCCCCCAACGTGCAACCACATCAGAATCACGTACACAGTGCTGTAATACCTGAGACACTTGCTCAAGAATGCGATCGCCGACGTTATGCCCTAGCGTGTCATTAATCTCTTTAAAGTAGTCGATATCAATCATTACAAGGCACATGCCTGCCCCAGCAGATTTATCATGCTGCTCGTTATTAATAAAAAAGCGATTAAAGTAATGTCGGTTATACAATTTAGTTAATGGGTCGTGGGTAGATAAAAATTCGAGTTCGGCATTTGACGCTTCAAGCTGTTCGCGTAAAGTTTCCAACTGCTTATTCTTATCGGTTAATCTTCGATTATATTGACTCATAAAGTAAGTTCTCGCCCCCAACATTAGGAGCAACAGACACGTCGCGCAGATAATTTGATACACAAGCGAATAGTTAGTCTCATCTATCACAGTCACATTATTCCACTTCTGATAAATCGTGATCCGCTCTTGCTCACTCACAGTGTTTAAGGCTTTATTTATCACAGGTAACAAGGACTCTTGACCATAAGCGACCCCCATCCGTAACTCATCTTCCGGCCCGCCCCAACCCGCAATTTTTAAATGTTCAAATCCCATTTGTTGAATGTAAGCGTTAACCGAAAACATTGACCCAACAAACAGATCTGCACGTTTATCCAGAACCGACTGCAATCCCGCAGGTTCACTGGCAACAGTAAGCATTTCTATCTGAGGATAATAATGCTGAATATACTCAGCTAAACGATAACCTTTGGGCACGGCTAAAATACGCGTATTGATATTCTCCAATCCTTGCAGAAAAGGCTGTTCTTTAAGTGAAACGAGCACATTGGGTGAGCGGAAATAGACATCACTGAAGTGCAGATAAGTCTCGCGTATTAGCGTTTTATTCAACATAGGGGTTAAATCGCACTGACCACTTTGCAAAAAAGATAAAGTTTCGGTCCAAGAAGATGTCGGCACTAGCTGAAACTTAAGGGAAGAATGTGACTCAACATGACGAATATAGTCCGATGAAATCCCCAGATGCTTACCTTCTCGTATTCCTTCATAGGGCAACCAATCAGGATCAACGCAATAACGGACTATCACAGCAGACTTGGCGCTAACATCTTGATCCGCAAATTTAGCACTAGACACCATGAAACGATCAGCATTCACCAGTAATGGCATACACAGCAATAGCGACAATAACCTCAATAAGCCACGCAATTCCATTGAAATTTCAACCTAAAAGCTGATGCTAGATGGGGAATGTAAAAAAAGTGTATACGTGAAAACCACACAATACCAATTCCCATCATTGCTTATACGAAACGCTCGTTTGTCCATTGTGTCTTAACGCCTTCGTACATCAGCAAAACTTATCTTCATAAGGTGATCAGTTGATGGAAAAGAACGTTGCTAAGTTCACTCAGTCCTAATTTCACTCCGTCTGAATTTGGTATCACATTTTAAAAAGCCAATATTTATCGCTTGTTTCATCAGGGCTATCCTAAATAACCACCCTTACTCGCCATCCAAAGCCATCATAGCGCCTTTTGCAAACTACGATTATATGCAGCTGCACCTCACCTTAACTTCTGCAGCTACGTTCTTTGGCCGCTATACCGCGATCATGATGGACTGTGCGGGGGCATCAAACAAAGATGGCAGAAGATTTTATAATCTGAGATAAAACTGCCGCCTTATTCTCCGGAACTGAATCTGATAGAACAGTTGTAGCGGATATTAATAGAATTGATATAAAGCCAAATGGTGCAAATTATTCGTATCGTGGAAGGTAAAAAAGGGATTATCGAGAGAAAAATAGGAGGGAAACTGACTAATTAAATAGACACTAGGCTGGATTTAACAAATTGCAGACGCAAAAAAGCCAGCTTATTCAGCTGGCTTGGTTACATCTCAATGAGATAATTAGGCGCTTGGCGATGACCTACTCTCACATGGGGAGACCCCACACTACCATCGGCGCGTTTGCGTTTCACTTCTGAGTTCGGGATGGGAT
>NZ_JAHKQX010000026.1:0-52675 GCF_019345515.1 Shewanella sp. NKUCC06_TVS | reverse complement strand
CACCTCCGCTGTCCCCTCCGTCTCCGCCAGCCTGTGACCATGCATTCTTGAGCAGCCCCCCTCCGCCAGAGGCAAGGGCAATGGCTCCGGCCGTGAGTGCTGCGGTCGTTGCGGCCGCTTGCATTGCACCAGCCATGGCATTACCTGATGTAGTGTCAGAACCGCTCACCAGACTCTGGGCCATAGCTGGAACCTCCCGTACCAGCCCCCAAATAACGATAATACAGGGTAAAATCAGCAATATTTGGGTCCACGTTAGGTCACTGGTTTGGAGCCAACTGTTTAAAATTTCCATTGATAAGACGATGATCATCTGCATACACATAAATTTAACGCCAATGGACAACATTAATCTGAAATAATTAATTCCGTATTCACGGCTCCATTCGTGTCCGAGGAACCCCATCAAAATCACCCCCAAATTAAGCATGATGTAATATTGAATCGTGACTAACATCATTTCGAGCGTGATGAACGCAAAGATGATTAAGATCCCGAGTCCCGCAAGAATAAATCCAATGTTGTCCGCCCAATCTGTATAGGTTAATTTTTTGAGAATACTGGATGCTAATGAATAACCAATATCAAAAATGGAGCTTGGTTTTATTGGCGTACCTCCTAGCTTTAATGCCAGATATTGGAAGCCTTCTACAATCGAAGATGCTATCCACACGCCATCAAATAGGAACCAACTAAAAATTCCAATCAGAACAACTCGCCGTGTTAACTCCGCGATAATTTCTGGATAGTTCGAATCTTTGAACATCATCCAGATAAAAGTCCACGTCCAAGATATCGTGACTAATATCCAAAATATTCTTATGGCGGTTTCGCGTAATATCGGCGCCCATTTTGCGGCGGCATTTCCAAAGGTTTCTAGCAGTATGTCGATAGCCCCAGATTCTGGGACACCGGCGGCGTAGGCATTAGGGACGATGAAGAGTAAGAGCAATATCAACCAAAAAAGCCGCATAGTGACTCCTTAGAATTTTTTGAGTTGATAAGTCTCAATTTTTCGATTGTTAAGAGGGATGGCTTCGCCCTGCATAAACTGACTCATTTGGGCTTTTTGAAGCTGCTCTTTTTCATTTTCAGCTTGCACAAAAGTACTGGTTAGCTGAATTTGCGCACTGAGCAATGATTCCATTTTTTGCAACTGCCGAATAACCTGCCCTGATAATTCGTTACCGGCTTGAATTGCTTCTAATCGACCGTTTGCGTTAGTCGAACGGTTTTGAATTTGGCGCAGAATGCGATCATCTTCTTCACGCTGTTGATAAATACCATTGGCCACTCTCAATGCTGACCCTGCAGAATCGCCCATAGACGTGCTGAGTTGTTTATAGTGCTCATCAAAATCTTGTGTGCTGATCTCTTTTTGCCAGTGTTCATAGCCCTTATAGCGTTTATTCATTTCACTGGTTAAATCTGAGGCAGAATAAGCGATAGACTGCCCCTGTCTCGCCAGCTCGTTTAGCTTATTGATTTGCTCAAACGCATTTCCCCAATTCCCATCGACTAAGCGTTTAGAGTTCTTTATTTGATCATCAATCATTTTGACTTGATTGATGGTTTGGCGGATTTGCTCTGAATATTGCTGTACTAATTGGATTTGATTTGCGATTTGCGTCCATTCTGTGCCGCAGTTAACACAGACGACTGGCCATGCATTTGAATTGGGTAGCATGCCAATTGAACTGATAAAAAGGGCGGTAATGACCGCCTTATTTTTTACTTTCATCGTATGTATCCTTATGTTGTTAACTAATGTCCTCTGGATTGAGCACACCGCGGTCAACTAACCAGTGTGAGTACCATTGTTCTTGATGTTGCCCTACGAGCGTTTTAATCCTGGCGATATGTTGTTTACTACTTGAACCCACGAATGCAAGGGTGAGCTCACCCAGCGCGAGATCAAATAAACGATTCCCTTCGGGTGACGTGATGTAATAGTGTTTCTTACGAACTGCACGTTTAATGATGTCGATTTGACGGTCATTTAAACCAAAGCTTTTATACGTTGGTTTAATCACATCGGCGTCAGCTGAGGGATTGGCGAGGAAAATTTTAGTCGGACACGCTTCGATGAGTA
Organism: Shewanella sp. NKUCC06_TVS; assembly: GCF_019345515.1. Lineage (NCBI taxonomy): Bacteria > Pseudomonadati > Pseudomonadota > Gammaproteobacteria > Alteromonadales > Shewanellaceae > Shewanella > Shewanella sp. NKUCC06_TVS. The sequence continues at coordinate 50,583 of NZ_JAHKQX010000026.1, read as the reverse complement.
CATCGAGAATGCCGGATTTAATCGCATCAGTAAGAGATTGTGTAAATAATCCAACGACACAGTTAGCCGTTCGCATGGTCTTTAGCCATTCGACGAGCATTGGTTTAAACACGGGGTCGCCAAATGCTACCCACGCTTCATCGAGAAAGATAAATCCTGGTGAACCATCTAGGCTTCGTTCTATTTGGCGGAAGATGTAGAGTAGTACGGGGATCATTTCTTTTGTTCCCCGCTTCATTAATTCGCCAATTTCAAACACATTTAAAGTTGAACTTTTAAATGAATCTTTTCGTGAATTAAGTAAATTCCCTGCACTGTCACTGGTATAAAAATTAAGCGCGTCAGTTATTTGAGTGTCGTTAGCAATGTGTAGAAAATCGCTAATGTTAATATCTTTAATATTGGACGCTGTTAACTCTCGCAGGCCGTTCTCTATGCCGTTGCGCTGTTTTGCTGAAATGAAAACATTTTGCAGTTCGAGCAATTTTTCGATGTAGTTGCAACACCACGCAAAGTCCGTTCGCAAATGTGACAGTGGCGCAAAGGTCACATTTTCGTCAACACAGATATCGTAGTGAGTGCCTCCACATTGACTAATGGGGTATGCGGCTCGCCCTTTATCAAACACGAATTGCTTACGATTGGCATAACGGTTTGTTTGGGCGACCAAAGTCGCAAGTAGTGTTGATTTACCTGCGCCCGTAGGACCAAATACAAGGAAATGGCCTAAGTCATCGATATGTAGATTTAATCGAAAAGGGGCCGCACCTTCTGCGCTACATTGCATCACCGCTGGCGAATTAGGGGGATAAAATGGACATGGGTTTGTTAATCTGCCGGACCATATTGAAGACAGCGGTAGCATGTGGCCAAGGTTGACGGTGTTCACCAATGGCCGACGAACATTGTGTAGACTGTCTGAGGGGAGACTGCCTAAAAACGTTTCGACACTGTTTACTGTTTCTACTCGGCACCCGAACCCTAATTGATCAATGGTTTTGACAATTTTCTCGCAACACTCGGCTAGGTATTCCCTGCTTTCATTCATCACAATAATCGCGGGGGTGTAATGGCCATACTTTAATTTTCCTCCCCGAGCGAGGTTGAGCGCTTGTTCATACTGCCATACCATTTTTGCAGCATCTTCATTGATTTTAGGGTTTGGCGTTTTTGCAAGAACGTCTTTAAAACTGATGACTCTGGATTTCCATGTTTTACGTTCTTTTTCAAGTGCTTTTTCAGCATCAAATAAGTCAAAAAATGCAAACCGTGATGACCAACGGTAAGCAAAACCGAGCTTATCAAGATGATTTAAAATATTGGGAGAGCTTTCATCGGGGAAGTTATCGATACCGATGGTCGCGATGTATTGATCATTCAGTTTAGGGCTCATTCCCGTCCAAAATTCATGAGCGCCAATCAGCGAGTCAATACCCACGGGACAAAATGGCAATCTCACTGGGCGGTCATTACCCGTGACCATTAGATTGATTTTTTGTAATAGCTCACAGTAATAATGGGTTTCCCCCTCATCATTACGGGCTTTATAAGCCAACAGCCGGCGAATGCTGATATAGGATTGAAGCCGGCTGCTAATGTCGCGGAGTTTACGTTGGAAGTCGTCGAGATGTTTTGAGAACAGCGATTTTTTATCTAGCGAATCCTCAAACATCCAATCTCTGATTTGCGCCTGGGCTTTTGACGGGGGCATGTAGGTAACAAACATGAAATATGAACTTTCATATCGTTCAGCGACCCGAGAGAAATAGTCATGACGTTCTTCGTCAATGGCAGCAAACATAGGATGGCTAAAATGCGAATTTTCTTTATTTAAGTATTCCGCTGTTTTTTGTCGAACAGCCTCAACATGGAGCATCCAACCCGTACCGAAGGACACCAATAAATCTGAAATGCTATCGGCGAGTGAGTTTCGATCACCAAATGTAGAACTTGAAATATCTACTCCACGAAAAACAAATCCCGCCATTAATGAGCCGTCTTTGTTTGCTACCACGCCATCGTCACATAAAATTCCATAATTTAATAAGTCGGGCATCCCTTTAATTGATGTCCGATAAGAGGCTGTTCGAAACATTTTATTTGTTTCTCCTTGAATAATCTTTCTGTGCATGCGGGGGGTAATAGTTTTGGTATTTTGTATATCGATAAAATGTGCGCGACATTTCAGGATCTGCACTGCCCATTATTCGGAGCAGTGGCATGATACAAATCCACAACAAAACCCCGATAATGAATGTCAGTAAATTCTGCAAAGTTACTGAGAGGATCAACACAATAATTCCGAGTCCATAAACTAATTTCTGCTCACCGCCCAGCACTAAATTACTGCGATTAAATCTAAAGATGGGTACGGTATGAAGTTTTGACCCCATGATGATTTACCTCATTTAACGAGCGTCGATGAAATACCAAACAGGGAAGATAAAATATTGACTGCAAATACTGAGAATGAGATAGCGAGTGCAATATAAAGTGCGGTTTTAGCAAACGTAGTAAGTTCACCCCCAAATGCGAGCGGCCAAGTCGCGCAGCAAACGGCAACAACGGATATCCCGAATGCTAGCGGCCCTGTAATGGAGTTAACCACTTTTAATAACGGATTTTCCCATGGCATGCCGGTACTACTGGATGCGTGGGCGAGGTCTGGGATGAAGATCATCATCAGAGTGAATATGGTGAAAAAAGCAAAGGGAACCTTTTGCATGGATATTATTCCTAGGCGAGTTGTATAGATTGATATGTGTTTGATACTGAGTCATGCCCTGTGACCTGAATCACCTCCTCAATTTTTCGGCCTGTCGGGTGTTTACAAATAAAAACAATTACGTTGATAGTGTTGGCTATCATCGATTTGTTCACGGTAGGCACTGCCTCAGCGATCAAATCTTCCAACCTTTCCAACCCTTTAATCGCGCTATCGGCATGAACTGTGGCTATCCCTCCTGGGTGCCCTGTATTCCACCCCTTTAGCAGTTCGAGTGCTTCCCCTCCGCGCACTTCACCCACCAGAATGCGGTCGGGGCGTAGACGCAGGGTTGCTCTGAGTAAGCGATTTATACTGGTGTGCTCGTTACTGCGCAGGATGACGGAATTACGTGCGTTACATTGCAGTTCGTTCGTGTCTTCCATGATAACGATGCGTTCATCTTTATTGTGGAGAACCATTGAATCAATGAGCGCATTGGCCAGCGTGGTTTTACCACTGCCCGTTCCGCCGACAATTAATATATTTTGGTGCGTTGCAATTGCGGTATTAATGGCTTCGAACTGCACTTGAGAGAGGGTTTTATTGTCGAGATAGTTTTGCAGAGTGAATACTTTTACCGCTTTTTTACGGATGGTAAACGCGGGATTTGCAGTCACCGGAGGGAAAAGCCCTTCAAATCGAGAACCATCAATTGGCAGTTCGCATTCTAAAATCGGTTTCTCATTACTAATTACAACATTGTGATATCCCGCAATGGCTTTCATAAAGAGGCTAGCTTGTCCTGGTGACATGGCACCAAATACCGTCATGGGTTCCCCGAATTCTTCAACCCAGAGTTGGCCATCGGGATTAAGCATAATTTCAATAACATTAGGGTCGTTTAGTTTGTCGAGAATGCTTTGCCCCATGTGTGATTTAATACTACTGAGTTTGCTGTCCATAATGATTGATGCTCGATGTTGTTTTTGGTGTCATATAGATGACGAGGGTAATAAACGCGGAAATGAACTGTATCGTGAGGATAAAATAGAGATAAGGCATGCCCTCTCCTTAGTAAGTTAATAAGTTAATAAGTTAATAAATACTGTTGTAATAGAGCCAATATTGATTAGTTTATTTACTAGAACACCCTACCCCCTTAAACAGGGGGTGGAGTGAAATAATCATCACCATGCCGCCATAAAAACTTGATGATCGGGCGGGGTTGTACGCATTTGTGGGTCATGCTCACAAGTCGGGATTAAATCCCTCGCAGACCACCGGTTTCTCCGGAGTGTTAACGCTTATCTGGGCGTTCCTGCGCTCGGTCGCCACCAGAGGCGTACAAGTCTATTTCAGTGGTTTTGTGTTCTCCCACCACTGGCAGCCGGGAGTGACCTTGTCCGCTTCGGGATTAGTCGTTCATGGTTCAAATTGTTAAAGAGCGTTGACTAAATTTGGGGTGCAAAAATTCCTACGCCGTGCGTATATGAGTTTTTGAAATAGGATTAGGGGTAGTCAGCCCACTGAAACCTACTGACTTTAAGGGAGTGTGTTTAAATATTCGTTTAGAAGTATTTCTGTAAGCTCTGCCTTTGTCTCTTTACCGCCCCGTGAAATTCGTAATGTTTGAATTTTCCGGTTATTTTCACCGGACAATTGCACCGAAACTTTTACAGATGGAAAGCCTTCTGAGGCTTTGACTGTTTTGTTTTTGGGCATGTCAGGACGCCTTTATTGATTTAATTAAATGGATTGTGCTTCAGGTGTATTTTGTGCAAAAAGAATGTAAAAGTATGTCACCCTGTAAGGTTACAAGGTGAATATGTGTAGGCTAGAGCTATCTAGGATATGAGTGGGAAGTTATAGTTGAAAGCGGAGGCAAGCGTAAAACTGTTAAAACGGCTATGAAAAACTAGTCTCAAATCTGTTGATGATTCGCTATTAAGCTTTATTTTACAACGAGTTATGTATGTTTTAACTGTGTTGCTATTAGCTTTCATTAATGTAGATACATCAGTGGTATGCATACCGAAAGAAAGCCAATATAAAGCCTCAGTTTCTTTTAAAGATAGTTCAGGAAATAGTTTTTCTAATATATCTAGAACATTACTGGGTGGAGTTTGCTTGAAATATGTAATTAGATCTTTAGTATGTGGCATAGCCATACATCCTCTTGCTTAGGCTGATATGGTTAGCTATGTTGGAGTGCTGTAACACTTCAACATAGCATTATTTAAATGTTAACTAACTGTTGTTGCTGGTTTTTTTGATTGTTTTATTTTCATGTTCCCCTTGTTCTGCACTAAAATTAGCTATCAAAGGAATGACCTCTAAAACAGGGTGCAATCAAATATGATTGCATGTTGACATAAACATAGGTGTTTGCAAAGAGTAGAAATGGACTCAAACCAGAAGATGTATTCAAAAGCCGCATTAGATCAGATCAAAGACGCTAAAAAGCCAAGAGATCTTTATAAATTGCTAAATGATGGAAATGAACCAAACAAGGAACAGTTGCAGGCTTTTAGGAATCGACTGAACGCTAACAGGGCTATTCCGTCCTTAGAGTTTGTTGGTGAATGTGTTAATGCAATTCCTTCATTGCATAACGTAACTCTAAGAGAATTTTTTGACTTAAAAGATTTGAAAAATAAGTAAGAGTTAGATAAACTGAAGACAGTTCTTGAAGTGAGAGTGCAGCACATAGCTTGCTATCACCACGTACTTAGTTATGTGGTGTACATTTACCAAGAGAATTAGAGTGTGCTGAGACTGACCTCTTAGCGTTAAGCATTCGACAGAACAGCCGGCTTACCACATGGGCCGGCTTTTTTGTGCCTAAAATTCAGTGAATTAAGATCATTGATCTTTGCGATCGTTTCGTTTAAAGTGATCTTCAATGTTTGGATTCGTCACCCAAACAACCTAAAACATGTGGAATCAAACAAATGCCTAAATTTTTCATTGGCTGCCCTTTGCAGCACCAGATCCAAATACTCAGATACAGATACCCACTACGCCGCCAGATCTTACGATCTATGCTGAGCGATAGCTGTGGGATTGTGTCTGATGCAAAACTCTAGTCAATCAGATCTTCTCTATTCATCATTCAGCAGTGATGATTATCAAGAACATCCTCCTTTATCGAGTTATGCTGATATACCTCATGTTCATATGGCAGAACTGCCAGATGGCAATGCTTACTCTGTCGATGAAGAAGCGATTAGGTTAAAAGTTGCTAGAAAAGCTGAGCGTGACAAGATCAATGCCGAAATTAAGAGCCTTGCTAACATCGTCAAGAAAAAAGGTGTAGCTGTTGGCTTTAAAGCAAAAGTAGCATCTTATGCTGGATTTAAAGCTAAGCGACTACCTGATTTTGTGCAAACGTTATTAACCCAATCTAAACTATTGCCTCACCGCGACGATTTTTTAGATCGCGGGGATGGATTGTGCAGAGGAAAAACTCAGGCACGTTCTAAAGTGATTTTAGGCTATATGCTCTCTGCATTTGTTGTTAACTGTAATGTCAACAACGGTCATATTGTCGTTGCTACTAGACATGGCGGCAAGAACGTTACTCATGATGAACTACGTAAAGAAGTGGCTATGCGTCACGGTGTCTACATACCAGAATCAACATGGTACTTTTACGTTAATCGATTAGTTCAATGCGGCCACATTGAAAGCCATACGGTGAGCATTTATGAGGATGGCCACGTCGCCTCTTTTCATGCTGAAGCAAGCCATAAATATTTATCATCAAAGCTGATGGCCATGTTAGGGGCCGATAGATTATCCGTAAGAACAGCAGCTGCGAAGCATAATGTTGATCTGAAACTGGTGGGGAAATCATATAAGCAAAAACCCCGCTATGCGAGCTCGCGTTATCGTCAAGATGGTTCGCTTCGTCAAAATATGCCAGTGGTGAAACCATCACAAGAATTGTTGGCACTCATTAGATCTCACTATGAGCGCGAAGCTTACTACTTACCTCCCAATTGACATTCTAAGCCTTTCTAATTCTTCGACTATCAATCAGTACCTTACTGATGCTTCTCATGTCCCAATGTCCAATAAGCCCCTCATATTACTAATAAATTAGGGGTATCTTCATCAATTCTTAATATTACTTAGCCAAATTGGATTGGATTGATCATATTTTATGTATAGCCATACTTTCTTTTTAATAAACTTAAAGTACAAAAAAAAACTGCAAAGTTAGTTGTGATCTTTAGTCTCACCTCTTTTGATTTTTCTTTTGATTTTTAGCTTTAGAAAATGAAAGATAAAAAGATCTATAGCAAAAGACTTAAAAATGATGACTGATAAATCAGTCGCTTCTACAAGAGATTAAAAGCAGCGCTGTAAGTTGATTTTGTCTCCGACCGTTAAACTTCAAACGTGCTGCAAGTCAGTTGCTAAAGAAAAAAGCGTCTAGCAGAAGGGATTTTGCAAGCGTAATGCCAAGATTCGAATAGGTTTTAGCATTAGATAAAAATCAAATCAAAAACCTGTTTTAAAAGCTGATTTAACACCATAGATAAAGCCAAAGATGAATAAAATGGTTTAACCATTGTATTGTGCATGTGATGATACTAGGTAATGGTATTAACTATCTAAAATATAAAGATAAATTGATTAAAAGATAATGGGAAAATTTGCGTTAATTGTAGCTTTGCTAGGATTTTTGGGTTGTAAGCCGGAACCGCCGAAATTTCCGTCACGCCAGTTCCAACCCTGACACTCCCCCTTTTGGCGCGTTAGATTAATTTAGGTAAATAGGCCGTTTTTAAAACTACAAAGCATGAAATCATGATTTAATGCTTTCATTGTGTTGGCTGTTATGGCATTATCATATTATCGAAAGCATGAAATAATGAAATAATGAAAAGGTGATATCATGATTATATCTTGCATTGGTCAAAAAGGTGGTGGTTCTAAAAGTACAACCGCAAGGACTCTCGCTGTTGGTTTTAGTGAAGCCGGATGGAAAACGCATCTTGCGGATATAGATGAAAAACAGCAAACATCATTGAAATGGTGTAAACGTCGAGAAGATGCGGGTTTACCTACTATCGATTGTGGTTTATATCGAAGAGTAGAAACTGCAGTGAAAATTAAAGATCAGTATCATCTATTAATTATTGATGGCCGACCAGCTGCTGAAACTACATCATTAGATGTAGCCATGGAGTCCGATTTAGTTTTGATTTCAACAGGGACGACAGTTGATGATCTAGAACCGTCATTGGAATTGGCTAGAGAACTTGTAAAGAAAGGTATTGAAAAAGATAAAATAGTATTTTCAGTTGCCAAATCGTCATCTGATGCTGAAGGTATCAAAGCCCAAGAAACCATCAGAGCTTGGGGATTTCGTGTATTAGACACGGTCATTCCATTTAAAACTGGATATGGGAGCGCTTTAGATGTTGGCCGTGCATTACACGAAACATCATTTAAATCATTAAATAATACGGCAAAAGGAATGATAGAAGAAGTTCATGAAATCATTAATAAATGATTTCATGAAAACATGATTGTAATTTTTTGATTTAGACTGAGGTTCCCAATGAAAGCTCCCAAAAATATTAAACTTGCTCCACCACATATAAGTGAACCTACGTTAGATGTTACTGGGAAAAGTGCACTTCCAGATAATGATACAAAGCCGATTCAAATTAAAGTACCTGTGAAACAACATAAAGAAATGAAAGCGTATGCTGCGGAGCAGGGGATTAGCATGACTGAAATGCTACTGGCAGGATATGAAATGTACCGCCAAAAAATGAATTAATGAAAGCATGATATCATGCTAATTGTTGTTCCGACTCCCTTTATGCAAAGGGTTTTAACGGTTGATGTTTGATATCTGACATCAAACATCAACCTTGAAACATAAACTAAAAAGGTTAATTTATGTTACAAACACAGTATAACGAAATAGGTAAAACTCGTCTAATAGACATTCCAGAGTTGCCTGCTGGCTTGCTCATGAAATGGCTAACTACTAAGCCATTGTGGATGCAGCAACGAGTCATTAAACAACTATGCATAAGGGGGACGAATGAGTAATTCATTATTTTCAGGCGATAGGGATTGGAAGGCGAATGCATGTTTAAATTGGTCACACGATTCTATGGGACTTTATATCGAAGGTTATAGGGAGGCTGCTGATAAACTCGTCCATGATGTAGTTCAGTCGGGAACCAACCAGGATATTTTGGTTTTTCCTATATCATTTCTTTATCGTCAGTATATTGAACTGCAACTTAAGCATATTATTCGAGAGTCAAGGATATATCTCGAAGAAGAGGCTAGTTTCCCTGAGAGCCACAAAATTGGTGATTTGTGGAACACCGTTAATTCTCTGATGGTTAGAATTATTAAAGATCATGATAAATCTATAAAAAACTATATCACTCGAGAAGATGTTCAGACCATTAAAATGATCATTACAGAATTTGTGAAGGTTGATCCTGAGTCGTTTGCATTCAGATACCCAAAAGACAAAAATGGAAACAAAAATCTTGATGGTATTCAGCATATAAACCTTAGGAAGCTCCACGATCAAATGGATATTTTGAAAGAAAAGCTGGATAAATACTGCTTGTGTGTCAGTCTTCTTAGAGGTCATCAAGATGAAATGAGAGCTGAATATGGGTCATAGCATACATACAAGCTGTTTAGCCCCAAAATGGTGCCAGTGAATCACTTTGTACCATTTTTCTAAAGCAGTGACTAAATTCAGTTAGCCACTGCAGTGTTACCAACCCTTAGACAGGCGTTAGCAGTATAGTAAATTGAGGTGTCGTTATTAATAAAATGCGTAAATATTCAGCCGATGAACTATCAAAGTTATACGGTATGTCTCAAACAGATTCCTCTCAAAGAAATCGTGCAGAAGGAGAGTTTAAAAGACGCGAATTATTCTGGATTAGATTTACTGCCATTGTTGCAATAGTTTCACTAATCATTATGGGGTTATCGGCAGTAGGCTCACTTTACATCGATTACATTAATTATTTAAAAAAATAAAATAAAGCAAAATACTGGTTAAATTTGCCCAACGCGCCAAAAATGTAAAGTTAGTCAATGTTTAATAATAACAATTAATTAAGTTAGATTTGGCGGAAATTTCTAGTTAAGCCCCTTCTTACACTTAACTCATAGGTTCAAGAGGTTGGAGAAAATTGGATTTTTGAATAATTTAAGATACTTTCCAATCTGATCCGCCCGTGTTAGATCTGCAATCCATCAAATTCCTGTCCAAAAATGAGCAATTGAAACACTCTACACCAGACTGATTCACTTGCTCATTTTTGGAAACAAGTTTTTGATAAAAATTTAAATTTTGCATTATTTAAGAACGTTACGTTTATTTAAAAATGAGTTAGAAATAAATTTATCAATTAAATAATTGTTTAAGCATAGAGTAAAAAGGGGGGAGTAAGCCATTGTTTTGCATTAGTGTCATATCCTTCAGCTTTGCTAAGCCCACTTGGTCATAAGGGTCGAGGTGTTTATCAATATCGTCGCTTATTTCTTCATACCAGTTCTTTCTCCATACTACCAAAGTTGGTGAATTGAGGTTCAATCTATCAATGGTTATTTGAGCTTTACATTGCTCAAAGACTGAACGATGTATCGAGGGCTTTATGCGACCATCATTTTCGAAGTGAAAATAGCTGCTACAATCCACCATGAAAGGGTTTATAAAATCATTGGGTTCATGCCAATCATCTTTATAATGACCACCAAATATGTCTCCTTTCGTTATATTTTTCTGATCATTAGTATCAATTGCACAAAGGATTAAATTCTTATGGTCAAAGGTCCGCTGCGGCACTTTACTTTTAGGTTCAACATGCTCCAAATGTGCTCCTAAATCAGTGAAATTAGTAAAGTTCGCTTTAAGTAAGGCTACCTCACTATAACCACATAATCCAAATTGCTCAGCACAGCATTTTTTTCTAGTTTCATTTTTAGTTTTGCTTTTTATCCTCTGCCAACGAGTCCTTGCTTCTAAAGTGTCCTGTGGAGGTGTTTTGTTCAAGTGATCCAACGCTGCGTTGGCACTTTTAATTATATACTTCAACCCAATACCTCTCTGCGGCGTTTAACCATTGCCAATTTAATCATATCAGGGTGCTGGTCACCTAATACAGCACTTAGTTGTGACTGTAATTTATAGATCTGATTAGTGATCTCTATGGATTTCAAATCGCCTTGCTCTACCAACGTTCGATATGTATCAAGAATACCTGACTCAGCCACTCGAGGGGTTGCAGCGACCCCCATAATGGCATGCATAACATCGGAATTAGGATGACCATAACTTTCAGCAAGAGGAATAGCCGCAACGGCATCATCATAAATATTCAGACCTAGAACTCGAATATTGTATTTATGTACCGTAGATAAAACCTGTGGGCTGTGTGTAGTTAAAATAAACTGAATATTTTTAAACGTTGTTATCAACTTACCTACTACTAGTTGCTGCCAGCGAGGGTGTAGATGCAAGTCTATTTCGTCAATTAATACAATACCATTACCATCAAATGGATTCTCTCTAGATGGATTTAACATGATCATACGTTTTGCTAGATCACCTACCAGTGCTAGTAATGATTTTTCACCTTGAGATAACTGCAATACGCTGATAATTACACCTGATTTTTCAAGTTTCATATCAACACCACCATTACCATGTACAATTGAGATGGAGCTTATTTCGGGAATAAATGTACAAATAGCACTGATGACTTGAGTGGTCATTTTTAAACTGAGGCCAGCTTCACTATTAGTGATTAATGATTCCAAATCAATGATTTCTTTCTGCTTTTTTTGGCGTTCGTTATCAAGATAAACCAACAGATCACCATCAGCCTTAAGAATATGTTCATTTATATCTTTCAGTTCATCATGTAATTGCTTTATGCGTGCCTTTGGTACTTCTGCCTGTTTTGCTGTTTTGTCACAAAGTATAAACCATGCCAAAAAATTGGTGAAATTTTGTGGGTTTTTAAGTGAATCAGCATAACCGTCTAATTTTGTCCAACTAAGTTTGTCTGCTCTTTTTTCTGCCATTTTAGATATATCAGCTGTTATTTCATTTGCTCGATCAATGGCATAATAGGCAATAACAGGTAAGTTGGATTGATTATTTACACTATCAAATTTGCGATAAATATCACCAAGAATCGTAATAGGAGTGTGATTAGTTTCACCTTTTGACCGTTTCCCTTTCGATAGTGTGTGTTCAAAATACTGACCATCTTCAACTGCTAATAAATTAATGATAGTAGCAACGTCAGCTGACTCATCAACATTTATATCTCTGTCATCTATTGAAGAGCGGGGGGAGTTTTCCTTTTCAATAGTGGCAGATAAATATTTTAAAGTTTTAGCGATAGCATCGATAATCGTCGACTTACCTGAGCCGTTATCACCAACTAAAACTGTTACTTGTGGTTCAAATTCGACACTTAGTTTTTCAAATTGACGAAATTGAGATAAATTTAATTTTTTCATTACCAGTTTAAAGTTTTCAACCGATTCCATAACCTGATCAAGGTAATGTTTAGCTTTTACGGTATCTTCCTTAACATGTATGCCTTTCTCATATTTGTTTGCCATTTCCATTGATGCTAAGTAATCACCGTTATCTGCTCTTTCTATCAGATCTTTCGTAAGTCGACTTGGAATAATGAACGAGTCATCAGATTTATTATTCATGTTTATATACTCTATCGTAGGAAAATAATTTTTGTATAACTTGGGCCGTATATTTTTTTACCATTCTATCTTTAAAATCAGGCTCTATATGATTCGCAAAACTGAACAACCCACATAAAGACGCTATATCTTCCTCACTTAGTAATCCAAGTGAAAATTTGTGTATTAATAATGATATATAGCGCTTTCGATCCCTGCCAACTGATAAATCACCATGGTTTGTTATTGTAATTCCTGTGACATGCCGATTATGCTTTTTAGATGTAAGTATCGTTTTTATATCATTAATTACAATATTACCACCTAACTCATCGCGTAAAATACTTTTAATTTTTTTAGGCATTCTATGCAAAATATTTTTCTTATTAGTTGAGAAGGTCAAGTCATCAGCATAACGCGTATAAACAATGTTTTCTTTCCGGCACAAATCAAATATAGTTTTATCAAATCCATACATTATCCAGTTTGAAATAAACGGGGAGATCGGGGCGCCAATACTTAAAATTCGTTTACCTCCAGTTTCTTTGCTTGGACACCAAAAAGCTAGGTGTTCAATTAAAAACAGGTCTTGAGATGAAATGTTAATACTAAGCTTGTCTAGCATACTGACGAACAATGGTGCAGTAATACTGTTAAAAAAGTTTTGAAAATCCATTTTTAATAAAAACTGATTATCACAATGCTGCTGTGCGTTGAGTTTAATACTAAGACCTTGTTGATAGGCAAACGCACAGCGATGGATAGGGAAAATGGTTTCCATTTGCGTTAATAAGGCGCGCTGGGCGATCTTAACTCTTTTGGCAGGGTGTGCAATTATGCGTTTACCGGAGGTTCTTTTAGGAATAGCGTAAACCTTATACATCTTTGGAGCTTCTATTGCAAAATCAATAAGCTGAGTCTGATTTAAATTCAGTTCAGTACATAATGATTGACATATCAGCATATCACTCACTCCATAAATATCTAACAAAAAAGCCCAAGAGTAAATATACTCTCAGGCTATATACTCTTTACTAAAGAAAGCGAAGGTCTCGCATTTCTTATTGAGGAACGAAATATGAAATGCGAGACCTTCGCATTCATAATGTCGTTCAATAAATTACAGTCTGGCGTATCGCCCGACTAAGCCAAAAAAATTAGCTCTAAAACGCTAAAGAGTATTGGTATCATAACAGTCCAACAGTGCTGAATCAATAAACGCAAATGTCTCAAATTTCAATCGGAACTAACACGTTTTGGGGCAACATTGGTTAGCCAGAAGCTCATGAAAAATGACAGTGTTCGGCGCGTGAAACAGACTAGGGTAGACTGATTCACGCGAGCCTTAAAACAGACCCATTTCGCCCCGTTTCTTCCTTCCAACGGGGCTTTTTTTGCCCTAGAATGAATCAAATCTCTAGAGAACTGATTCAAGTACATGCAAAACCCAGAAATTGCCCCTGAAATGCGCCTGTTTAGTCCTGATGGTGAAAGACTGTATTTAACCAGTGAAGAACGGCGGCGCTTCCTCGATGCCAGTGCGTTAGAGTCGCCCAGTGAGCGGATGTTTTGCCATGTGCTGCATTACACCGGTTGCCGCCCGTCTGAGGCATTGGCCATCACGCCAAGGCGCGTGATGATCAACGACAGCAACATCGTCATTCAAAGCCTAAAGAAACACAAGACTGATCAGCAAGGCCGCCTTAAGCAAGCGCAGTACCGCAGCGTGCCAGTTCCACCCTCCTTAATTGAACACTTGGATTTGGTATTTGGCTTACGCTCACAGCTACGCCGTGATTTCGGTATCGATGCGCAATTGTGGTCAATGAGTCGGCCAACGGCCTATCGTTTGGTCAAACGGGTGATGGATAGGGCGGGAATTGTCGGTGCGCAAGCGACAGGGAAGGGCTTGCGTCATGGTTTTGGGGTGGCGCTGGTCACGGCAAATCCTCCGGTACCATTACATGTGATCAGCCAACTGATGGGACACAGCGACAGTAAAACCACAGAAATTTATTTGCAGGTACTGAGTGAAGAACGCCATAGCTTAGTGATGAATGCGTGGGCTTAATACGTATTAGAGGTAGTGGAGAGTATTAGAATGATAATGCATGAAGGTGATTACACGAGAATAAAATCGAATTCACCCAAAAAAGTAAATTCAGCGGTGCGAAGACTATTACTGGAATTGGCATTGCCTGAAAATAATGCGGTATGGTTGAAGTATAAAATCCCTAATGGATTTACCTCAGAGCCAGGTAATTGTCATTTTAATGTATGGGTTCAATGTGAATATAGTGGTGGAAAGCCTATTTATGGTTGGATCATTAGCCAGGATGTGGGGAATGATTTTATTGAAGCTCAGTTTCATTGTGTATGGTCAGATCTGGATGGCGTTCTCTTCGATATTACACCGCGTTTGGATAGTGAAAAGCGGATCATGTTTGTTTTAGATACTGTGAGGACGGTAGAAAGATCGGAATATAATGGTGCTCCAGCTTTAATTAGTTACGATAATGTCAGAATACACCGTGGAAAAGTCGTTTCAGGCTTGCAAAGAATTAAAATCGTTCCACAAACGGATTTTATGTATAAGCATGGATTGGCTATTCTGCGGTAGCTAAAAGTCTTCGTTTTTTGCTCTCTTGCATACATGCGTATAGATTGCTCAACACTATTATTCGTGAGGAGTATACGCCAAGCAAACTTATCTGCAGATTCTAAATGAAGAACGATATCTACTTGTTATCAATGCTTGTGAATAATTGTTCTATTGAATGCCATTATGAGTCAGTTTAATCACACATCTTAAATACGCATTTTCTTCTCTTTGCTCTATTTGAGTAGAAAATTGTTTGTTCCAAAAATGTTCATTGCTAGTTGATGCGCTATCTGGTGAATTTTGAGTTGATACTCGTTTACATAACTGTTGAATATTATACATATCAACGTATTGCGGGTACATGATCATTGCTGTGATAGCCAATGCAGCTAATATAGCGACAATATAAATATGTCTCACAAAAGTTCCTTAATAAAGAAGAGTAAGCGCCCTCTTTCGAGGGCTGGCTGTCTAGGAGCTGTTCACCGTGGTTCTAGACAGTTGTCATGATATTACCAAGTCATTTGCAACAAGTGGTCAATAATCTGCGAATATTTACCAGACTTATGAAACAAAAGCGGCTATTTCTGCAATTGTTTACCAGTTTTCCATCACTCATTACCATTTTAAGAGAAATGCCACTCGCCACCGAACCCTGATTTTTTGTGGATAACACCGCAAAGAGCGCGGTGATTACCCACCGAAAAAAGTCAGGAACCGGCAGCAGGATCGAAATTTTAGATTTTTATTTTTTACTGCTATTATTACTGATTATTTATACAGTGGTTTGATGCTATGAAACTCATTACATGCAATGCGAGTGCGGGAATTTCGGGGTTTCCAAGCCCAGCAGCTGATTACGTAGAATTACCCCTTAGTCTTGATCAACTGCTGGTTGAGCATCCTAGTTCTACGTGGTTTGGCCGCGCTGCGGGCCGTTCGATGGAGGGCGTAGGCATTTATCATGGTGACATTTTAGTGATAGACCGCGCCGCTCAACGTAGCAACATGTCTATCGTCGTGGCGAGTTATAACGGTGAATTTACCGTAAAGCTCCTCGATGAAAGACGCCGCTTACTGGTTTCTATCGATCAACAGCAAAACATGACGTCCGTTGCTATCGATGATGCAGATACCTTCTCGGTTGAAGGGGTAATCATCAAATCAATCCGACTTCATGAGCATTCAAATCTGCTAGAAAGATATCTGAGTCAACCATGTTCGGATTAATTGATGCCAACTCGTTTTATGTAAGCTGTGAAATGGTCTTTAGGCCCGACTTGCGCGGACTTCCCGCGATTGCACTCAGCAACAACGACGGTTGTTGTGTGGCAATCAATCGTGCGGCTAAGTCTGTTGGTGTGAAAAAATTTGTCCCTTACTTTGAACAGCAACATTTGTGCAGACAACATAATGTGCAGGTGTTTTCATCTAATTATGAATTGTACGCAGATCTGTCTGCAAAAATGATGCAAGTGATAGGGCGATTCGCACCCGAGCAATACGTGTACTCCATCGATGAGTCTTTTGTGTCGTTTAAAGGCTGTGCTGCAATTGCTGACTTAACGGCACATTGTGCTCAGCTGCGCCGAACAGTTTGGCGTGAATGCCGTTTGCCGGTGTGTGTGGGGGTTGGTGAGACATTAACCTTGGCGAAGTTGGCTAATCATGCCGCGAAACAATTGGCTCAATATAAAGGTGTTTGCGTTATTGATAATGATGCGCAGCGTATTGAGATTTTAAAATCGATGCCAGTTGATGAAGTTTGGGGGATTGGCCACAAACTAACGGTCAAACTGGGATTACTGGGTGTGCATACTGCGTATGATTTGGCACAACTGGCGCCGAAAGTGGCACGACAACATTTTTCCATAGATGTAGAGCGAACAGTACGAGAACTCAATGGGCAGATCTGTAAAACGTGGGATGTCACCAAAGCAGATAAGCAGCAAATATTTTCCACCCGCAGCCTAGGCGAACGAATATGTACCCGGGAACATTTACACCAAGCGTTAGCAAAGCATGCCGCAATTGCCGGTGCGAAGGTTCGAGAACAAGGCTCATTGTGTAAAGCAATGGTCGTGTTTGCCGCCAACTCGCCACATGATCCACAGCCTGTGTATTTTAAAAGGCTTGTTCAGTTTACTTGTGCCACTGATGACAGTCGTGAACTGTGCGCTGCGGTTAGCAGCGAGCTATCAAACCTTTATCGCCCTGGTGTGCGCTATTACCGAATTGGTGTAGGCCTGATTGATCTTTGCCCTAAAACGTCAGTGCAATATGACTTATTTAATGCGCCAAAGAGCGATCCTAACTTAATGAAAATCTTTGATAGTCTGAATAATCGCTATGGCCGTGATGTGTTGTATATTGCTGCACAGGGGAGTGATCAGCATTGGACTATGCGCCGTCAGTTTTTATCGCCGCAGTACACCACCCGTTGGTCCGATATTCCGATGATTAAAGCGTAATAGGATTTTATGGTGCTTTATCCAGACCTTACTCCACGTATACAAACCTAAAACGTCTGTTATAGGTTACAATTTTTTGAGAATAATTGGAAAAATCAAATGTCTAGGAACTTAGAAGTTAAAAAGCAACAAGCGCTAATTGTAGCGGCTTGCCAATCCAACCTCTCAAGACAAAGCAAACGCTAAGTAAGATTTGATTGAAAATAAAATGCATTTTGCAACTGTATTTAGTTGCATGTGTTGGGTGGTTTGATATAATAATCCTATCTTGTTGGGAGGGGTTATGACTAAAACGGATAAATTTATAACAAAACTCAAATCGGCCAAAACGCTGACTTGGAATGAATTAACTGGTGCCTTAAAAGCATTAGGTTATAAGCAAGTAGAGGGTGATGGTTCGCGAGTCAAGTTTGATAATGGTGTTCCGAAAGAGTTAATTAACATGCATAAACCTCACCCTAGCAATGAACTAAAGGCTTACGCATTGCGTCAAGTTAGAGATAAATTAACCGAATGGGGGAAGCTATGATGCAAAATACAATGAACTATAAGGGATATCACGGTTCGGTAGAGATCAGCCCACAGGATAATATTCTGTTTGGGCAGGTGTTATTCATTTCACCTTTGATCAACTATGAAGCTGAAACCGCAAAAGGGTTAGAGCAAGCATTTCAAGAAGCGATTGACGCTTATCTTGCTGACTGCGCTCAACAGGACATTCAACCAGAGAAGCCTTGCAAGGGATCGCTTAATGTCAGATTAGGCCATGACTTGCATTTAGCGGCTTCTATCGCAGCATTTCAGGCATCAATGAGTACAAACGATTTTATAAAGCGTGCTGTTCAAAAAAGTGTAGGTTCATAAGCGTCGAGGGAAGCTATCATGTTAACCAACAATGTTGTTAGTTGTACTCGCCAACCTAATCGCGCAAATTTTTCATTTGTGAATTTGTTTGGTGGCCATCACTATCCAGTGACAATGAATTTTCTGCCTTCTGGTGCTGTGAATGTTGTTGTCGCGGGGGCGCGGTATCGATGCCAAGCAAACCAAGTGCAACGCGTAATTGATGAGTCTGGACTAGAGCATGAAGGCTTAGCGTGTTTGAAGTATTTGATTGAAGCGGGTGAGTTAAATTTTCATATTCCCGCAGATGTTCACGAACAGCTTAAAGTGCATCCTGAGTTTCAAAAATACAGCATCATCGAATGGGTTGATGATGATGTGTGAGGAATTTCTAGCTATTGTAAAAATTTTTACCCCTGTTAACAGGAGTAAAAAATTAAGTAAAATAGGAAAATAGCAAATTTAGAGTAAAAAATACCCCTTCTAAAGGGGGTAACTAAGTGAGGCTTATATGAGTGTTACACCATTAATTCAAGGTAAAGTATCAGAAGCAGAGCTTATCTGTTTACTTAAACTGACAAAAATAACGAGCGAAGATCGCATTGATGCGTTGAGGTTACACCTTGTTCAAGGATGGAATAAAAAAATGGCCTATACTTCATGCGGTATTAAGCAGTCAAAGTTTGTTCTTGCATTAAATAGTATGAATGCTAAATGGACTATTCATAATCAGTTGCTGGATGCTACCAACGAGTCAAAAAGTAAGTGTAGCGGCTAGTGATAGGGGAAGTAATAGACGATTGAAGACGCAATTAAGAATACAATAAGTAACGTAAAGTTATGGTAATACTTGTTTATATTAGTTAATTTTTGATAGTTAACTTTCTCTCTATCCAGTTCTTCTCGCTGCAGAACAATTATCTTAGCTTGCGAATCTTTTTCATCATTTAATTCATTGATTTTATTTAGTAAATGCAATTGGTTCATTTCGAAAATCTTTTCTGAGTTGAATTTTGTTGATAGTTGCATAGGACTACTGGCACTAAACTTACCTATACCTTTGTCGTTTACCAGAACTTCAAAGCCTCTATTTTTATAGAAGTTATCTCGCCGTGCCTGCTCTGCGAGGGTTCGGGCATCTACGTGAGATAGTGAGCCTGATAAAATGTGGTAGTCAGGGTATTTTAGTTGTAAAAATTCAACTAATTTAGACATGCAATAAGAGCCTATTCCTAACCCTCTCAGTTCTTCACTTGATATGAGAATGTTTCCTGATGGTCCAAACTTTATGAGTTTCTGCCTTTTGTTCACAACAACCTGAAAAGTGTTATAGAGGTAAACGAATTCAGGTTTATCGACAATGGTTCTGTTTTTAAAGTAAACCGTTCCATCTTCATGTTTACAAATCACGTCTTTTTGACACAAAGCAATCTTAATAGCTCTTATCTCAGAATACTCATCCTCATATCCGAAAGATTGAACCATTAATGTATAAACGGGAGAGTTGGATGCTTTAGTGCTTGCTCTGATGAGCCATATTGGTGATGCCGACTGCATTAGTTCTTCAAGAGCGGATTCGCTTAACATGACTTTCCTGCCTATCTAAAAAATATACATAAAACTAGCACTGTCAAGAATGTGATCACTGATGCCGCTAAATTGATTTTAGCCATGTTAGTAATAACAGCTTTCTCAGTGCTTGATGCTGAAATTATTTCATTTTTCATATCGCTGATAGAGCTGCGTATGGAGCTATTAAAAATGTCAATTTGTGTATTCATTTCTGAATTGATGGTTTGTCTACTTGCAGTTAAAGCGGATGATATTATTTTCTCCGCTTTCTCTTTAGAAGCATTATCTAGTTGCGAAATCATTAATTGGATCTCTTCATTAAATCTTTTTAATTGAAGTTCCTGTGTTTCAGCTGTGCGTTTTAATAATATCTCATTTAACGTGTTTAGTACTAATATTGGATCGTCACGACCGATAGTCACATTATGTGACTTAGATATTTCGGCTATGATAGAGTCGATAGAGGCTGGTTCTGTACTCATATAATTGATGCCACTGTGATAAGTTTGAATAAATCTGTCTTTAACATTTTCAACCGCTGACGATTCATGATTGTCAGTGACTCATCGCTAATTGATTCATCAAATGTTTTTTTATCCCGAAGCATGTCTTCAAAATCACGCCCGAAAGTTTCTTTCTTCAACGATGGCAGCGCAATGACAGCATTAACTCTATCCTTGTTTACAATGTAGGCTCTCATATCTTCAAATTGTTTTCCCTCTGCTTCAATATTCCCCCAGTAAGGGTTAAGCCAGACGACAAATGAGCAATTTTCTGGATATTGATTAACAAGCGAAACAAAGCCATGTAATGTATCAGCTTGTGCTTGGCCTCCAGTGATAACAGTGTGAATAATTAATTCATGACCTAACTCTTGTATTATGTCTGCTATATTATTTTGAATGATGTAACTGGAAAGAGGTACAAATGAACTCGCACCGTTGTCAATAATGATATCACATTCAGTTGCTGCAATTAACTCGATCAGAGTGTCAAAACTGCGAGTATTAATTTCGTCATCTTCAATAATTTTTATCGTTTTAACATTTAAAGACTTATAGCTTGCAAATGTTGAGTTCACTGGGTCCGTATCAATACAAGTGATCTGTTCGCTTTGGTTTCGTTTAAATTGAGCAATTAAGGAGGCAATTAAGGATTTACCAACACCACCTTTGCCTTGTAATACTAGATGTATTTTCATATTAGTCTCTAATAAATGTCGTCTATATTGGGTTTAGGATCGAAAGTAAAACTTTTAATTTCCGTTTTGGCTATTGGCTGCTTTTTGGCGGCTGATTGCTTGGATGCCAGTTTGGAACCCACGTCAGGTACATTAGTTGAGGAGCGATTTCCCAGCTTTTTCACATAGCCTCTGAATGTGTCATAGCTGCATTTTAACTTACCTTGGTCTGATAGGTATTCGTGAATCACCTTGAGGCTGTAGCCAGCGTTTATGGCGGCAACAACTTCATCTAAGACGGCAAGAAATGACATCCAGCCACCTTTCCTCCGGTTCTTCTCTTTTTCTGGCCGTTTTGAATACCATTCATCTATTCCTGACGTACCTTTAGCCATTAAAAATCTCACTATCCTAAATATCACGTTTATTGCGATCTTATTTCAAGGTTTATGGTCCGAAATAACGATCATTTTATACTGAAATACGTGTTTTTACCGCGTTTTAGGCCAGTTTATCACTCAGTTTTTCAATATCAAGTATAAACAGCAACATATACTCGATTTGAACTGGCCTTAACCGTGGTGTAAAATGATCTTTAAGACGGGCAGGATAGGTGATGTAGTCCTACAATGGTAAACCATTGCAGACTTCATCACTTTGACTTATTCGCTCCCTTCGGGGCTCAACGTTCCTGCTCTGCGAGGCATACTGACTACCGTCAGTTAAGGTCATTCACTAATTGGACTCCAGATGGAAAAGATGACAAAAAGCAAAACACGACGCGAAAGCACCCCGATCAAGGTGTACTGCTTGCCAGAGGAAAGAGACTTGATCGCCGCGAACGCGAAAGCCGCTGGTAAATCGGTTTCGTCCTTTTTGTTAGCTGTTGGCCAGGGATACCAAATCACAGGAGTAGTTGATGCTGAGCGAGTGAGAGAAATGGCTCGCATTAGTGGTGATCTGGGGCGACTTGGTGGATTATTAAAATGGTGGTTAACTGATGACGCGCGCACAGCAAAGTTTACCCCTGAGACGATTAGAGTCGTGCTTTCAAAAATAGATGAATCCCAAGTAGAGCTTGGAAATATTATGGCTAAGGTTATAAGACCGAGGCTTGATAAATGATTGCTAAGCATGTTCCTATTCGTTCACTTAAAAAAAGTGATTTTGCAAACCTTGCTAATTATATCACAGATCAACAATCTAAAATTGAGCGAGTGGGTTATATTGCCTTTAATAACTGTGAATCAGTAAATCTAGATATGGCTATTTCTGAAATTCTTGCTGTACAGCAAATGAATACCAGAACGCAAAACGATAAGACCTATCATTTAATTGTTAGTTTCCGACATGGCGAGAATCCTAGCAATGAAGTCTTAGAAGATATTGAATTAAACATTTGTAAAACATTAGGATTTGAAGAGCATCAAAGAGTCAGTGCTGTGCATTACGATACAGACAACACTCACATGCACATTGCGATTAATAAAATTCATCCAGAAAAGCTCACAATACATGAACCATTCAAAGCATATAAAAAATTAAGCGATACGTGTCGTGATCTAGAAATAAAACATGGTTTAGAAGTTGACAACCATATGACTCATCAACTGAGTTCCTCGGCTAAAGCAAGTGATATGGAACATCATTCAGGTATAGAAAGCTTAGTTGGTTGGATAAAAAGAATTTGTTTTGAGGATATGAAGGCTGCTACTAATTGGGAAGAACTTCATAAAGTGATGGAGTTTAATGGTTTAACATTACAAAAAAAAGGTAATGGCTTAGTTATTGGTAGTATAGATTCAGGTGTATACATTAAAGCAAGTACACTGGACCGGAAATTTACTAAATCAACATTAGAATCAACATTAGGTGCATTTGAACCCCCAGAGGGTGAAGTTTTACAAACCCGAGGCTATAAGAAAGAACCTAAGAAGCTAAAGGTTGATACTACTGAATTATATAAATGTTTTCTAACTGAACAGCAAACTAATCATTTGATTAAAAACAAAGGCATTAATAGCCTTAAAGATAATAAGAAATTTGATATTGAAATGTTGAAACGTTCTAATAAATTAAAACGTTTTATTATTTCCAAGTCTGACAATTATTTAATGCGTCAAGTTTTGTATAAGCAAGCAAGTCTTTCAATGAAAGCTAATCTTAAAAAAATTAATGACAATTATAAAGTTGAAACCTCAGCAATTTATCAAAAAAATGGCAAGCTCACGTGGGCTGATTGGCTAAAAAAACAAGCTGAACAGGGAGATTTAGAGGCATTAACTGCATTGAGATCTCGTAAAGATAGTGCATTAAAAGGTAACACCTTCACTGGTGCTGGTATTGGAAAGATCACACCAATACAAGCTAATAATGTCGTGACTAAAGGGGGGCGGGTTACGTATCAAACGAGTGGTATTGCCGGTGTGAAAGATGATGGCCAACGACTCAAGATAGCGCGTGATATCACTGCTCAAGGGGTTATTTCTGCCCTCAGATTGGCACAAAAACAGTATGGCAATGTTATCACGCTTGATGGCACTGACGAATTTAAAGCTTTAGTGGTCAAGGCCGCAGTAGTAGGGCGAGTTGCGGTGTCGTTTAGTGACCCTGCTTTAGAACAACAAAAATTCAATTTACAAATGGAAATTCAAAATGACTCAATCAAGCAACGACTTGGACTTAATAGCAGCAGCAATGGCCCAACTGGACGACGATTTGCCGACAGCAACAGCTATCGATCAGGGGATGGAGCCGATGGACCAAGATCCCAACGAAAGTCCAACCCTCGCAGCCTTAGAGGAGTCCCGCCAGCCTCCAGGCATAACCGTTTGCGGCACTTGTCCACTCTCGATGTGGCAAGCATCGTCAAGCCAAGTGCAGTGCTATTGTCGAGTCATGCACGCGATAACATGGACAAGCAAGAATCCAGAGGAACTACTGACTCATTGCGATGGGGAGTTTTTGAACCAAGATTAATGCCGGCCCAAATGGCAGCTGCAGATAAGTATTTGCTAGAGCGTATGGATAAGAAAGCGAAGGGAATGGATATTGCGGAGCATAAGCCAATGGTGAGTGCAACTAAAGCGACTTATATAGGGATGCGGAATGTTGATGGCCAATCGTTAATGCTATTCCAAACGGTAGATAGCGCTATCGCTGTTCTGCCGGTTATAGGGGTAACAAAACAGTTTAAAGTTGGAGAGCAGGTCAGCGTAAATGACAAAGGCGAAGTTAGTCGCCAACGGAAAATGAAAAGATAGAAACGCTTATACGGTGTACCTTACTAAAGATGAAATCATGTTTTCATGAAATCATTTCTCGATCACCTAAGTGATTAAAGGGAACCATGCTCTTGTGAAGCACACCAAATACAATTAATTGGGGCTCATTCGTAACATAATAGATCACATGGCTGGCGTGGGGGAAACTCATTACATTAGACCCTACATCCGGTTTTAGTCTGCCCAGCCGAGGGTTAGTGGCAAGTAATTGAATGGTTTGTTCGAGTTCAGACAGGTATTTTTTTGATTGAACGTCCCCCCATTGCTGGACGGTGTAACGACGGATTTCAATGAGATCTGATTGAGCCTCTTGGGTTAAGTGATAGAGCGGCATTAGTCGTATTGGCCTTCTTTTAGGGCATTAAAAAATGATTCACCCTCAACCAACTTGCCCGTGGCCATATCTGTTTTAATGTGAGCTGCTCTTGATTGCAATAATCGCAATTTGAGCACTTCTATAGAGTTATATTCATCAACTGAGATTACTACAGCAACAGGTTTGCCGTTCTTATTGATTTGAATTGGTGCTTGCTGAGCTTTTAACAACACCTCTCCGAAATGTGTTTTAGCTTCGTTTGCTGTAAGCATATCCATTTTAGTCACCTTCTAGTAGCTTAGTTCGATTCGTTTATTTTAAACGAATCGAACGAAATTTAGTAGTGAAACGAAAAAAGGTCCCGTAATTGATTACGGGACCTTGTTTATCATATCGAATTCACTCTAGCTGTCTTTTTAACTTGGTCAATGACTTGTGATTGCTCTAGTTCCTTCTGTAATTTATGATTTTTAATCAACTGCTTAATGGCTGTTTTTACTTGCAGTTTCACACCATCAATGCCTAAAACACTTTTGACTTTAATATCATTAAAGTCAGTGAATCCCTTCATGCTATTAATCGCTTGAGTTTGTTCTATGGATACGTTTTTTTCACGCCAGGCACTCGGTGTGACTATCGGTAACTCAGGTGGATAGTGTTGCTCTTTTGGGGCGAAAATCGGGAATATGGCTATTCCATTAACCGCTTCTGCCGCTGCAATCGCTTTATATCTGCCGACGTTCTTACCTTCAGTCATCACTAAGTGAGCATCATCGTCGCCGGCAATGAGGATTGGTTTATCGGGATATTTTTCACGTAATGATTTAGCCACGGCAATCATGTTGGAAGCATCAAATGCAGAAACCACAGGTTGAGCAGCTGCTTCACTCACTGTATCTGCAGTCGCGTACCCCTCTGCAATAATTAACGTGGGTGCTTTAGCGAGAGCGCTTAAATCGCCGCCTACGACATGGAATGCCCCTGTTTTAGATGAACCTTTGGGAAACATCTTTGTACCATTGGATTGAATCGTTTGTGCGGTCAAAATATTACCTTGAGCATCATAAGCGGGGATAAGAATTTCACCTGCAGTAAACACAATGTGGTATGGATTCTCCTCACGTAGTGTTTTGCTTTCTTTCCAATTTGCCCCAATTAGCACTTTAGGATCATCTTTTAATGCGTCTGGTGGTGGCACCAATAACAAATTACCCACTTGAGCTTGTTTATTGGTCAGGTACTTTTCATTTCCAAGCGGAATACTACAGACCTCCAATAAATTTTGAATACCAGTAGCGACAGATTGACGTTCTTCGGCTTGAGCTTGTTCCCGAGCTTGGACCTTTCTCGCTGAATCGGCCCGTAGTGCGGCTTTTTCTGCATCACTGATAACATAACCTTTTGATGACCAATTTTGCGTTTCACCTGTCCGATTATTGGATAGATAAGCGGCGGGTATCCCGTCAGTAAACGCGACATACATACCGCTGCCGCTCTTATCACTAATGGAGCCTTTATCGGTCGTTAATCGACATCGATGTTTCTCGCCATCCATAATCGGGTGATCACCACTGAGCTCAAAGCCCATCTCTTTCATGACTAAAGCTAATTCATCCCGTGGATTGATTGCCGGAGCTTGTTCTGCAGGTCTATTTTCTGGCAACCATTTGTTGAATAACTTTTTATCTATACCAGGTTCGATATACCAAGATTTTTGCTGCTTATCCCATTGCGCTCCTAGCGCTTTAGCTTGCGTTTTCTCTGCATAAGGTACGGCAAGATATAGCTTCGTTTCGACTTTAGGTTCAATCTTCACTATTGGCCATTGGCCGTTAAATTTTATTAACTCAGATTCAAAGGTGTACCAGTGTTTATGTTGTCTGTCCCACTTGGCTCCAAGGGCTTTGGCTTGCTCTTTTTCGCTATGAGGGACGCTTAGGAAAACTTTATTCTGGGGGGGATCGACTTGGGGTGTGCTCATGTTAACTGCCTTTTCCTGAGAAAGTGAATAAGCCGTTTTGAGAAGCGTCTCAACAGTTTGTGCTTCATGTAATGTGTTGAAATTTGCCGCAGTATTCCACACTTTGCCTGATTTCGATTCGCTTAACATCAACATATAGCGGTCAGAATCATTATAAAATCGGGCGTCCTCGGATTCTTTACCCTGATTAGGTTTAACGATGAAAGTATCACCGTTCCACTTTGGGCTGATCGTCAGGCCATCCTCAATTTGCGATAAAAATGCCGGTGAGTGACCGACGATGTTTAATGCTGTTGCTGGTAAATGGCCATCATTCACTGCAGACATGGCCACCGATAATCTTGTGAGATTTTCGGCCTCAATATCTGGTGCCTCAAGTGATAGTTTTGAGATCTCAGTGTCAACGTAAGCGAGTACCATACGGCGAAATGCGGTTTCAAGTGCGTCAGCTTGCAGTTCGGGAGAGCTTACCCATTCGTTATCTTTGTCACTGAAGTGATCACCCCATACCGGCTGATTATTTTGGTAGGTTGCCGCCGTCCCCTGATGGCCAAATAACTCAGTATGGAAAGTCTGAGGAACGTTGTTTAAGGTGTAAGTGATTTTATAGTCAGGGGTAGCTTCATTGCGGTTATCATTTGTTATCAACTCCGCTTTTAAGCCTAATTCCTCTGCTATATATCGATAGTTACGCCATGATTCAAACGCTTCTAAGCTTAAGGTATCTTCTAACGCTGTCACGAGGGTTTGTTGCTGCTCGTAACTCAATACTAAAGATTGTATTTTTTCAGCGTCTGACGCCGCTCTGAAAATTTCGAGCGGGTCTTCTTTCAATACACTAATCCAGCTTTTGACATAAGCTGCATGCTGCTCAGGGTTATGACCAATCCCCAATTCCTCACCTAAAATCATTGATGATATTTCGGCGCGAAGTTCCTCTTTTGCATATCCTTGGCTACCAAAGGGATGAGATAAATCTCTGTTTAGTCGAGTAGGATGGCCCGTCCAATGACCTAGTTCATGTAGCGCGGTCGCATAATATTGACTCGCTTCTGAGAACTGATTTTTTTCTGGGAGGTGAATACTGTCTGTGCTGGGGCGGTAGAACGCTTTATCTTGGGATACGTGGTGTATGTTGGCTGCAGACGCTTTAAGAATATCTTCAACTCGACGGATGGCATCCCAGCTTTGTTCTTGGGTTTGTGGTGGAATATCGAGTGGGGGTAATCCGTCAATTTGTTGTGCGTTGAATACCCGTGCAAAAAACACTTTTGGGCGTTCTAATGGCACAATTTCAATTTTAGGTTGCCCGTTGGCGTCAAGAACGGGCTGACCGTTACTGTCTAATACCTTATGTTCCTCTTTGAACTTCCAGTATTGTACTGGTGTACTGCGCTCACCTTTCATGACTTGAGCATTAATCGTTTTGGCTTGTTCGTATGTCATCCAGCGCGGGTCATCATAACCTTGCGCCATTAAATTAAGGGTATTAATGCCTTTATAGCGTTTTCCGCTTTTGGGATTGTAAGGTAATGACGTGGCACTTTGTCCAGGTGTCCATGGTTTTTGCCAAGGGGCGGTGCCTTTCTCTAACTGCTCGATGAGTCGTTCCGCGACCAACTCATGAAAGGGTTTACTCATGATCGACGTCCCCTTCAATTGCCGAGTCTACGGCATCTTGAACATCGAGTGCATCTTCAACAAATGCGCCCATAATATCGGCTTCTAAAGGAGATACCTCTGCCTCAAATTGAGGAATTGAAGCATCACTCATTTTTTGATTAATTACGTTTAACTCGTTGTTATCTGACATTACGTCGTTCCTTTTAAAGCAAAGAGCGCACAAGGCGCTCCGTTTGGGGTAGGGTGGTTGTTAGCTTTCGGCGGGTTTTTCTTTAGGGACAATAGGCTTTGAGAAATTGGGCTTACCGTTAAAATCGGCATACATTTGAGGGCATGTTGGGTAATTGCTACACCCCCACCAATAGCGACCGCGCTTAGAGGAAGGGCGACGACTTAACCCGTGATTACATGCGCCACATTTATGGATATCTGAAATTGGCGTCACTGATTTTGCACCGGCAATTTTGACTGAGCCCACATTGGCTTTTTCTACTTGATCACGAATAAACGACTCTTGTTTAGCAATAAAGTCCTCTAGTTTCATTTCTCCGATTTCAACGCTTTTGAGCATCCGCTCAAACAAGGCGGTTAATACTGGGCTTTTTACCATCGAGGGAAGTGCATCGATGATGGCGCGGCCCATGGTAGTACTGATCAGATGTTTGCCTTGAATCGTTAAATACTCACGGCGTTTAAGTTCACTTAAAATACTTGCCCGTGTGGCCTCTGTTCCGAGTCCATCCCCTTCACGCAGTAGTTTCTTATCTGCAGCGCTGAGATCACTGTGTTTATGAATGCCTATCATGGCGGCAATAATAGAACCTTCATTAAAACGGCTTGGCGCTTTGGTTTTCGCGTCTTTACGTTCCAAGGCTCCAAGGGTTAGGCTCTCGCCAGACGTTAGCTTAGGGAGGCGTTGGCTTGCGTCGTCCTTATCTGATTCATCGGTATCATCATCGGGGTCGGCATAAACGTCTTTCCAGCCATTATGTGTGACCACTTTACCGCTCGTGGTAAAGCTTTCACCGTCGATATCGATTTGGACGGTGGTACTTAAAAATTGATGAACGGGATAAAACTGAGCTAAATAGGATCGGACAATCAAGTCGTAAATCGTTTTCTCTTTTTCAGAAAGTTGATTTTTGTTATGCGCTTCCATTGTGGGAATAATGCCGTGATGCGCAGTGACTTTTGAATCATCCCAAGTCTTCGATTTTATTGTGGGATCGGCAGTATCAACTAAGGCGGCAAGCTCAGGGGTTACTATCTTTATGGCTGCTAATACTTCTTTAGCATCCGCAAACTGTGACTCCGGTAAGTAGCCACAGTCAGAACGAGGGTAAGTCGTGATCTTCTTGTCATATAAGCCTTGGCAAATATCCAGTACGTCTTGAGCGGAATAGCCAAACTTTTTAGAGGCTAAAATGGTTAACGCTGATAGTGAGAAGGCTGTCGGCTGTTGTTGTTTTTTAGCAACAGATTTTGCGTCTGTCACTGTGGCCACCGCGTCTTTCATTTGTAGTATTAACGCATCGGCAATCTCAGTGCTAATTAGCCGCCCTTCAGCATCGAGTCCCGCTTGATCTTCTTTCGCTTTCCATTTTGCAGAGAATGACCCCTCGGGATGATTTAAGGTCGCTTTAAGCGTGTGAAAGGGGATAGGTATAAAGTTTTCCACTTCTCTATCGCGATGAACAATCAGCGAGAGTACAGGCGTTTGAACTCGACCAACGGTTATTAATGCTCTTGAACCAGCCCGTTCGGCTCTGAGCGTAAATGCCCTACTCAGGTTCATGCCAATCAGCCAGTCGGCACGTTGGCGGCCAATAGAAGCATCACCAAATGATTTTTTTAAGGCATTGTCAGTTAATGATTCTAAGGCACGTTTTACGGCGACTGAATCGATACTGCTTGCCCAGTAGCGTAAAACAGGTGATTGATTTTTATATAAATCAAGCACCTCATCCACTAAGTTTTGCCCTTCGCGGTCGGGATCTCCACAGTGGACAATCTCAGTTGCTTTTGAGATTAATAGGCCAATTTGTTCAAGTTGATCTTTAGCATCAGGTTTAGCCTGCAAAATCCATTCTTGTGGAATGATCGGTAAATCTTCAACCCGCCAAATTTTCTTACCATCACGCATCGGTACATCATCAGCGGTATAACGGTCGGGTTCTGCTTGTTCTAGCATGTGGCCAAAGCACCATGTCACCATATCCCCTGTGTTGCATTCAAAAAAGCCGCGACTCTTTTTGGTGATGCCTAATACCTCTGCAATAGCGGTGGCCACCGACGGTTTTTCTGCAATGAATAATCGCATAGTAGATCCTTATAATGTATGGGGTAATTTTGGTTATACCTTTCTTATCCACTAAAATTGTGGATAACTAGATTGGTCTAATCAGGTAGCGTGAATTGTTCGACTTGAGGGGGTGTTCTGAGCTTGTCTGTTTGTATTGGGGCTTCTATCGCGGCCCTTGCTTTAAAAATAGGGTCTTGGAAGTAAAGCGTTTGTTTTCCATATATTGCAGGGTTGCCGGCGACATAAATAACCATATCGCCACTTTCTAAAATATCCCCATTCTCATCTTTCTTAGGAGCTGGCATCCTTAAACACTCATCTGCAGTCAGCAACGTTCGCTTGGTTTCTCCGTAGGTAACCGACACATTGTCGCTTGTGCCAAGCCGTTTCCCTGAGGTTGTGATCTGCTGTTTAATAATCGTGGTTTCACCGGTGAGTTTTGCCAGATATTCAGCGGTCTCTAGTCGGTTAGGGGGAAACGCATTTTGAACATGGCAATTTGATGTGATCTGCTCATCCTTACCATAGCCCGTTTTTTCACTTTTTAGCTGGTTTATATCCTGGCATATCAAGTAAAACTTGATCCCATATCCCGCCACAAACGCGAGGGATTCTTGCAAAATTTCAAGTTTACCGAGCGTTGGCATTTCATCGATCATGCCGAGCAAACGGTGCTTATAATTCGCGACTGGACGACCTTTGTTAAAGGTCATACCTGATGCGAGTATACGGATGGCCATGTTTAACATGATCCTAACGAGCGGCTTTAAGCGGTTTTTATCAGTAGGTTCAGTGATAATATAAAGACTGACGGGGGTATCATGGTGCATGAGATCTCTGATTTTAAATTCAGATTTACTCACTGTGGCCGCAACCACAGGATCGCGATACAACATCAAATAGCTTTTCGCTGTAGACAGTACCGAGCCGGCTTCATCTTCAGGTCTATCAATCATATCTTGACCTGCGGCACTGGCTAATGGGTGAGGGCTGCCATTGACGTGCGGGTAATTCACCATTTCATTCCATAAGTCTGAAATATTTCGGTTGGGCTCAGACAGCATGGCATCAATAGCCGGTAATGATGCGGTTTTACCCTCATCGATGTATTTATAAATGGTGTGAATGACGACACCACACAGGAGTGAATAGGCTGTTTTTTGCCAGTGATCATCTAAACCTTTACCATCCGGATCGACAATCAACGTGCATAGGTTTTGAACATCACCGACCTCGGAATCGGTCCCCACTCGAATTTCATCAAGTGGATTCCAGCAAACGCTTAGACGGCTTGCAGGTTCAAAGCGCAAAATCTTCTGTCCAATGCTTTTTCGCCAGCCGGCAGTGAGTGCATATAACTCACCCTTTAAATCGCTAATGAGTACGCTTTTACGCCATGATAAAAGCGTCGGAATGACTAAACTAAGACCCTTACCTGAGCGGGTTGGGGCATAACAGAGTACGTGCTCTGCACCACTGTGCCTTAAATAATGCGTGACCCCTTGGTCATCCACCCATCCACCGACATAAACACTGGTGCCATCGTCAGTGTCTTTGCTTTTGACTTTTTTGAGTAACCCCGCATTTTCAATATCACTGCGATTAGCCCAGCGAGCTGAACCATGTAAATAAGGGTTGGATTTCGATTTTGTGGCGGTATAGACCTTATTGGTCAGCGCGGCAATGAAGCCAAGGACTGTGGCCATCATTCCGGCGCTAGCCGATTGGACGAATGATTGCGGATAGATGGAATGCCATTCAAAAGCCCACGTTAAGATCTTTGTGGGTAAATACAGGTGATGGTAGTTTTCTCCTAATTGCGCCTGATACCCAAACGAGTGAGCAAAATGCTGTGTTGCGATTTGTAATCCCACCAGAACCGAGGCAGACACTATCGCCAGTGGCATAAAGTTATGTTGTTTTTTAGGCGCACGTAGCTGCGCCCCAACAAGATTGTTGTGGTCTTCATTCTTCATGGCTTACCTTAAAATATATAGAGAGGGGCGATATGGCCAATGATGTTGGTCATCGGAACAGCACCAAAATAGCGGCTATCAAATGAGGTTTTTGGGGCATGGTCTGAATAAGCAAAAAAGCTGTTCTCAGGGATCATAAAATTTGGAAGTTGTGTTAACGGTCGATGCTGACTATCTGTAATAAGGCGCTCAGAGTCTGTAAGGGCGACACCATTGATTAAGATGGTTGGGGTAAACTCCACACGCTCTCCGGCGAGTCCCACAATCCGTTTAATCATGGGAACTGTGCT
Source organism: Shewanella sp. NKUCC06_TVS (assembly GCF_019345515.1). Taxonomy (NCBI): domain Bacteria; kingdom Pseudomonadati; phylum Pseudomonadota; class Gammaproteobacteria; order Alteromonadales; family Shewanellaceae; genus Shewanella; species Shewanella sp. NKUCC06_TVS. The sequence goes on along the minus strand of NZ_JAHKQX010000026.1, from coordinate 17,719 downwards.
ACTGTCACAGCGACCAGAGCGGATGTAATCACGCGCTTTTGCTGTGTGGATAGCGGCATTATTGGGAGGGCAAAACAGGACCAGATCATTACGCTCGTAAACGTGAGCCTTTGAAACAAGATAAATCCCAGGGGGGTATGAGTGGCTGAAATTAATTCTGATCCCCACACCATACATAATGACGGTAGCGATTAGCATTAAGCCCACTACGATGAAATATTTTTTCAAATTGGTGTACCTGCGTGAGAAGGTCTATATCGCTTATTCGGCGTAATATCTTCTTCATCTGAATACGGCCCTTGCCATTTCGACGAGTTTCATATTACGAAATTCTTTGGCTTTTTCTTCATCCATATTGATGAGGTTTGCAAAGTGCAAAGGGTCGAATTCAATTTTTTTGATATAAAGATCCCGATTATTTTTATCACTCACTTTAAACGTAATACTCTCTATTAAGTGGTGGTCATTAACCGAGCGTTGGTGGTCAAAAAAGCTGAATGAGGTTTTAAAAAAGAGCCCATCGGTCACCAATAAGGTTTCATGTTTATCAAATTGCAATTTAGGCTCTAAGGCTAACAAGTTGCTTTTCAATGTTTTGTTGAGAATACGTTGTTTATAGAGTGATTTTGACAGGGTGAAGTAGGCAAAAATCCAAGGAATATTTTGCTCTGAGACTCCTTTATAGAGCCATCCCTGCGAGGCTCGAAAATCTTCTAACATTCGTTTCAGGCAAGAGGTCGAAAACTTAATCTGAAGCTCTTTTTCCAGCAAGTAGATAGCCCTGTCAAAGTGTTCAATGAGTATATTGAGCGCTTTAGACGGCAAATGATGCTCAGTGGAATACTTATCTTCCTTACTCAATTTTTTGTTGGCTTGGTTCCGATAAGGGCAGGCTTCGTAGGCGGAGCGGTCGAGAAATCCTACCCCATTAACGGACCGAACCATGTAATGTTTGCCGTGGGGTGTTTGGGTATGAGTCGGGTTAAATCCAATAATGATGATGGCATTGTCGCAGTGTGGGCACTGTGCATAATAGCGCCAGCTAAAACTCATGGCGTCGGAGATTAACTGTATCCACGGTTTTTGTTTCTTTGTGAAGGATTCGAACGCTTCTTTGGTTGTGATCGGAATTGGTTTGGCCGAGAGGGTTGGTATTTTAAACACATCCATTATTGCGTCCTTATGCGTGGTTGCCCGTAGATATGTTCTAAGGTTAACCACCATTCATCTGTGAGTGCCGATATTGCACCTTGTTCATAGGCCACTGATAATATTGCTAACATCGATTCAAAATCCAGTACGAATTCCGTTTCATTTTCTGCAATGACTTTAAACATGATTGGATCATCGCACTGTTCGCAATCAATAGACGGCTCTTGGGTAACGTGTTCCATGTTGCTAAATGAAAGCGTGACGTCAGGGTAGCGCAACTGAGTGTCTTGCCACCAAAGCGCGGAAATCTGAGGGACATGATTTTGATGTTCGCAAATAGCGAGGCATTGTAAGACCACCGTTAAATGCAGTGAAAAGCACATATCGCGGGTTGCACACTCGAATATCATAGGAACTCTCTAGTGAATTGAAGCCTGTATTGAGGCATTAACGGGTGAAGTGAAGAATTGAGCGGGTTACCCTGCAAGTTGATGACGTTGAGTGTTCATTAATAAAACTGAAATTTCAGTGCTTCATTAATTTCGGCTTGCTCAAGCCCTTGGGCTCGTAGCTCATGAATAAATTCAATCTTAGATTGAACGCGTCTTTTCTCTGCGGACTCGGGTTGCTGTGCCTTTCGTGGCTGTGAGGATTTACGAGAGGATTTCTTCTCTGGTAATTCAGGGACTCGTGTTGTTGTGTTGAATGACGTCATTGTTTAACGCTCCTTTAGTATAGCAATTTCTCTAACTCTGCTTTCGAAATCTGCTTTAGCGGCTACAAGTTCGCTTTCCAAAAACGAGAGATCATCGAGGGACACTACCGACGAACCATTACCTAATTTTCGACTGACGCTATCGTGCTTTGCTTGGGCGATCTCTAGTCGAAACAGTGCCTTTTTCACATCAGGACGTTCAAGCAGACGTTGATAGGCTTCTTCGTATACCGCTACAGCTATAGAATTACTTTCCGTCGTATTCATTCGATTTTCCTTTTAGTTTGAGACCTTTTTAAACTGACATTTAATCCAGCTCGAGTTCTGTTGGCTCATAGGGTGATGTATAGGGTGTGCCAATGGGTAAACTTGATATTGTCCCGTTTGGTTTTTTTTCGGGTATCGGCACACATGACCAGGCTTAACGTGCCGAGTATCGTTTGCCAAAAACGCCCTTTTGCGTGAGTCAATGTCGCCCCTTTGCGGGTCAGCAGTGTCTCTAATAACGTAAAACTTCTGAGTTTGCCGCTTGAGTCATAAAACATGGGCGAACTGAGCATAATCTGACGGACTTGATAAGCCGGTAATCGTGACACCAGTTGTAAAAGCTCTTGGTAAGTTTCACGGTCAAAATCTTGATAGGGCTGTGCAAGATGAAGGTGGACCGTGTTACTAAAAAGCGCCTTTGTGATAATCAGTTTCGCACCAGGATAAAGTGTGAGTTCAGGGCTGATTAATACGCTGGCGACTACGCAAAATGTGATGCAAATACCCAAAGGAAACAGTAAGGAAAATACATCACTGAACAGCAGTAGCGGAGGCAACGCGAGACACAGGGAGAATGCAAATATTCTCAATGCTAAATCGAGTCTGGCACGAATAAACCCCGCATCGAGTAAGTTTATCGTTCGGTTTTTCAGGCTCGTGAAATGGAGTTTTTGCAATACATAAAACAAGGAGAGGCTTAACACCAAAGTTAATACCAGTTTGAGCTCGATGTGCATAACGAAAAATCCCAAAGAAAAACCCCACACTGTGCAGTAATGGGGCTCAAGTCTTGGGTTAGGGCGCGTTATTTTTGTTTAACGCGTAATAGCCCTAGTCCTAGCAGACTCAATAACGATAAGAAGCCCAGAGAACCGCCGCCACTAGAACCTGTTTCAGGGTCTGGCGTTGGGGGCGTGACGGGTTTAGTTCGGCCTTTATTGATGGTAATGGTTTGATTGTCATCCAGTGTGACTGTGCCCTCATAACCATTACTCGCAACGTCGTAACTACAGATATCAAATGAGTTTACTATCGCACCAGAACACGTTCCGCCGGTGATTGTTGCATCACCGCTGGCTGTGGCGTTATCGACAACACTGTCGATGTGTAAGCTCTGCACTTTTACGGTGATGGTGCCGCCGTTTGTTGGGGTATTCGCGACCGTTGGGTAATGCCAGGCGTTGATGTGCTCTAGAATAAAATCTTTGGCATAGCTTAAGCGTGAACCCGAAGCTTGCTCCCCTGTCTCATGATCAATGCCGCCATGAGTACTCACCCCAATGATTAAGCCATCCGCGTCAGTATAAGGAGCCCCTGAGTCCCCACCTATCGTTTGTCCATTACCTGTAAATTTTAAGGTCAGCCATTCAGGACGGCCCTCCGTTGGTGGAATGGCGATTTGCTCAGCATAAGCTAAATCTTGTAGACCTACGCCAGCCCCAAAGCCGGTGATCCGAATGTGTTCACCTTCTTCTACGTTTCGCATCGATAGAAATTGAATCGCGTGTGTGTCAGGGACACCATTGAGTTGCCATAGTCCTATATCAAGGGCTATTGGGCCGCCAGCGGGATAGTTGTTTGCGGTTGCAGTAAAACGCCCGTTATTCACTGTGCTTACCCCTTGAGGGGCATTCTTGCTGCAATGCGCGGCGGTTAATACCCACTTGCCCGCTATCAATGTGCCAGTGCAGTTCATCTTTACCATGTCATCATTTTTTGACCAATCCACTGCAGTGCCATCTTTGATGGCCAAGGCGCTGGTTGAACAGCTCAGTAGTGCGATAGCGAGAAGTGTTTTTTTCATGTTACGGCAATCCTTTTCGTTGTTTATAGCGTTATTGTGATCCTCTTTTTTAAGAGTGTCAACCATCATAAGTTGTTATTAAATAAGGGTTTAATGCGGTTATGCTTAGGGGTTTTACACCATAAGAAAACCTATTTTAAGGCCGTGGAGAAGCGTCTAAACCGATAAGCTGATTAAAATGAACGTTTCGTTAAACGGGTGGGGCTGGGCTTAAATAAGGCGATCTGTTTAGATCGCCCGCTAAAAATAAGTGGGGATATTTAATATTTTTTTGGGGTATTAACTCGGTATTTATGGGCACTCTCGGTCACGGCGAACACAAAGCGGAGCTTTGACTTCCCACTGATTCCACACGCCGTTTGATGCGCATGTGCGAGTTCTATAACCATTCTCGCAAAGTTTTTCAATTGAAGGGTTTGCACAACTGTAGTTTTGTGTACCTTCGCTTTGTCCTGGTGTGCAATCGTTATACATTTTTATCGCAATCTCTTGTTTAGCGATCGATATGATAGAAGGGGTAGATTCTCTAACGCCAACGCCATAAAAAGTGTTATTTTTGTATTCTACAAACCAACTCTTTTCATATCCGTACATGCTGACAGCACTGCTACGTTGTAATTTAGAACCATCTACTTTTAACCACAAAGATGCGACGGTGTCAGTTGGTTGGTAAGGATCGGCTAGCTGTATTAAAAATGCCCCCTCCCCCCATGTATTTTTTATTGATGTTGCTTTTCCTGACCATACTTCGGTCAGTGCGCCATCGTTTGCCCCAGAAGGGCTTATTTCGGGTCTTTGCTTATAGTCGTCCCATGATTTTTGGCTCTGGGCTTCGGTAATGCTTTGGGTGCTGTATTTACCATAGGTCGCTTTGTGGGACGCCATGGCTTTCTCATAGGTCATTTTCTCTTCTGCGCCGACCGCGATTGTCGTGGTCATGATGGTTAGGAACAGGGCGCTAAGGGCTTTTGGTATCTTCATGGAGTATATCCTTTTAGGGTTTACAAATAAGAGTAACGTTGACTTCACCATCGTGAAACTCGGTCATGGTTCCTTCAAATTCTGCGAAATAGTCGAGTTTGACCGTCCAATAAGTTGAGCTGGCCACGGTATAGCTGCGGCTGGCACTGACATTACGAAATGTAAGTAATGGGTCTGTTTTGTTAAACATCCCCTTAATACCGGTGACGATATCCGGTGTTAATCCGGTGGGGCACTTGTGCTTATCAATGCGTTGATCGTGTTTTGCGACCATGGCGACGGTCCCCGCTGCCAAGCTGCGTTGACTGCCATCACTGTTACGCACGATCACGTCTTTGACGTTGGTAATGGCATAATTGCCGCCCACGTCCCAATCACCTGTGAGAGTGGAATCGTCCCCTGAGCGTTTTACTAAGCCGTCATGTTCAAGTTCATCACCGTTCCGATGTACTTGAAATGACACGGTATTGGCCGATTCGTTGTAACGCGCGAACGGCAATTGCAGCAGTTCGCTAACATGCACATCGTGTTCAAATTTGAACTCAGCGTTAACCGGCGGGAGTGGGATAACAATCAAGTTGTGGCTTGGTGCTAATACCGTGGCCGCAACTCTCGTGAGAGTAATCACCCCTCCCCAGCCTGTTTGACTTGGCATGCGGCATCGACCGGCTTGATTGTCAGTCGTCGAGCAGTCAGGCAAATAGTTAGGCACTAAATCATTCCAGCCAGCAGGAAAGAGATAAATTCCTGATTGGCCTTGCGCTATTTTATCGACTTGATGCATACGGATCGCATCACGAATATCCGCAATTTGGGCATAAAACATCTTGCCCTTGCGTTTAATGTTCTGCGTTTGAACAATCGTTGATAGTTCCATCAAAAAAAAGCTAAAGGCCCCGAGGGCGAATACAACCCCGAGCATCGAGGCGACGCCGAAGCCGCGCTGCCTGTGTAAGTTTGTCATTGTAGGCACCCTGTTTTTTTATCGAAATGACTCAGATTGTCGGTAACATCAATCTGAATTGGCGTTAAAAAAACTAACGTCAATGGCTGATATATCGTGGGGTTGAGGTGAGACGCGATTGCTTCAAGCGCAGCGCTATCGGCAAATGTCACGCGTATTTCTAAATAGTTTGGCCGTGTCCATCCGTTAATGTTGATGCTGGTAAAGCGGGTTTCAAACGTGTGTAACCCGCTATTAACGTCCGTTGGGATACGTTTTTCGTTGATTAACCGCTGGATTGTCATTGGCGCGTTGTCTGTGACGCATCGGCTCAGCATCACTTTTTTTCTGTAAGACAAGTTGGCTTGCGTCTCGATGAGTGACAGCGTGGATTTAATCGCGATAGCATCCCGATAAGCCGCTAATGGGCTTGCCAACATTAATACAAAAACAATCGCGCCAAGTGTTGCGGATATCGACAAAGCAATACCCAACGAGGCAGAGCCTCGCTGGAATGTAAGCATGTTATGTCCTCGAAAAATTAACTTAGTAGGTCATGACAAGCGAACTGGTTGTGCTGCTGATAGAGCTACATCCTGCCGCCTCTTGGCAGTTCGCACGGGTTGAGGGGGCCATGGCATCTGCAAGTAGCGCGATGACTTCAGGATCGTTAGGGAATGTGCTGGTTAACTGTAGTAACCCAGGATTAGAGCCGGTGGTAAGTGTCCAGTTACCACCAAAGTGATTTGTGCCGGTGCCGGTGTTAGCGGTACCACAAATAGAACCCCCTTTTGGTAATGAGCCTTTACATAATTCAGCCATACTCGCGCCAGTGAAGTTAGAGCGTCCCATTTTCCAAGTATTGGCGGCAGCAATAATCATCCCTGCATCTGTTTGAAATGACGCTCTCTTCATGCTTTTAGAAATTGTTGGGTACATCAACAAGATAGTGACGAGTGCACCAATGAAGATCATTGAGGTTAAACTCATATCGAGTAACTGCGCGCCACGCTGCTTATTTTTCATGAAGTTGTTGACGGTGTTGGTGCTCATCGTTTGGTTTGACATGAAGTACTTCCTTTTTTAAATAAAATAAAGCCCGTTCACGCTAGCGAAATACTGCGATCAGAGACTATTGGGTGTGAACATGGGTGTGTGAAAATTGAGGTGTTATCGAAGCGTTGTCGTGATTTGCAGTAATAGTTGAGCAATCCCCCCTGCCATTAATAAACCGATAATAGCGGCTGCGATTTTAATCGCATCAGCGCCATATTTTTTGATGATATTCAACTCTGACATGAGTAAATCGTGGTGGATTTCTGCGCTATTACGCAGTGTTTCCGTCGTCGTCGAGCCATCTATCTGACCTAAAATACGCATTGAATATTGTTCTGATAGATTCAATATTCCGGTATTCATGATGTTCCCAAGATTGGTTTCACCTTCGCTTATTCTCGCTAACATGATGTTGACGTGATAACGCAGGTAAGGAGACGTGTTTTCTTTTAATTGAATTAAAATACTTTTAAGACCAAAACCCGCTTGGCTCAGGTCGCTCATTGACCTGAGTAGTGTACTAATCTGGATCAGTCTGTATTGTCGATATAACGGAAAATTATCAACCGACTTTCGTACTGCACCCGTAAAAAATGGCAATGTGATCAAACAGAAAACAATGAACACAAAAACACTTATCACTAGCGCACTGCCCCATGCCGCGCTGAACTGGCCAAATCCTAATGCGTAGTTTGTCCACGTACCCCAACGAGCTTGCGGAATAATCTCTTCAAACATGGGTAAGAATTGGGTGGCATTGGCTGCCGCCAGTGCAAACAGCGTTATCAGTCCAATAATCGGGAACAATAATGCACCAAACAATTGGCCAGTGGCCGCATTTTGCGTTGATACCGCTAATTTTGCGTTTTCAAGCCCCTTTGCCCAGTTACCCGTGGTTTCATTCGCGAGTAAGGTTTCCCACGCCAATGGGTCTATCCATGGCTTGAGTCCTTCGGCAAATTTACCGCCACTGATTAAGGCTTCGTGGATCTCTCTGCCGATCTTTTTGTGGGTTTTGCTGCCGAACAAAATCAGTTGTTGGGCGACCTCTGCCTGCTTTAAACCTGCCTTGGCCAACCGATATAAATCGGACAGTAACTTTAACTGATGCTGCTTTTTTAACTTTTTGCGTATTCTCATTGTGTTCTAAGCTCCGGTGTTGCAATTGGCCGCAAGAGCGTTGAATCAACTTCATCGTAGTTAAGTTGGGCATAAATGGTTTGTGTCGCGATGGGAATTAAATTTGCTACCTTGCGTGACGCGGTATCGATATCAATCATTCCGTTCAAAATTTTATGAATCGCATGATCTCGCACTGTTTTGTAGCCCTTATTTTTCAGTGCCACATTCCAGCCGAGATAGTCTTTACGCTGAATAAAGCCGCGATCTTCATCATCGAGAGCTATGACTTCAAAGAGCGCCGTTCTGCCTTTTTCACCTTGTGTGCAATGCGAACACCCTAACGGATTCATATAAAGCACTTTTGAGCGTTTTGATTCACCGACGAGCGCAATGGTTTGTACTAGTTTTGCATCGAAAATATGCTCCTCATTATTTTTGATATAAAACGCTCTAGCAGCGTCTTCGGTCATTTTGCAATGATTACACAGTGTCCTTACCAGTGTTTGATACGCCCAAATACGCATCAAATCCGGTGCGGCGACGACGGCAAGCGGAACGTGTAGCTGTTCTGTCAGTGTATGTCCAATACCTGCCGCACTCGATGTATGCAGTGTGGTAAACATAATCTGGCCCGTCTCGCCTTTGCGCGTGACTTCCATTGCGCCATCGTGATCCCGTACTTCCCCGTGTAACTCAACATCAACGTCATGGCGTAAGAGTGCTTTCGAGTAAAAGTTGAAGCCTAACAAGTCGTCGCCGCCTTTTTTAAGACTCGGCGTGACGTGAGTCTGTGGGATGCCGTTGTCAAATTCTGGCGGGTCTTCCAATGCGTGTAGCGACCTATCTTTACCAAACAGCTTAAGCAACGCGGCAATCAGCGTAGATTTTCCACTGCCTGTTTTACCTGCCATGATCATTAGCCCTGAGTTGCCCTCGCAAAACGCTTTCAATATGTTGATATGACCAGGCTCAAGTCCCATTTTCGTGAGTGGTGGGATTTTTTTATTGGCGTTGAGCCAACGCATTGTCACCTTTCCACCGCCTTTTGCTGGGATAAACGCAATCCGCCATAAGGTTTCCCGCCGTTCAGTCATTTTGTCATCGGTCGGACAATCGAGGACCATTTCGATTTTGCCGTTGTTGATTTTTTTGATGAAAAAGTCATCATCAGTATCAACCGCGAGAGACGTGAAAATGTAGCCGAACAATCGCAGTCCTACAGCGTGAAGCGGAATGGTGTTTTGCAGATAGATCCGCCGGCCATCAACCCGTGTAAAGAATTGAGTCTCCGTTTCGTATAACTCAATATGAATATCAGAGCTGCCCAGTAACACGGCTTTTTGCATTAACTCGGTCAGGTGCTGCGCGACTTCTGTATCCACTAATTTTTCAGATTTGTGTTCGAGAAGTAGGCTTCCTCGCTCAAGTAGTTTTTCGATAACATCAGGGGTGGTCAGCTTGATGGGTAGCGATTGCCCAAAAAATCGGCCTTGGCAAATATCGGGGTTAGTTCGAATGTGTTCACGTATTTCACTGAGCTTTTCTGCGCGGAAATCGCTGGTGATGATGGTTCCATTGGTTAACGCGATGACGTTGCGGCCTTGGTAATACCACATTTTCAATTTGTGACTCACGATAATATCGGTATCAAAATCGGTCAATGTTGTTTGAGTCGAGCCTCCATCATTCTCAATCTGATTTTGACTTTGGCGTAAAAATCGCCACAGTTTTTTTAATAAATTATCGCTCATGAACTTTCCTTATCAATTGCGGCACATTCTGGGAGAGTTCAATCTCAGGGGGCTCATCTAGAACGTGTAATGTTCGAGTCTTGTCAGACTGTTTTAACGCTAGCGCCGCCGCAATGAGCGTTGTTCTGCCTTGCCTAGTGTGACCTGACACGATTCTTATATTTAAACGATTCTCGTTCATTGATTACCTTGACCTGCAACATAAAGTCGCTTTTGACGTTGGCCATCACTCAATAACACCGACTCGCTGGTCAGCTCGATAATCGCTATAGAGCCAAATCGTGACCCTCTTTTAATCTCCACCAATTCACTGTCAACTGCTATCCAGCCTGTCGTGACGCCGTTAGTCGTGACTAAACTTTTTAGACGAATCGTGTCTAGTACAGTGGGGGATGTTCTGGATAGCTTTTCAATCGCAGGTTCAGGCGCAATCACGGCCGGAGGGCTTAATTGTTTATTGAGGTCATTCAATTTAAGTTTTGCTGCCGCAGCTTCGGCCTTGGCGTTATTAATCTCGGTTTGACGTGCTAAGTCCAATAATTGCTGAACGTGTGCATCTGAATCGTTGGCGAAAACGGATGGACTGAGTAACGCGACTATCAAAATGAGCCTATTTTTATTCATTGTGGTGACCCTAAAATAGATAATGAAAATGTAATATCCAGCCCTTCACTCCCCTGCTGAGTGCTGTACTCCTGAACAAAAACAGGTTTGTCTTTGAACAACTTGGCGAGAGTCGACGGGCGGGAAAGTGCGGTTTGTAAAAATTTACCGGTAATCGTCCACAAGTCGACGGCACCGGTGATCCCGATATGATTGATCGTTAAATTACCCGCATTGAGTAGCCGCAATTCTTCATAGAGTTGCTCGGGGTAATTTCCGAGCGGGTTAATTTGCATTTGCGTATTCAATGGGATGTTAGTTGTGAGTTGTTGGCCACTGTCATTCCACTGCAATTCGTTACGCTCAGCCAATAGCCATGCAAGTAAAGCCGCTCGGTTTGCGGATGGTGCATCTGTGCTGAGTTGTAATGTTAATTGAGTCCCAGATAACGTTGTCGATTTGACCTGCCACTGGGAGGGTAATAACCGAGTCGAATTGAGTAACAACTGACTTTGCTCTAAAACACTTTCAGCCGTGGGTGTTTGCGCTAATTGAGTGATCCACAGTGCCAGTGGATCGTGTTGGTTGTTCTGTTTCACCGCAGGTGGATTGAGTAGAGCAAACCACAGCGCACCACTTGTTATGATGGCCCCCGTTAATCCCAATATGATTTTTTTAGGAAATCGCTCACTCTTTTTGAGTACAAATTGATTCGCGATAGCGTGTAGATTAAATGCGTTAACGGTCGAGCATTTCGCTTTTAAGTCAGCGGGTAGCGGAATATCACTGTCTGATGAATACAGTTGCTCGCTGTGCTCACATTCGAATGCTAACCGAGTGATTAACGCTGTCAGACTCGTTTCGACAGATTCAGTCTGTACGCGACCGGCATTAACGTGTAAGCCATACCAGTTCGTGTTGTCCATCGGTAGCAGCAATAACCATTCACTGTGCGCAGGGACAAATTGGGTTAACACCCATTCGCCTATACACGTTGCAGCGGAATCACTGTAATAACGGGTTATTCCCTCATCGTGTTTAATGATTTTTTCAAACTGACTGGGATATCGCGAACGGTGTTCGCGTAGCGCCGCGCTATTGGGGAGCGCGGCTAATCGTGGGATTATCATTGCACTTTCCTTGGTGTCAGCAATACGAGGGTTTCAACTGTGTTGCTTAACGTGCCTTCACCGCTCGGTACGCCAAAATTTGAATTGCTTTCAGCAGTCGTGCTGGTCTGCTTAATGGAACCAATGACCACCGTTTGGCCATACAATAATTTGTTAGTAAAATTGATTTCTGATTCCCGAGTATCTAAAAACAGTAATTGAACGTCATGCACTGTTTCATTGCGCTTCCCGACGATTTTTGTGAGTTTTCCCGCAATGCTGAGCCAAACGGCATCATCCATTACTTTGGGGGTGATCATCATATCCACGCCCTCACTCTGTGATGCTCTTGTCACGGATGCGGTGATCACTTTGTCGTTAGACTCGGATTTGATCTCATCGATGTAGGGGGTTGTCATTGTCTGAGCGATACGAGCAGGTCGATTACTTAGGCCTAGCGCGGTGATAGGGGTTTCTGTTGAGACGGTGCCCTGTTGCTCTAATGCCCTAATAAATGCGGCGGTGCCATCCCATTTTCCCGTGCCTCTAAATGCCATTCCATAGCTTGCGCCTTGCGAGACGGTTGTGGTGCCTGGGATCATAAATTCCAGCGACCCATTGCCCACGTCTTTTATAATGTTCCAATCTAGACTGCGCTCTTTTCCGCGATTAGAGCGAAATTCGAGGATGCGAATATCAAGTACCACTTGCTGGCCAAACTGCTCTTGTACGCTGTTAACGAGATTGCGAACATTGACCATGCGGTCAGGGGTAGTGCGTACCGCGATAGCGGTAAGAGACTTGATCGCTTCAACACTGCCGACTAATTTATCATCATCACTCTCATCATTTTTCAGCAACGCTTTGATGCCGGTAACGATCTCTGTGACAGAATCGACGTTGCTATAGGCGGTATTGAGATACTGCCCTTCGACGCGAGGGCTGCTGCCCATGGCACCCGAGCCAGACGAACTACCCTGTGAACCGAGCTGGCCACTGTAAGTGCCCTGTGGTAAATGAATGACGAATAGCTCAGATTCAAAGCGCGATATGCTGACTTTATCCTCTGTGGTGTTGATACCGTATTGGGTCTGCCTCGCTAATAAGTTGAGCACGTCTTCTCGGCTGGATTTAAACGACAATGTGACGCGCTGATTAGGGTCTACGTCGCCGTCAAACCAGATTTTAATCGGTTTGTTTTGATATTCCGCGCCGGCTAACACTTGAGATATCACCATCGATAACGGCATATCCACTGAGTTGATAGAGACAGGATCATTGAGCCAAGGGATGTTTTTTTCTACGGCTAATGGCGTAGTTGAAATGGGCGGCCTGATGATGTTGGAAACTTGCGAGGTGTATTGCGATTGGCTGTGCTCACCAATCTGGTTATGAATATTATCCGCCGCCGATTTCGTGTCCTTAAAATCTTGAGTAACACAGCCAGCAAGGGTTGCAACCAATGCTGTTACTATCAATTTTTTGTACAGTGACATTTTATGTCCTTAATTATTGGGTATCTACGATGAACAGTGATTGAGTGCCAGTGAGCAGTTTTGCAGAAATGGGATAACCTTCTAAAACCACCCGCAGCGCCTTAGCGATATCATTTTTTGGCGTCACGAGGGGGTAGCTCCCCGAAAAGGGGTAATCGTTTTTAGCTAACCAACTTTTGTTGGTTGTCGTGTCATCACTCCAGTTCCAACCGTAATCGCTTGCCAGTTGCTCGATGGCCACTTTCATCGAGGAGCCTCTGACCATGACAATTTGGACCTCGCGGTTATGCCATTGGTGAATCGCGGCAAGGTTGGATGTTTCAGATAAATAAAATGGCACACCAAGTTGTTTAGATAACGTCGGGAGCACGGTTCTGACAGAACCTGCGAAACTGACAATACCGGCTGGATTTTTTTTCAGTTCCTCGGCGGTGTGATCGTCGATAGACCATGCCACATTTTGGTAGCCAGCATTTTTCAGCCAACGATTAATGGCATCAAAATAGGATTCGTCAGGGTAGATAAATAAGTTGTGGGTGATCACTGCCGGTTCAGTAACAGCCACAGCCACTGGCTCTGTTATTGCTAATTTGGGTTCTTCAGTGACGGCCTGCGTGTCATTAAATAAAGTGTCATCCTCCACTTTTTGACGTTTGGGGAGTGTTGCCGGTGTCGGTGCGGGTGTCTTTCTTAACACCTCGGCATTGATCACAATTCCCTCTTTCGAATAGGTTGCTGATTCGTTTTCAATCCATGGCTGGGCAGCAAATGCCATGGTGGGGAGTAGTGGAATAGTGAGCATAAAAGCGATTTTTTTGGACAAAATAGTTCCTTAACGGCTTTACAAAAAGTCGCATGAAAAGAGTTATATAAGGGGGGGCTGAATGGCTAACGAGTGCGTTTGTTGTAGGGGGATAGCATCACATCTTTATTGACCATGATATTAAATTTATATCCTGGTCTTATCTTGATGGTGGGCTGCACATCTAGGTTTTTCTGGATCAATGTAGATCCCGTTTGCGCAAACTGTTGAGTTACGCCATCTGCAATTGCGCTTTTGGTATCACCATTTTTGCTATCTTCGCTAATACCAGCTTGTGCAACACCGGAGATCATGCCAAGTAAAAATGCATTACCAAATGTTTTCCAATAATGGTTATCGACTTCATCGGCAAAACCGCTGTAACCCTCGGTATCAGTACCCCCCATTCCCGCCAGATTAAGCCGAGTACCATCGGGGAAGTTTATCCGTGTCCATGCCGACACCCCGCGAGTTTGCCCATAGGACACGTTGCTATCGTATACACCATATAACTTAGCTCCTTGCGGAATGAGCAAGTGTTTACCCGTGGCACTGTCGTAAACGTCTTGTGATACCTGAGCAGTAATGGCCCCAGGAATATCCGAATTCATACCGGTTATTAACGTGGCGGGGATGAGTGTCCCCACACTTAACTCGTAGGGTGAAAGCGGTTCAGTTCTGGTATATCCCAGATAATCATCACTGCGTTGTTGCCCTAAGAATGCGGCTTTTTGGGCTTGGCCATTAGGATCGGCTTGTTGCATCATCGGTTCTGCCATAGCAGAAGAGATAAACGGGTTGCCTCCTAAATTCTGTTGTAACTCAGTCATTTTTTTTTTTGCTTGCATGATCAGACTATCGTTTTCACTCATGCTAGACGTTTGTTCTTTTGTCATCGATTGAGTGATGCTGTCATTGATTTTTATTTCCGTATCAGCCACCAATGCCGCGAGATGTTGTTGGGTTCTAAAATCTGCGAGTCGTTGCATTTGTTGAATACGGAGTTGTTCTTCCAGAGACGGGGGAGCTTCTCTTTGATAACCACTATTGTCACTATAATTATAATCAGGGCTCGTTGGGTAATCCGGTGATGCGGGTTTGGGTGGTGGCTCGTCAGCTGCGGGGATGGACGGGGGCGTTTGGCCAATCCCCTGCAGTGCCTGCGGAATTTCCGCTGAGTTACCATTATTGTTACGACTCGATTGGGTTTCTTCTGCTGCACTGGGCTCTTGAGGTTTCTGCTGTCCTTTCGACGCTATGACATACAGAACGAGCAAGAGCAGTATACCCATGACAAAAAATATGATTTTTATTGGGGTCTTTTTGAGTGACGCGCCTTGGTGATGTTGGGTGGGGTCGCCCATTGCTGAAATCTTAGTCACGATTCTTCACTCCTTTAAAAACTGTGGTCGTTGGCAACGGAAATAATTCATCGTCTTGGTATATCCAAATTCGCTGAAATGAAAACTGTTGGTTTACGACGACTCGGATATAAAACTGGCTGTTATTCAGTTTTGATAACGTGTAGTACAGATCGTTATGTTTACTCTGTGGGGTATCGGATACGTAAACACCAATACCTAGTCGTCTGAGTTCCGTTTCAAGCGCTTCAGAAAAAAACGTCCCTGTTGACCACTGGGGGTAATTGAAATTGAATACGGCATTTGCGCCATGCTTTTCTTTTATATGCCAAGCTAAGTCTTTAGCGACCCGTATTTGGTCAGGCTTGCTCACGGGGAAATCGTAATAATTGACATCCGATGTTGCACAACCTGCCAACAGCAACGTCAATATTGCGGCAAATATGATTTTCATTTTTAGCCCTTGTGCTTAACCAAAATGGATACCTGATCACTTCCAACACCCATCGTTAGGATCAGCTCTTTGGATACCTGGTCGATAATGAATCGACCGTTGATTTTCCGACCATCATCTTGAGCAAAACTGTTTTGGTATCGATAGTTCACGAGTTCTTTTTGTGAACCGTTGACGACTAAAATAATGGGTAAACTGCCCTGTTCAACTTGGGAGGGCATTTCGACATACGTTTTGACGCCATCGTTATAAACACGTAACGGTTTAAATGACGCCTTGCCATTGACCTGATAATTAAAATCCAGTTCTGGAATATAGGCCCCATCAGAAAGGGTGTTTTGTTTTATCTCGTGAACCATGGCGGCTTTGTAGACTTCCCACTCCATTTGGCGCTGTTCTGGGTAAGTGAACGCAACAAAGGGCATCCATTTCACTGCGTCTGAAATCAACTTAATTTGATAGACGCGTCTATCGGTTGCTACCGTCATCGTGGTTTCAAGATTAATGTCGGTGGGCTTGATGATTAAATTAGTACGCTTATTTGCACCCATGCCAGACACGGCCATTGACACCTTCCAACGCGCACTATCCCCTAATTGCAATCCGGATTGGGCGATCATTTCTCCATCTTCTAATTCAACGACACAGGTTTTTATCGGCGAACACACGACCGATGGTAATGAATCACCAAAGTAGTACGTCACTCGTCCGGTCCCATCGGTGATAGGTTGGGTCGATTTTTCAATCCATGCATCAGATAACGCCAGCGCTGAATTTTCTTTCAAGGATAAGGAGGGAACGGGGTAATCGTCGTCAAATGACTCTGCAGCTGCCATTGGGATATAGAACAGTAATGCCGTAATAATGAGGGGATATCGCATTAAAAACGCTCCGTAACGTTGAAATATTTAACCCATAAGCCCAATGGATTTTTCATGAATTCTTGAGGGGTTGTGGGGAGTGAATAATAGATTTCTACCGCAGCTTTGAAATGTTGTGACGGTTTGGGGACCCCTTTACGGTCCGTAATGAGTTCCGTCCATTCCACCTGATAAGTCATTGCTTTGTCGCCCAACGGTAAAATGCTTTCTATTTTTATCGTAACGACTTCAGTTTCAGCACGAACATTGGGCGGTGAGGTCTGGCTCAAATAGGTGTTAATTTGCATAAATGCAGGATCTGAACTGCGAAGATGAGCATAGGCTTTTAGTACAAAAGTACGTTGAGCGTTGATATCGGTGAAGACTGTTCTGGTGTACTCAACAATTTCCCCTATTTTCGTCATTTCGAGTTTTTTTCGGTCATCTGCAGGCATTGATTTCGCCGCTTGTAACGCAATAACTTGTCCCTCATTCATCCCAAAAACATACGGTTCTATTTTGCTTTGAGAGCCAATGTAAATAACCCCAAAAACGGCAGCGAGCGCAATACACAGTGCTACGAGGGTGATCAGTTTGAGATTTTTATTTTGAGACAGGGTATCGCCTAACCTTTCATCCCACTCATGCCGTGCTCGGGCATAGAGAAGCGTTAATTCATCTTGTGAGGATGCGCTCACCTCACTTGGGGTGTTTTCCATATAAATTCCTATTGATATGTTTGCTATATGCGGGAAACCCCACCATCAGTGGGATTAATCTTTCTTGTTGGGGGCTAATGAATTTGCAGCACGACCGATGAATGTGTCTTGTGAACTTAAGAACGCTTTTTTAGCGCTACTGGCCCCTTCTTTTGCTAACGCGCCACTGGCTATTTTGGCGGTTGTGACAAATTTGCTCGCTAAGGACGATTTGGGTGCTGCTTGCTCACTGCCATTGTCTTGAGGGTTTGCATTTAAAGGAGACTGTTCACTACCGGATATCGAACCCTGAAAATCAGCGTTGTCATTCCCGTGCGAGCGAGGCAGTGGCGAGGCATTTGCTTCACCCCCACCGCCGCCATCATTATTTTCAGCTAACGGTGACGTTGCGGGGTCATTGCCTCCGCCGCCATCACCTCCGCTGTCCCCTCCGTCTCCGCCAGCCTGTGACCATGCATTCTTGAGCAGCCCCCCTCCGCCAGAGGCAAGGGCAATGGCTCCGGCCGTGAGTGCTGCGGTCGTTG
>NZ_JAHKQX010000025.1:0-52868 GCF_019345515.1 Shewanella sp. NKUCC06_TVS | reverse complement strand
GCGGGACTCATCGCCTATCAATTGAAAGACAATAAGCCACAACTGAACATCACTAACGCAGAGTTTAATGCTATTACAGTTATGGCTTGTTAAACCGATCTCAGGTTATTTTAAAGACCGCTAGTTATTTGAATGATAAAAGGATGCTTTTTGCATCTTTTTATCATAGTCAAGCACTGGCTCATTGAGCCGAAGACAGAAGTTTAGCGATAGTGAATATTTATGACGCCGATTTGGTATTTCGGGACAGCTTAGACTATTTTTGATTTGAGGCCACGGAAGTAGGACGAAAGGCCGCAAATCATGGAATAGAGGAATTGTTATGAAAACCACAAATCGTATACCTGCTTTTATGAGTGCCATAGCATTAACGGCTTTTTTGGCAAGCCCAGCAATCGCAACAGAAACCCCAACCAAGGCCGCCGTGAAAGTACAGGCTAAAACTGAAGCGGGTGAAATGGCATCTGATGCGAAAAAATCTATGCCAGATGCCGCTCAAGTCAACATCAATACCGCTTCAGCCGAGCAGTTACTCGTACTCAAAGGGATTGGTGCCGCAAAGGCTCAAGCGATTGTCGACTATCGCACTAAAAATGGTAAGTTCAATGCCATAGATGACTTAGCGAATGTCTCTGGTGTTGGGGCTAAGATAATTGAGCAAAATCGCCATTTGATCAAGTTGTAACCACCTTTGGCGATGATTGCGGTGTAGCCTGCTGATTTTTATGATAAGAGATTCAGTAAAACATATATAAAAGTCTGCATTTGCAGGCTTTTATCATTTCAATCACTCCATTTGCTTATAGATTGTGCAGTTAGGTGGGATATTAAGAGATCTTATCGATTAGCGCTTGATCCCATAGGGTCCATGGGGGATAATCCTTCGCGTTCAAGCAATGCTTTGGTTTATGTCATTCAAAGTAATGTTCGAAGTTATGGTGACCCTAGGGTCCCCCCGCAATGATAACTTGTGAACTCGGCCAGGCCCGGAAGGGAGCAACCGCAGCAAGCGACTCGTGTGCCGGGGTGTCGGCTCTAGGGGAACCTCCAATTCAACAGTTCCTCTGTTTATTTCCGTTGTACCTCTTTATATCTACTCAATTTATATCATTCAATATTTTAGCTTACAGACTATTTCCGTTTTCTGCTGTTAATCATTTATAGCGTTAATATTTCTGCACAATGAGATAATCCATTGCCTGCCTCTTTTCTTGCCACTACAACGGCTAAAAATGCTCTCAACAGTAACCTTTAACGAAATCAACGATTGGCTTCGGCTTCTTCCTGTAATCTTTTTTGCAGATTTTGTTTAAGAAAAGCGCGGGACTTTTCGAGTGCGGTTTGGATCTCACGCTTTAATTCCTGTAGCTCGTTATAGTCTTCAAAGAAGTAAGTATCGACGAGGTGGCGTATGTAGCGCACTGGCAGTTGATTTAAGGTCACGCAACATAAGTCGGCGAGATAGTCCTCAGGAAGTTCGTCCATAAGTCCTTCATCTGACAATATTTCCATTAAAAGAACTTCGTAGTAATTACGGATTTCGAGTTGCATTGTTATGCTCCATGACGGTTTTCATTGAGTTTGCTACCACAAATGATTTGCCGCAATAAAAAGTTGGCTGTGTCTTTGGCTTAATTGTAGTGCGTCTCTGCTGTAGCCGCCGCCTATCACGGCTGCAATTGGAATATTTTCCGATTTTGCCATTGATAACACAGTTAAATCCCGTCTGAACAGTCCTTCTTGGCTGATATTGAGCAAGCCAAGATCGTCATTTTGATGAATATCGACCCCAGCATCATAAAGAATCAGATCTGGTTGATGGATTCGGATAAGGAGGGCGAGTGTCTGCTCCACGGTTTCGAGATACAGATTGTCATCGCTGCCTTTGGTTAGTTCAATATCATGGTGGGAATACTGCTTACGACTCGGGAAATTCTCTTTGCAGTGAATCGAGCAACTGATGATCCCTTGATATTGGTGGCTAAGGGTTGCACTGCCATCACCTTGATGCACATCGCAATCAAAAATCAGTACCTTGTGTATTTGCTGGCTCACGATGGCATTTCTGGCCGCAAGGATAAGGTCGTTGAAAATACAATAGCCGCTGCCAAAATCGTAATGGGCGTGATGGTAGCCACCCGTGAGATGCAGGGCAATACCCTGATTTATGGCTAATGAAGCTGTGAGTGTGGTGCCAGCCACAGAATGCAAGGTACGCTCAACTAAGGCTTCACTCCATGGGAAACCAATCCGTCTAAGCGCCGCTGTTGGCAAGGTACCCGCGATAAATTGCTCTACATATTCGCGTTGATGCACTTGCATTACATCTTCTGCAGTCATGGCCGTTGGCGTGTGGAACTGTGCAGTCGTGGCAATGTGGTTATCGAGTAAGTACTGCCGTAAATGTGCGTATTTAGTGGTGGGAAATCTGTGATGGGGAGGAAGCGCCAGCTTGGAATAGCTGGCGTGATAAACCAGTGGGATCAGAGTCAATATTGACTAAACCTCGTTATCGCAAGTTGTTATAGCTGTGAAATTGCCCAGCTCATAAATT
This sequence comes from Shewanella sp. NKUCC06_TVS, assembly GCF_019345515.1. Lineage (NCBI taxonomy): Bacteria > Pseudomonadati > Pseudomonadota > Gammaproteobacteria > Alteromonadales > Shewanellaceae > Shewanella > Shewanella sp. NKUCC06_TVS. Next base: position 50,314 of record NZ_JAHKQX010000025.1, on the reverse strand, counting down.
CTTTACGGGTTTTTTCATCCGCTTGTAGCCACCAGTATTGCAACATTTGTTGTGGGTTGGCTCCTGCTGCTTTAGAGGTGTCTACGGGGGCGGTGAGTGATGTTGCGTTAACGGTCGCCGATGTTGTCACGGGTGCTGGAGCAACGGCTACTACTGCACCTGCGGCACCGGTTGCTGCTGCGGCAGTACCGGATACGTCAACGGCTTGATTACCACTGAAAAGGCGAGAGACGAAGCTTTCTTCTTCTAAATTGGTATTCACCACTTGGTAATTGACGTTGCCTTTGTCACTACGGGTTAATTTGATTTGTGGGTTTTGCGCGTAAACTTTAGGCTTTTTAACGACTTCACCTTCGGCCGCTTGCAGGTAATATTGATGGTCGCCATCAACATCTAAAGTAACGATGAAAGGAGCTGATTTAACAAAGGTTTGGCTGTCACTAAAATCATCCTCTACCATTTCATGGTAACGAATGGCGATTTTGTGAGTGCCGGGGGCCAATTCTAAGCTGCTTTTATGGTTGAATACGCTCGACTCGACTTTTTTACCATCAAGAGCAAGGTACTCAAATGACATAGGAATGTTCAGATCTGCAGCGAAGGCTGAGGCAGATCCGAGTAATACTAGCAGGCTGCTAATTGGCAAAAGTGATTTCATTGTTACTCCTTAACGGTTATTACTCTGATACGGGCGTTCGAATATTTGAATGCGATCTTCTATATAACTAATAGCTTGCCTGCATTTTCCTAGACGACGATGCATCAAAAGGATGTCATTTTGCAATTTTATTTTGTCAGCACTATGACAGTTTTCAAGTTTTGATTCCATTTCTTCAATTTTTTGTTCAAATTTTTTCGCCCAATTAAGATGTTTGTTCAATTCTTCGTAGATCTCATGACTATTTTGCATCACGTTATTGGCGATCCAATCGAAACCACTGGCTTGGTGAGACTGATTCTGGCGCTGTGCAAAACGGGCACGGCTACTGGCACGCTGCTGAGTTTTAGACTTAATGTCGATAGAAGTGGTCAGCAAGGCTCGTTTGACTGCGGTAAATCTATCTTGGATCCGCTCACAGCTCAGGGCAATGGTCTGGGGGGCGAGTTTAAGCTTAATTTGTTTTTCGAGCTGCATAATACTGCTACGAATTTGTTCAATACAGGGGCCGAGTTGGGCGCCGTGTTGGACAAACAGCGAGTGATTAAAACGCTCTGTTTCTTGCAGGAGTTTACGCTGCGGCGGCGCGAGTCGATTATCGTGTTGCAGCACTTCTTGTTCTAAGGCTTTAAGCTGATTCTTCAGCATCACCATTAATTGTTGGGTGTTCACAACCATGCGCTCCATGCCAAATTCGCTGCAATCATTAGCACGATCAAAATAAACAGTGGACGGATAAAGGGCATACCAAATTTAATCGCACAGCGGGCGCCGATAAATGAGCCTAACATCATGCACAATCCCATCCACAGACCTATTTGCCACTGTACCTGTCCAAGCCAGCCAAAGATAGTCAGTGCGGTCAAGTTGCTGGTAAAAGTCATCGCACGGGCAAGGCCACAACTGTGCAGTAAAGGCAGTTTATACAAAGAGCCAGATGTGACGGTCCAAAATGCGCCAATGCCTGGGCCTGCAAAACCATCATAAGTGCCTAAAGCCAGTCCCTGTAGCCATTGTTGCTTGGCTGGCGGCTTGCTGGTTGGTACTTGGCAGTTAACGTCTGACATCGCATTGGGACTGACTAAACTGTAAATGGCGATGCCAATGATCAGCAGCGGCAGGACTTTTTCGAGCCATTGAGTATCGACTAAATAGACTAAAAAACAGCCCAATACCGCGCCGATAAAGGTGGCGATAAAAGCCATGTACCAAAACGAGGGTTTAAAGAGGTGCTTGCGATAATAGGTCCAAGCCGCCATAAAAGAGCCAAAGCTTGCGGCTAACTTATTGGTGCCTAATACGGTATGCGGCGCAATGCCTAAGGTTAACAGTGCGGGGATCGACAATAGGCCACCGCCACCCACGACGGCATCAATGAATCCAGCGATAAGACCTATGACTGCCAACAGGGCCCAATGACTGGGCTCGAGTAACAACTCCAAATTTTAATCCTACTCTATAACACGTCTAAAGGGCGGTAAGGCATCCAGTAAGGACTTGCCATAGCGTTTAGTGACTAACCGCCTATCTAAAATGGTCACTCGGCCATAATCTTGCTCTTTACGCAGTAATCTACCACAACTTTGAATAAGCTTACGTGAAGCATCTGGGATCGTCAGTTGTAAGAAGGGATTACCGCCTTTGACTTTGACATATTCTGCGTGCGCTTGCTCAACGGGCGAGGTTGGCACGGCAAAGGGCAGTTTAGTGACGATCAAGTTCGTCAGATAATCGCCGGGCAAGTCGAGACCTTCAGAGAAACTGCCGGTGCCAAACAAGATGCTTGGTTCGCCCTTATCGCATTTAGCTTTATGATTTTCTAACAATTGTTGCCGTGGCGCATTGCCTTGGATAAGTAGCTCAGTGGTGAGTTTGCCTTCAAGTAATTCAACCACTTTTTCCATCTGCCAGTAGGAGGCGAATAGCACTAAGGTTGCCATTTCGCCTTCAATAAGGGTGATGATTTGTTCGGCAAGTTCAGCCGTATAGGCATCGTCCGTCGGCTCAGTGCGCATTTTGGGTAAATAAAGTGTCGCATTATTGGGGTAATCGAAGGGCGATTGTAAGGCTAAATAACGACTGCCATCGTTTAGTGACAAACCTACTTGATGCACGAAATGGTCAAAGTTATTGAGTGCGCGTAGCGTGGCGCTACATAAGACCACGCCCGCGGCCTTTTGCCACAGCATGGATTCCAGCATAAAGCCGACTTCGATAGGTGAAGCGCTAAACAGATAATCCACTTGTTTACCTGTGATGAGTTCGACCCAGCGCGCCATAGGTGCGCCTTTGTGCTTATCTTCCTTGGCCATCATCCTCCACAATTTCTGCAGGTTTTCGAGCCTTTGCAGCATAAATCCGGTTTCGGCTAATAGTGCTTCGGATTGATGTTTAGGAATGTCGCCATCTTTAATCGCCTCTGCCAGCAGTGACAGCATTTTATTAAACTGCTTGAGGGCAAGATTAGAGGTCACTGCAAGGTTTTCAGCCAGAATGAGTAATGAGTCCGGCAGTTTGCCGTGCTCAAAACGCAGACGGTTTTCAGGATTGGCAAAGTGTTTGGTCTGGGTATCGCAATAGTGGGCCACTTGATTGAGCTGGGCGATAAGATCGCCTAAATGATCTTGCATCGCCTGCGCGGGGGCAATGATATTGTTGCTCTTTATTTGGTTTTGTAACTTGGCGCAGGTTTTACCAATTTTTTCGAGCCAGTCGCATGCGCCCCTCAGCGTGGCCTGTGCACTGGAGAAATCCCGCGCCACAATCGGTAAGTGATGTGCCTCATCGATAACATAAAATACGTCTTCTGGATCGGGCAGAATCACGCCGCCACCTAGCTCTAAGTCGGCGAATAACAAGCTGTGGTTGGCGATGAGTACATCCCAGGTATCGACATCTTCACGGGCTTTATGGAACGGGCAATTTCTGTGGCTGGCGACTTGACGATGACAGCTGTGTTTGTCGCAGGCGATTTGTTGCCACAGGTGATCGGGCAGCGGCACGGCTAAGGTATCTATTTCACCGTTCCAGCGACCTTCGTTATAGTCTTTTAACAGGCCATGCATCATAGCTACTTGGCTATTGTCAGGTTTAGTTTGCCACATGGCCATTTGTGTACTGTTGTCGTCACCGATGAGCATTGCCAGTTTCGATAGACATACATAACGTTGTCGACCTTTAACTAAGCCAAAACGGAAATTTAAGCCAGATTGCTCAAGAAAAAAGGGTAAATCTTTATGCAGTAATTGCTCCTGCAAAGCGACGGTTGCGGTAGCGATGCAGACCTTTTTCTTACTCGCTAATGCCAGTGGAATGGTACCGAGGATGTAAGACAATGATTTACCGATCCCAGTGCCTGCTTCGACCACTATGATGCGCCTATCTTTATCATAGTCGCCGGCGAGGGTCTTAGAGATTTCCGCCACCATATAGTTTTGTTCGCGGCGCGGCCTAAAATTAGGCAAGGCGGTAGCGATATCCTTATAGATGGCGCGGATCTGGGTTTTTACATTGTCAGGTAACATGCGTCACTACTTTATCGAATTAATGCTGTACATAATAACAGTGATTGCATAGCCTAAGAAACTTTTCTGCCATTTGGCGGCATTTAAATTGACTAGCTATGCGATTTGGGAACCCATGCGATGAAGTCAGAGGCTACCGCGGCCGTTAGTGTACAAGGTCGAGTCTTAACACGCCATGCGATTCATCGTCATGGGAGTTTAGTGTTGCAGTATTATCTGGCTACCGCCCAAGGCCCTGTGCTGGTGGAAGTGCAAGGCACTGAACACATTTGTTTTTGTCATCAAACTGATGTCACGGCTTTGCAGTTGCAAACGCCGGGTCAAGCATTGCGGTTTGTACCGTTAGCACTCAAAAGCTTTAAAGGTGGCGCGGTTAGTGGTGTTTATGCTAAATCTAGCAATAGTTTACGTACCTTACAGCGCATCGCTAAAGATGCCGATATCCCTTTATTTGAAGCCGACATTCGCCCCGAACAGCGTTATTTAATCGAGCGGTTTGTGGCGCTGGATGTGGCATTTTTAGGGCATTTCTCTGCGACGAGTAACATACACGCGCCGACTAGCGACAGTCTTGAGGCTAACTCGCTGCCCGTGTTTATCGCCGAGCGGGCTAAGAGTATTGCCCCTTTAACGGCTGTACATTTGCGCTGTATCTCACTGGATTTTGAATGTAGCTTTGAGGGTTTACTCTATTCAGTTGCACTATATGGTCAAGACAGTGGCCGAGACGGTGAGCAAGATAGCCTCAAGCAGACTTATGAAAAAGTGATTATGGTGGGTGAGGCTGAATCAAACTCTCCCGAATATATTGAATGGGTGGCCGATGAGGCTGCACTCATTCATCGATTAATCGCGTGGTTCCATGAGTTTGATCCTGACTTTGTCATAGGTTGGTCAGTGGTGAGTTTTGACCTCGCACTCTTGTCACGCCGTGCATTATTACACCGTATTCCGCTCACCATTGGCCGCGGAGGGGCAAAGCTTGAGTGGAAAGTCGATAATAAATTTCGCCCAGAAACCTTAGTTTTACCGGGCCGTGTGGTACTCGATGGTATCGATTGGCTCAAAGCCGCTTTCTATCATTTTGAGCGGTTCTCGTTGGAATTTGTGTCACGGAAATTATTGGGTGAAGGCAAGGCCATTCATAACGTGGATAATCGCGTTGAAGAAATTGATCAGTTGTTTAAGGCCAATAAACAAGCATTAGCACATTACAATCTTACTGACAGCCGTCTGGTGTGGGATATTTTTAGTCATACTCAATTATGGGAGTTCGCCCTCGCGCGAGCTGAACTAACAGGTTTAGAGTTGGGGCGGGTTGGGGCTTCGGTGGCGGCATTTAATCATTTGTATTTACCGCATCTACATCGAGCAGGTTACGTCGCTCCCGATGCTCCTGCGAGTGATGGGATCGAAAGCCCCGGTGGCTATGTGATGGATTCTGTACCGGGACTTTATAAGCATATTTTAGTGTTCGATTTTAAAAGTCTATATCCCTCCATTATTCGTACTTTTTTTATTGACCCTAAGGGATTAATTGAAGGTTTGCAATTGCCCGAGTCTGACTGTGTTGCGGGGTTTCTCGGTGGCCGTTTCAGTCGGCAACAGCCCATTTTACCTAAGCTTATCCAAACATTATCTGAGCAGCGCGAAAAGGCCAAAAGTGAGCACAATGCGCCTTTATCCCAAGCGATAAAAATTATCATGAACTCGTTGTATGGGGTTTTAGGTTCTCAAGGTTGTGTTTTCCACGATGCAAAGTTAGCAAGTTCGATCACTATGCGTGGCCATCAAATCATGAAACAAACCCGCGCATGGATAGAAGAGATGGGCTATCAAGTGATTTACGGCGATACGGATTCGACCTTTGTCTGGCTTGGCAGCGAGCCTGATCTCTCAGACCTTAACGCCTTAGGTAACACTCTGGCGCGGGAAATTAATGCTAAGTGGCAGGCTAAGATCGCTGAAGATCATCAAGTTGAGAGTTTTCTCGAGTTACAGTTTGAACGCCACTATGAGCAGTTTTTTATGCCGACCTTAAGGGGGTCGTTAGAAGGCAGTAAAAAACGTTATGTTGGCGCGTGGCGCAATGCGAGCGATGAACTTGAGCTTACTTTTAAAGGTATGGAGCAAGTGCGCAGTGATTGGAGCCCTTTAGCGCGCAAAGTTCAAGAGTCACTCTATGAACGGATGTTTAACCAAAGGGATATCAGTGTTTATTTGGCCAGTGTGTTTGAAAAGCTGCTTGATGGTGAGTTGGACGATGATTTGGTATTTCGCAAACGTATGCGACGCAATATTGAAGATTACACGGCTAAATCTTCTCCCCATGTTAAAGTCGCTCAACAATTATGCGACTTAACAGGAGATGCCTCTTTTGGCAAGCGTGGGGCGCAGATTGATTATCTGATTACTGTAAATGGACCGGAACCCTTACTGTACAGAACGTCACCAATTGATTACCAATACTACATTGATAAGCAAATTGGCCCTATTGCCGAGCCTGTTTTTTCGATAATGAAACTAAACTACATGGATATTGCATCAAAGCAGTTGCTGTTAATATAGTGTTTTTAATGTTCTTTATGTGTTGCGCAGGGTGGCGAATGTAGCGTTTTAACCTGTTTTGTAGAGGTTAACTGGTTTGTTTTTGTGATGTTAATCGACATATTCTTTAGGTTTAGCTTTGAGGGAATATTGAAAGTTTGCTACCCTTTAAGAGGAAATTGTAAGGAAATATAACAACGGAATGACGTTGACAGAACATAAACAAAAAAGGTTAAGCACCAAATGAACAAGACGTTAGTAGCAACTGCGCTTGCAGCAATTTTTTTAGTTCCATCAGTCTCAGCTATCGAGATCTATAAAGATAATAAAAATGCCGTAGAAATCGGTGGTTTTATTGATGCACGCGTGATCAACACTCAAGGGGAAACAGAGGTTGTTAACGGCGCATCTCGCATTAATTTTGGTTTTAATCGTGAGTTGACTGACGGTTGGAAAGCATTTGCTAAATTGGAATGGGGTGTGAATCCTGTTGGTAGTAGTGACATCGTCTATAACAATCGCTTCGAATCTGTTCAAGAAGAGTTCTTTTATAACCGTTTAGGTTACGCTGGTCTGTCCCATGACACTTACGGAACACTGACTATTGGTAAGCAGTGGGGCGCTTGGTACGATGTCGTTTACAACACTAACTATGGTTTTGTGTGGGACGGTAACACTGCAGGTGTTTACACTTATAATAAAGATGATGGCGCGGTAAACGGTGTTGGTCGTGGTGATAAAACAGTTCAATATCGCAATGCATTTGGCGATGTAAGCTTTGCAGTTCAAGCTCAGTTGAAAAACAGCAGCTTCTATACCTGTGATACAACGGATGATATTTCACAAGCTCAGTGTCAAGCGAACTGGGAAAGCGGTGATAAAGCGGCTCAACAAGTAGAATACAATTATACTTATGGTGGCGCGCTGACTTATAAAGCCACTGATATGCTGACCTTAACTGCGGGTGTTAACCGCGGTGAGTTTGATGTGAGTTTTGGTAATGGCGAACAAACCACTGCGGTTGATCTTATCTACGGTGCTGGTATCACTTGGGGTAACTTCGATAGCAATGGCTTATACGCTGCTGCAAACGTTAACAGACAAGAAAATCATGACACAGACAATATTGGTCGTTTGATTAAAGACGCCTATGGTATTGAAAGTTTAGTTTCTTACAAGTTTGACAATGGATTACGCCCATTCATTTCTTACAACGTGCTTGATGCCGGTAAAGACTATGTCATTCAACCTAACTTTAATGCCGATCCTAACGATGAGTTCAAACGTCAGTTTGTCGTGGTTGGTTTGCACTTTGTATGGGACCCAAACACAGTGCTTTACGTAGAAGCACGTAAAGATTACAGCGATTTTACCAGTGCAGATAAAGAACAAGAAGCTAGAATGGCGCTTTCAGAATCTGACGGTGTTGCAATTGGTATCCGTTACACACTTTAAGTTCTGCCTTGTTTATTACAATAGTTTAATTGTTTAGAATTGTGCTAGTTGTAAGTGTTGCTTCAAAGCCCAAAGTGTAAAACTTTGGGCTTTTTCATTTAAAAAGGTTATTAAACTCAATAAGGTCGTGTTAAATAGCATTTTCTCTCCTTACAACCAAGCTCACGTCAATTATGACGTAAGTTGTGCTATCTCCATTCCCTAAAATCACTTTCTGTATAAATAATCATCAATCACGCATCCTCATGTATCTTTGTTGGGGTGATAATGTGTTATTTGTTTGTTATTTGTTGATTTAGTGTTTTATATGTGATTTTATTGCTCTTGAAATTGACGTGTTAGCAACTAAGGTTGCGATAGAGCAATTTACGCTATCTATGCATAAATGTAGATGCAGAATATAAGAAAAACATGATTTATCAAGGGAGATAGACAATGTATAAGAACAATTTATTATCTAATTCAGTACGTTATGCTCTGCTTGGCGGCTTGGCTGCTGCGACATTAAATGCTCCAGCGGTCTTGGCTGCTGAAGATGGTGCAAAAGTTGAGCGTATTGAGGTTACCGGTTCACGCATCAAACGTAGCGATTTAGAAGGTGCTTCACCTGTAACAACCATTTCATCAGAAGATATGAAAATGGAAGGAAACCTTACTGTTGCAGATGCTTTGCGTAATAGTAATTTGAATACTTTCGGTTCTTTCTCTGAAAGATCAGGTAGTTCAGCTCAATCTCAAGCAACAATAGATTTACGTGGTGCAGGATCGGATAGAACTCTTGTTCTTATTGACGGTAAACGTTTTCCTGGTTCTCCTACTTTAGGTGGTGGTTCCGCAAATTTAAACGCAATTCCAATGGCTGCTGTTGAGCGTATTGAAATTTTAACTGATGGTGCTTCTTCTACTTATGGTTCTGATGCTATTGCTGGTGTAGTTAACATCATCATGAAGAAGAACTACCAAGGTATTGAATTCAATGTTGGAAGCGGTTCGCGTGAGGCTGATGGTGGCCAAACTAGCAAAGAATTTTCTGTGGTTGCTGGTTATCAGATGGATAAAGGTAACATAACGTTCGCTTTTGACCATCAAGACCGTAAAGGTATTTCTGATGCTGATCGTCCGTACACAGCTGCAAGTATGACAGATAATAATGGCGACGGAATCATTCAAGCATACACTGATACTATTGGTTGGAGTATATATGGTGCGACTGTTGCGTCACCAGATTTTTCAGAAGCTCAAGCATCGCCATTATGTGATGATTTAGCCGCTCAATATGGCTCAGATGTGTTTAAGAAAGTTGCAGCAGATGATGATTGGGGCCCTGGTTCGACTTACTGTATGTATGCAAACGCTAACGTTTCGTATAATAAAGCATCAATAGATCGAAATACTGTATACGTTGATGCAAATTATGAGATTGCTGAAGACGTCGAGTGGTTTGGCAGAACAATGTTCACCCAAAACAACTCATTTGGTCGCTATGCACCACCTGCAGCAGCATGGAATAAAATGGCTGCGGATAATCCAAATAATCCATATGGTGTTGAAACAACAGGTTACTGGCGTTGGGTAGGAATTGGAACTCGTGATGGTAATGTTGATGATTACAATCAAGATTATTTAACTGGTTTGCGTGGTACTCTGCCATCATTAAACGATGCTTCTTGGGAATTTTACTATCACTATAATAAAGCTGATAATAAGAGTATTGGTGAGTACTATCTAAGTTATGCTGGCTTAGCTCACAATATAGCCAATGGTATTGATTTAGGCTCAGAGGAAGGAATTGCAAACATGAAAGCTACGACTTTAACTCAAAGTCGTGCTGAATTTCATCAGTATAATGGTGGCATAGGTTTTGATGCATTTGAACTTCCTGGCGGAGCTGTTGCACATTATTTTGGAATGGAATACTTTACTCAGGATTTCTCTGAGGTATATGACGCTCAGTCTGAAGCTGGTTTAATCGGTGGTAGTGCTGGTAACTCATCAAGTGGTGATCGTCAAGTTTTTGCTACATTCTATGAGGCTGCATTACCAATAGTTGATAGTGTTGAAGTCAACTTAGCTGCACGATACGATAAGTATAGTGATTTTGGTAGTAATTTATCTCCAAAAGCATCAGTAAGATGGCAAGCATTAGATAACGTAGTAGTCAGAGCTTCTTATTCTGAAGCATTCAGAGCTCCTAGGTTAGATCAATTAAATGCGGCAGACACTTTCAGTGCTGAAAGCGGAAAAGACTACCCATTCTGTGTTTCAAATGCATCAGCTTCTTGTCCTACAAAACAGTTTGATACCTATATATCATCGAATGATAAATTGGATGCTGAAACCTCTCAATATATTAATTTTGGTATAGCTTGGGATGTAATAGAGCAATTCTCCGTTAAGTTAGATTATTTTAATTTAGATATTGACAATGCAATTGCGCAACGAAGTGTTACAAACGTTATGCGTGGCATCGCAAACGGCCAGTTGACCCCAGATAGTACGTTTTATGTTGAACGAGCACCTACTACTGATGGAACTTTAGGTAAAACACTCAAAGTTGGTACTGGTTATGCCAATGGTGATAAATTAACAATTGAAGGTATAGATCTAGGTTTAACTGGAAATATAGAAACTCAAATTGGTGAATTTTCAGTGAATTGGAATAACTCATTTGTTCTTGATTACACTTCGGAACAAATTGGTGGTGCTACTGCACAAAATACAGCTGGTTGGGAAGGTCAGCCAGATTATAAGAGTGTGGTCACTACAACTTATAAAGTTTCTGATCATACATTTGCTTGGAATATGAATTACACTGCAGGTACATATGCTAAGGATAAAGCTATTGATGCTGCAGGGCTAGTGTTGGTACCAGAGGGAGACCTTGACTCATGGTTAATTCATAATCTTAGTTATACATATAATGCTGGAGATTTTGGTTCGGTCACTTTAATGGTTAATAATCTAACAGATGAAGATCCGATTCTTAATGAAGGAGCTTATGATAACGCAGACCTATATAACAACTATGGTCGTGAATATCGTGCTAGCTACACAATTAAGTTCTAAATTGATTGGGATTTAATATAAAAGCCAGTTCTAAGAACTGGCTTTTTAATTATATAAAGCAGTTGTCTTCGATCGCGCTGAAAATAAGTTTGATTTAAAATTTATTTAATTTCAGGAGTTGCAATTTTATAATGATGTAATTCTGGGTGCTAAAGATTAAACGTTTGGTAGTGTGAAAGAATGTAAACTCTATGTTTCATTACAATTGTTTTTAATTTTTGTCAGGGAGTAGATAAATTTTTGTTGTGCAGTTTTACCATAAGTTTCTGATAATCTTTATAGGGGGGAATAATGACGAGTCATTGGAGTGAATATTGGAAATTAGGACATGTTACATCCTTTGGTACCGACTTTAAGGAGAACTATACTGGTCAATTGAAAGATATATGGTCAAATGTTTTTAGTCAATTTTCAATGGGGTTTAAAGTACTTGATGTAGCAACAGGTAATGGGGCTTTACCACTCTTAATTCAAGATTATTTTAGTAAATTAAGTGTTGATGGAGAAGTTAAAGGGGTGGACTATGCTGATATAAATCTAGTCCCTCTTGCAAACTCACATACAAATAAAAATGTGGTTATTGAGTTGTTGGGTAATACGCCTGTAGAGTTATTACCATTTTCAGATAGTGAGTTTGACACTGTCATCTCCCAGTTTGGAATTGAGTACTCAGATATGTGTACCTCAATGCCTGAGGTTCTTAGGGTTTTGAAAGATAATGGGGAATTCCATGCTGTAATACACCATGAAAACTCAGTTATTGTTCTTTATAACAGTAAACTACTTTCTTTTTTGGAACGCCCTGAAATTGAAAGTATAATGTTTTCTTTGAATAAAATATCTCTTGATATGGGAAGGATGACTGATAGGCAAGATTTGATTAGAATAAAATCTTGCGAGAAATGTGAAAAAAGTCGTTCGGAAATAAACCGCCTGCTTTCTTCATTAGCATCTTATGATGAAAAATCACTCTGTGAAAGTGAATTTTTAAATTATATTAATGAATTTTTTAAGAATGGTTTATTTTGGTCTATCGGAAAAAAAATGGATTATCTTGCATTTGTGAATAGACAACTTGCGGTCTACAGACTGCGATTAACTGAGTTAGTAGCGGCTTCAAGGAGTATTGAGGATATGAATAGTTTTAGAGAATATTTGGAACCGCGTGGTATCAAAGAGCTTATGGTGGAAAATGTGGTTAGTAGTACGGGAGATATATTTGCATGGTACGTTTCCTTTTCAAAATGATGTCTAGAAATGCATTTTTTTACATAGAGTTAAGTTGTTAATTCAGGCTTTTTATTTAAAATTCCAATTTATATGTGTGACTCGTAACCTTTATCATTAGCGATGTATTGGACGCCTTAGTACTAGAATTTTCTGTATTCTGTCAAACTTCAAGCTGGCATATGAATCAGGAGGTTTTCATCATGGATATTAGGATAGACATTATGATATTGATCTTAGTTGTACAAGTATTACTCAGTAATATATTAGCAATATATCAGTAATACATCTGTAACTACATGAATGTAAACGTTAGTAGAACCATGCTGGCGTAATTTTTCAAATGGCTTTCTCCACCCAATGCCCAAATAGACATAAACACCTTTCTACCTTTACTTGAGGTGTATTGTTATAGTAGCGCTTTGGATATAACTGTTTTCTCGCCTTTATTTGCGGATAATTCCGGAAAAGTATCACTTCCATAACCTTCATCTGCAAGCTCGGTATCAAACCGTTAGCTGCTTCAAGTGCCAATGAGGCTGGGTGCGATAAGTAATATTGTGCCTCTGGCCTTCTGATAATTCGACTTTAATCGGCAATTCTCCGCTATCGACTGCTATAAGTTTAATTACAGCTTCGACTTTGACTTCGGCTCTCATTGTTCTGTGTTGTTGCATCAGTTCAGTACTAATGTGCGTGGAATATCGAGCCATCGATAACGACTAATTCCGTGTTAGCAAGGCTAGTTAAGGCTTTTATAGATATGCCTGTATGCTTTTTTCTTACCATAAATGAAGTTGTCTAAAGATTGTACTCCAATGATTGAACTCTTTGGGGAAACTTTGCAAAGGGATAACTGTCGAAGGCGATAAAGAATGCCTTTGAATGTTTAGGCTTATCATAAATATAGCCTGTGCTTTCTATTACATCAATGAAATAGTTTTCCCCAGTGGGTATCAGTTAACATAAATCTTGGCATAGTTTGAGATTAATAGCTTTTTTTGCAAAACAAATTATACGTCTTGCTATGCTGTCTAAAAATCACTCTCGGATGAGCAATAGATCCTAGTCCTTACTCCAAACTCCAAGAAAAGGGGTGTAATTGAGTAAATTTGGGAAAGCTAACTTGTAAAAATGAGTCATTAGCCTGTGTAGACGTTTTTGAAAGCACTATGGTGGTCATGATCTCATTTATTGCGATGCGATTAGTGCGTCCCGTCAGCTAATGAAGTTTTCTCTAATTCTATGATGACAACATCGGAACATCATAGATATCACAAAACACTTCCACTAACTTGTTGTATAAAGGCTCTTCTGTGTGATGGGGTTATTTGAGGTCGAAAGATCCTATCACTTGTGCCCTTAGTTCTGATGTTCTTACACTGAGTTCAAGTTAAGTAAATCTTATCGGGGGATTTGAGTAAAGAGCATCTATTTGAGTCGTCTTTATGTTAAAAAATGTTAATTTTAATAAACAGGATACATAAAGTTGGTCGTTAGCTATCGTTATGATTTTATAGGATTTAAATTGAATTATTATTTTTTTGAACAAAAAGTAATAACCCTAAAGATTCATTTTCGCCTAAAAAAACACCTTTCGTAAAAAAATTCATTATTAACGCTTCTTTACACTAGTTTTTAGTCGTCTGAAATGTTGACACAGGTCAACATTTTGTGAAATGATGCCAGCGGGTCTATGCCTGTAAGGGTGTAGGAAAGGGAAGAAAAAACTAAGAATCACAAGAGAAAGACGAACTTACAGGAATTTTTTCGGCAAGTATTTATGCCTTGTCGTTATGTTGCTGGTAAGTTAAACCTTTTTATTCACTTCAAATTGGTTGGGAACTATGTCCAAGGTAAGCAATAGAACAAAAATCGCTACTGCACTTGTTGGCGTGCTGGCATTAGCGAGCAGCAACTTAGTAGTTGCAGATCCTCTTACCGACGTGCAGAAAGCGGATAGTATGATCCATGCTGATGCTGCTGCGTCGCAAAAGAACGTTGATAAGTATTTCGATCAAGCACAAGACATGCTTTTTGAGTATGGTTCTGTCGCAGATGAGCGCGAATCACTGAAATCATATAACGATTACGTTGCAAGCTTAGTCGCTGATCAACAAAAGACAATGGATTCAGTGCAGGGTGACATCAATGGTGTTGATAAACTTCGCCAAGGTGTTGTGCCATTAATGTTTAAAATGGTTGAGTCATTAGAACAGTTTGTTCAATTAGATTTACCTTTTAATTCTGAAATACGCACTAATCGTGTTAATGAACTGAAAAAACTTCTTAATACTGCCGAAGTCACACTAGCAGAAAAATACCGTCTAATTCTTGATGCTTATAGTATTGAGCGTGAATACGGTAGTGCTGTTGCCGTTAACCAAGGTAAGTTAAACCTAGATGGTAAAGAAGTGTTGGTTGACTTCTTTAACTTAGGTCGTGTTGCTCTTTATGCACAGAGTTTAGATCAAAAGACTGGCTGGATGTACAACCCAGAATCTAAGGGTTGGGATAAGTTAGATGACAGCTATTTGCGTGAACTGACCAAAGGTATCCGCATTGCCCGTAAACAAGGCGCTCTAGATCTATTCGCGTTACCAATTCCAGCTGCGGAGACTGCACAATAATGAAGAAGTTAATTACTACAGCTGTGTTGGCTGCAAGTTTCTCTTTAACTGCTGGTATGGCGAGCGCTGCTGATGCGCCTAAGTCAATTGACCAATTATTGCAACAAGTTAAAGTTGAACGCGCTGCAGAAGGTAAAGTCAACAGCAAGCGTGAGCAAGAGTTCCAAGCAGAGCGTGGCGATAAGGCCGCTTTACTGCAAAAAGAAAAAAATGCGTTAGCTGCTGAAAAGCAACGTGGTAAAGATTTAAACCAAGCGTTCTTAGATAACGAGCGTAAAATTGCTCAGTTAGAAGAAGATCTAAAAACGGCTCAAGGTGACTTGGGTGAAATGTTTGGTGTAGTTAAAGGTGAAGCCGGTGATTTCGCTGGTAAACTGGCAAGCTCTAACATCAGTGCTCAATTCCCAAATCGCGATAAATTTATCGCTGATTTAGGTGCCCGTAAGCAATTGCCAAAAATTGAAGAGTTAGAACAATTTTGGCAAGAGCAGCTATTTGAAATGGCGCAATCTGGCAAAGTGGTTAAGTTTGAAGGTTCTGTTACCGAAATTGATGGTAACGTGAAAACGACGACTATTCATCGTATTGGTGCTTATAACTTAACGGCTGACGGCAAATACGTTGTATATAACCCTGAATTAGGTTTAATTCAGCAGTTATCTCAACAACCTGAAGGTTATCAAGTTAGCGCTGTTGCTAAATGGGAAGAAACGGCTTCTGGTACAGCACCTTTCTATATCGACCCTGCACGTGGCGTACTGTTAAACATCTTTACGAACAAAGCTAGCATGGAAGATCGTATCGAGTCAGGCGGTACCATTGGTTATATTATTCTGATATTACTTGCTATTGGTTTATTAATTGCGGTTGAGCGTTTCATTGTGCTGGCAGCTATCGGTGCAAAAGTTAAACGCCAAGCTAAGAATGTTGATAACCCAGGTAACAATGCCCTTGGTCGTATCTTGAAGGTTTACCATGAAAACAAAGATGTTGATGTTGAAACATTAGAGTTGAAACTGGATGAAGCTATTCTGAAAGAAACGCCTGCATTAGAAGCTCGAATTTCAATTTTGAAAGTCATTGCAGCTATCGGCCCAATGTTAGGTCTACTAGGTACAGTAACTGGTATGATTGCGACCTTCCAAAGTATCCAACTGTTCGGTACTGGCGATCCTAAACTGATGGCGGGTGGTATCTCTATGGCTCTGGTTACTACAGTACAAGGTCTTGTTGCGGCTCTGCCACTGATGTTACTACATGCAATACTCGTTGCGCGTAGCAAATCAATCACCCAAATTTTGGAAGAGCAAAGTGCGGGCATTATCGCAGCACATGCTGAGAAGAGGGCTAACTAATGATGCTATACCTGATGGACATATGGGATTCCGTCAGGGGCTTCATGGCCGCTGGAGGAAACGTCCTTTGGTTGGTTGCGTTTGTATTGTTCTTCATGTGGGTATTGATGCTTGAGCGTTATTGGTATCTTAATTGGATATCACCAAAGCAACATAAAGCTATCATATCTGCGTGGGATGCTAGAGAGGAAACAACCTCTTGGTACGCACACCGTATCCGTGAAGCTTGGCTGTCCCAAGCGAAGCAAGATTTGAATGCACGTATGCTGATGATTAAAACCTTAGTAGCTATTTGTCCTATGATAGGTTTGTTAGGTACCGTAACCGGTATGATTTCAGTGTTTGATGTGATGGCAGTTCAGGGGACGAGTAATGCTCGTTTAATGGCGGCTGGTATTTCAATGGCGACTATGCCCACGATGGCGGGGATGGTTGCAGCATTATCGGGAGTATTCTTTAGTACTCGTCTGGATGTAAAAATGAAAATCAGTTTAGAAAAGCTAAAAGACAGCATGCCGCACCACTAGAGAGAGATTGAACATGGCACGTAAAAAGCATTCCAGTGTAGACGAGGAAGCGCAAATTGATATGACACCGATGCTCGACATCGTGTTTATCATGTTGATCTTCTTCATTGTAACAACGTCATTTGTGAAACCTTCTGGTTTGGATTATAACAAACCAAAAGCTTCGCAAGCGACTTCAAAGCCTTCGGCTAACATCTTTATCGGCGTCAGTAAAACAGGCGTGATCATGATGGAAAACCGTCAGGTTGATATCGAACGTGTAACGGCAAACGTTGAGCGCATGCTGGCTGAAGCTCCTGAAGCTGCGGTATTGATTCAGGCTGATAAAGACGCAATGCACGGCTTAGTTGTTAAAGTTCTAGACCAAGTCAAAGCGGCTGGTATAGATAAAATTTCGGTATCTGCGGGGAACGATTAATATGCTAAGAGCACTAGTATCGATCATTATTGGTGCTGCTGTGACTTTTGGTCTGTTCGCTTTTATGGCGTTCTTGGTCGGTGGCGGCGCACAGCGCGGCGAAACATCGGCCGAGACCCCTGTAATTGAAATCACTATGGATAGACAGGATTCAAAAGCACAGAATAAGCCAAGGGTAGTGCCTAAGCCGCCACCACCGCCAGAACAGCCACAGAAGCCTGAGGCAACGCCGCCAGAATCTTCGAGCAATATTGACACAGCAATGTCGTTCAATATGGGTGGTGTAGAAGCTGGAGGTCCAAGTACCGGTTTTAAATTAGGCAATATGATGACTCGCGATGGTGATGCTACACCTATCGTTCGTATCGAACCTCAGTATCCAATTGCTGCGGCGCGTGATGGTAAAGAAGGTTGGGTACAACTTCGTTTTACCATTAACGAACTCGGTGGTATCGACGACGTTGAAGTTATTCAAGCAGAACCAAAACGCTTATTTGATAAAGAAGCTATTCGTGCACTGAAGAAGTGGAAGTACAAGCCTAAGATTGTTGATGGCAAGCCATTGAAACAACCTGGTATGACAGTACAACTAGACTTCACCTTAGATAAAGGAGGCAACCAATAATGCGTAATGTTAATAAAATCGCAGTTCTATTATTGCTTTCTGTTTGTGGAGGTTCATTAACTCTTTCATCTGCAGTCGCAGAAGAAAAGTGTGCTATCGACAAACGTCAATCTAAAGCCGTGGGCGAAGGTGCGGCGAAGAAAGTTCAGAAGTCATTTGAAGCTTATACCAATGGTCAGGTCGATGAAGCTATTGCTATTTTGCTAGAGGCAAATGCCAAGAACGACTTCGATAAAGCCTATGTTGCACGTATGTTGGGTAACTTTTATGCCGAGAAAGGCAAAATGGATACCGCGATCAAGTACCTAAAGCAAGCTGTTGAAGCTGATATTTTAGGTGGTACAGATCATGCAGCAACTATGCGTCTTTATGCTGATTTGCTATTACAAGAGAAAAAGTTTAAGGAAGCGATTCCTTATTATTACAAGTGGATGGAATTTACTTGTAAATCTGATTCTCAAATGTATCGCCGTATTGGTATTGCGCATTCAGAACTTAAACAGTGGGATAAAGTGATTGAAGTGGCCGACAAAGGTCTTTCATTAGCTGAATCTCCTGACAAAGGTCTGTATCAAATGAAACTGACAGCTTACTTCAATCAGAAGAAGTATAAGAAAGCTGTTGGCGTGTTAGAAGTCATGGTGCCTTTATTCCCGGATGATGGCAGATTGTGGGTTCAATTAGCACAGTTTTATTTGATGGTTGAAGACTATGACAAGTCTCTTGCAACTTACGATTTGGCTTATAGAAATGGTTTCTTAGATAGCGCGGGCAACATTACGCGTTTAGCGCAGTTAATGGCACAAAAAGGTGCTCCTTATCAAGCCGCTAAAATTTATCAGAAACATATGAAATCAGGCATGATCGCTGAGGACGCTAAGTCTTTAGAGATTTTGGCGGGTTTCTATCAAAATGCGAAAGAGTTTAAGCAAGCTGCTGAGTATTATGGTAAAGCTGCAGCCATCACCAATGATGGCAAGACTTACTTGAAACAAGGTCGCTTATTAAACTTGAATGAACAATATACAGCTGCGATTCCTGTGCTTGAAAAAGCCATATCAATGGGTATTGATCATCCTGGTGAAGCAAACTTCGAATTAGCTTTGGCTCATTTAAGTTTGAAACAGTATAAGTCGGCTTATAACCGTGCAGTGTTAGCTGCTAATGATAAGAAGACACAGAAGAGTGCAAATAGCTATATCTCTTATATTAAAGAGAAAGCACGTATGCATAATATCACGCTGTAATTACTTCGCAGTTTAGTGTTTGAATCGAAAGCCCCGCAAGGGGCTTTTTCTTTGGTATCAATAAGCCTATTTACTGTAAGCGGATTAAGACTTGGGATTGATCATGATTTTTTTCAAGTTGTTGTGAAAGTTGGCTGACATTACTGAAGAGTGACTCTATTTTACTTTCCTGTGTAGGTAGGCAAATACAGGCAGCCAGTTTATAGTCGATTGTCAGTTTATGATGTTTACCAAAATCTTGATTAAAGTCAGATATTTGTTGTTCTATTCGCTTTAACACTACTTCCGTCCCCACCTCATCTATATTGAACAAACCCAACGCAAAGTGATTGTGATCTAGTCTAGCAATCATATCAGTTGCTCTTAATAGCGCTTCTTGCACTTGTTTGGTAAAGAATTCGAGTAAATGGGGTTGTTTGACGGTTTCATGAATGTGAGGGCACAGATACAATAGTGCCAAGCTTTGGTGGTCTCTCATGTGACGATGCCATTCTCGGTTGAATACTTCCATGAAATAGGTTTGGTTATAGACTCCAGTTTCAGGATCCCTGAAACCTGAGTTGCGGAACGAGTAGATCATAGATTAACTCCGATAGCAGACCTTGCACTAAGTATAGAAACAGTTCTGCAATAGCGGGCCAAAAAGGAGAAATATTAAAATGAAATTGGGTTTATTGGCAGGTTCGATAGCGTTAATCCTCACCCTTCAAGGTTGTTCTAAGCCTGAAGCCACTGCAGTTCAAGAAAATAGCTCGGCTAATACGACAGCTGTGCAGGGCGAAACTCAAACGGCAGAGCAGCGTTACTTAGCGCTTGTGGATGCTTATTTTAAAGATTACCTAAAGCTTGAGCCCATCTACGCCACTTTTGTCGGCGTTAATGACTATAACGCCGATTTCGGCGGAGATTTAACTGAGGATTACCTTAAGGCTCGTCATGATCTTAACACTCACTATTTAGCTCAGGTGCGTGCGATAGATCCAAAGCAACTGCCTGCGGATCTACAGTTGAGTTATGACCTGTTCGTCTATGACCGTGATATGGCGTTAGTGGACGAAACTTTCCCTTCACGCTTTATGCCGATAAGCCAGTTCTATAGCACTGTCATTACTATGGTGCAGCTGGGAAGTGGCGAAAGTGCACAACCTTTTAAGACTGTCCAAGATTATCGTAATTGGGAACAGAGAGTCGATGGTTTCATCAAGTGGGTCGCACTTGCTGAAAATCGTATGAATCAAGGTATTGAAAGTAAAGTGGTACTACCTCGAGTGTTGGTAGAGCGCATTATTCCTCAGTTAGATGCTATGTTAACGACGGATGCGACTCAGAGTATTTTTTACTCGCCAATCCAGCATTTCCCCGAGAGTTTTTCAGAGCAAGATAAAGCGGAATTGACCACCCGTTATCAAGCCATGATAGCCGAGCGTATCGTGCCAGCGTTAACGAACTTACGCGATTACTTTAAGCAAACCTATTTACCTAAATCGCGGGCGACTGATGGTTGGTCAGGTTTGCCTAACGGTAAAGCTTGGTATCAGCATCTGGCGAACTCACATACGACCACCACTATGTCTGTAGATGAAATTCATCAAATTGGTTTAAGTGAAGTGGCGCGAATTTTATCTGAGATGGATAAGGTGCGTGAGCAGGTCGGTTTTAAGGGCGATTTGAAGGCGTTTTTTGCGTCTTTATCTTCAGAGCCGCAGTATTTCTATAGCGATCGCCAAGGTTTGATTGATGGTTATATGGTGTTGAAAGATAAAATCAATCATGTCTTACCTAACTACTTTAATGTGATGCCAAAGGCTGATTACGTGGTTAAGCCGGTTGAAAGTTTTAGAGAACAATCAGCAGCGGGAGCCTCTTATGAAGCGCCAGCGGTGGATGGCAGCCGTCCAGGGGTGTTTTATATCAACACTTATAACCTCAAAGCACAGCCTAAGTGGGGGATGACGACTTTATCTTTGCACGAGGCCGCTCCTGGGCATCACTTCCAAATCGCGATCAAACAAGAGCTGACCGGTGTGCCTGAGTTTCAGCGTTTTAGCGGTTATACCGCTTTCGAGGAAGGTTGGGCACTTTATGCTGAATACTTAGGTATTGAGATGGGGCTATTTACCGATCCTTACCAGTATTTTGGTAAGCTTTCCGATGAAATGCTGCGTGCAATGCGCTTAGTGGTTGATACTGGCCTTCATTCTAAAGGTTGGAGTCGTGAACAGGCGATTCAGTACATGAAAGACAACTCGCCTATGGCTGAGAGTGACATAGTCGCTGAAGTGGAGCGCTATATGGCGATCCCTGGTCAAGCTTTGTCTTACAAGGTCGGTCAGTTGAAGATTTTGGCACTGCGTGCCCGCGCAGAAAAAGCCTTGGGTGATAAATTTGATTTAAAAGCATTCCACGATCAAATCCTCACCTCAGGTTCATTACCCATGGCGGTCATGGAAAACAAGATCGATCGTTGGATTGCGTCGAAACAAGCTTAGCTGTGTAAGGTGCCGTTACTTGACTTTGTTGTCAGTGACGGCATTTTAAGACTTTTTTATTCAACAGAAAGTTTTTATACTGTTGATTCAAAACCTGTTAAAACGAATGTTTTAGTGGGAACTCAATGATATTTGGGGCAAATGTCTCATGATCCTTACAGGAGTTTTACTATGGTCCAGGCAACAGCAAGACATTTGTTAGTTAGCAGTGAAGAGCAGTGTCAAGCGCTGAAACAGCAAATAATGGAAGGCGCAGATTTTGCTCAAATTGCTCGCGCACACTCTTCTTGCCCATCAGGTGCCCAAGGCGGCGAATTGGGGTCATTTGGTCCTGGCATGATGGTCAGAGAGTTTGATGAAGTGGTTTTTAGTGCACCATTAAACGAAGTACAAGGCCCCGTGAAAACGCAATTTGGCTTTCATTTACTTGAAGTGACCAGCCGCGCGTAAGTTTTGCCGCTTATCTAATACAGCTTGTTTGATACGGCAGCGTTTGCTGCCGTTTTGTTTTATATGCTCATCACGGAGTCACTATGCTGGAACTCTACACTGATAGATTGAAACTCAGGAGCTTACAAGATAGTGATTGGGAACATTTTTATGCACTGCATAACGATCCTGAGATTAATCGTTTTGTACGCGTTCCAGAGTCGCAAGAGGTGATCCGCAGTAAGTTTCAGCAGCGTTCCGATACTTGGTTCTACGGTTCTGGCGATTGGCTGACCTTAGTGATTGAGACCGTTGATACTGGGCAGTTTATCGGTTTAACGGGCCTCTATTGTCAAAGTTTCGAGGAACAGCGTGCCGAAGTGGGTTATTTACTGGCGGCCGAGGGGCACGGTAAAGGTTATGCGACTGAGAGTTTAATGGCGGTCATTGATTGGGCCTGTTTAAGTTTTAATGTACATAAATTTGTTGGGCATTGTGCTAAAGATAATCACGCATCGGCACGAGTACTCGAAAAGTGTGGCTTTCGGCTTGAAGGTTTACTCAGGCAGCAATTCAAAATAGGTGAAAACTGGCTCGATGAATCAGCCTTTGGCCTACTCGCCGATGAAAGACGTCTCTAGCCAAATTATCTTCAGCGAATTTTGTACTGTGCTGGTATAATGCCGCAGGTTTATTTTTAGAAGGCGTGTATTAAGTGGCGCAAATTAATCAATTGGCTTTGCATTCTGGCGAAGATTTCATTGAATTGTACAAAGTATTAAAAGTGCAAGGCATGAGCAATGCGGGTGGTGAAGCCAAACATTTTATCGACGAAGGTCAAGTCACTGTGAATGGTGAAGTTGAAACTCGTAAACGTAAAAAAATTATCGCGGGCGACATCGTCAGCTTTAATGGTGAATCAGTTCAAATCATTGCGGCAGAATAAGCCTGAAACAGTGGAGCAAGAAATGCAATTTCCAGATGATGACAATGGTAAAATGCTGGCCGCAATGGCTGAAGCGGGAATCGATTTAACTAAAGAGTTAGATGTTGATTTCTTTTTGGTTTTTGATGACCAACGCGATGCTGAAACTGCGTTAGAAGAATTAACAAATTCTGACTTGGAAGGCGAGCTTGAGCTGAATCTGAATGATGAGCTTGGTAAGTGGGAAATCATTGTTTGTCTCAATATGGTGCCTGAGTACGATACATTGGTTGAACAAGAAGTCATGCTAAATGATTTTGCTGCCGAATTCGGCGGCATGACCGACGGTTGGGGCGTAATGCAACATCAAGACGGTGACGATGAGTTTATGGACGATGATGACCATGACCATGTTCACGGTGAGCATTGCAATCACTAATTTTGATGCGCTTTAAGCCTTGAATCTAATAAACCACCTTTTGGGTGGTTTTTTATTGGTGTTTTTCTGCGCTCAGTTAGTGATCTCAATAGCCTCGTTTGGCATTTATAGCGTTATTGTGCCTCGCTTGAACTGAGATACGTTTAATGCAGATTAATGACGATAGGGCGCAAAAATCTCTAATAACCATTCGATAAAAGCTTGAGCTTTTAACGGCAGGCTTGGGGATTTTGGGGTGAGTAAATAATATCGATAGGGACTGGTAAAGGGGGCGTCGAAGGGGATGACTAAGCTGCCGTTTGCCAGTTGTTCTTCGATGAAGAATCGCGGAATAAGTGCTGCGCCCATACCACTCGCAGCCGCTTGACTCAACATATAAAAATGCTCGACACCAAAGGTTTGTGCTTGGGTGAGTGTTAAACCCACCTTTTCCGCCCAATACTCCCAAAGTTCTGGTCTTGTGGTGTGTTTCAGTAAAGTGACATGATTAATATCTTCGATACGCTGGAGTTTCGGGGCTAACGAAGGCGCGCAAACTAAGCATAAATCCTCATCCATTAGCTTGATATAATTCGCGCCCTTAGGGATGACTGTGCTACTACGGATCGCAATATCATAACGACCTTGGCTAAAATCCACGGCAAAGTCGCCAATGGATAAGTCGACATACAAGTGTGGATGGCGGGATTTAAACTGCTCCATTCTTGGAATCAGCCAATTGATGGTTAAGCTTGGCAGCACATTGATGGCTAAGGTTTGCGGCTTAGTGGGCTGACGGCGCAAGTCACTTGTAGCACTAGATAATGTTTGCAGAGCGGCTTGAACATGGGGTAAATAGCGTTTGGCTTCATCGGTTAAACCAACTTTTTTGTGTAAGCGTACAAAGAGCGCAAAACCTAAATAATCCTCCAATACTCTGATTTGTTTGCTGACTGCGCCATGGGTGACATGCAACTCCTTGCTGGCTAATGTCATGCTCTGTAAACGTGCTGCAGCTTCGAAGGCACGGAGAGAATTGAGGGGTGGTAGTTCGGCAAACATTTTATTTCCTACTGCTGGAAAATCAGAACAGTACTCGGGATTTTGTGTGAGTTTATCTCATGCTGTGCCGACAATAACTCCTTTGCGTTTATTTGGCAAACGCAGTCTAATGTTCGGCAATCACTCTCTTTTTTATCAGAAGAATAATAAATCATCATGGAATTTGAACTGACTCTACAAATCGCAGCGATACTTTTTGCCGTCGCTATGGTGGCTGGTTTTATTGACTCAATCGCTGGTGGCGGAGGCTTGCTGACCATTCCTGCACTTATGTGGGCAGGCTTGCCGCCTGCGGTTGCCTTAGGGACAAATAAGCTGCAGGCCTGTGGCGGCAGTTTTTTTGCGAGTTTGTACTTTGTCCGTAAAGGGCTGGTTGATCTTAAATCCGTTAAGTTAGCCTTGATTTGTGCATTTATCGGTGCGGCATTAGGTACGATTCTAGTTCAACTCGTCGATACTGAAGTGCTGGAGTTGATGTTACCTTTTTTGATTTTGGCTATTGGTTGTTACTTTTTATTTTCGAAAAAGATTTCTGAAGATGATAAACATCAAGTGCTGACACCTACCGCATTTGCCTTTACTGCAGCATTGGGCGTGGGATTATACGATGGCTTTTTTGGCCCTGGTACTGGGAGCTTTTTTGCGCTGGCCTTTGTATCGCTAGCGGGGTTTGGTTTGGCGAAGGCAACTGCCCACGCAAAACTACTTAATTTCTCCACTAACATTGCTTCGCTGATCTTCTTTGCCTTGGGCGGAAAAGTGATTTGGTTATTAGGATTAGTCATGCTGGCAGGGCAAGCGATTGGTGCAACCTTGGGTTCTCGTCTCGTGGTCACTAAAGGTACAAAGATTATCAAGCCATTGGTGGTGACTATGTCCCTTGCTATGAGTTTTAAACTTTTGGCGAGCCAATATAATTTATTTTCGTAAACTCTTTGATATTAAGCATTTTATAAAACTCACTCATCAATAGAAGCTCTTTAAGCTGCGCATGAGTGTATCTTAGTGGCGTCCATCTTGGCTCAAAAGTTAAGCTGAGGTGGATATCATCCAAAAGATCCGCCAAATGACGACTTAAAACGTCTCATCCTACTTTGAGTTAAGTGTACTCTTTCAAGTTTTTTGAATAGTATTACCTGTCATTTTTAATACACTTTTTAGGCTTCTTATTGTTTTGGTGTGTATTTTAAATATTGTGTACATATTTAATCCGATTGATATAAGTGCAGTGTCTATCTTGCCAGTCTTATTTTGCATCGACGGGCGGCATGTGCGCTCGGGTTTAGCGCCACCACTTCTTTAAAAGAGCGATTATGAAATTTATCCACACCTCGGATTGGCACATAGGTCGTCAATTACACAATCAATCACTACTGGATGATCAAGCCTTTGTGCTCGAGCAAATTATTGCTCTAGCGGATGAACACAAGGTGGATGCCGTGATTGTGGCGGGGGATATTTATGACAGATCGATTCCGCCTGCGAATGCGGTCGCGCTGTTAGATGATGTGCTTAACCGCTTAGTACATGATTTAGGTCTGCAAGTCATTATGATTGCGGGTAATCACGATGGTCACGAGCGCTTAGGTTTTGCAGCAAAACAAATGGCGGCAAGTGGGTTACATATTATTGGCCCTTTGAGTGCTGACATTCATCCCATTACTTTATCGAGTTCAAGCGGTGATGTGGTGTTTTATCCCTTGCCCTATGCCGAACCTGCCACAGTGCGCCAAGTTTTTGAGTGTGAGGCGGCAAGCCATGAGGCCGCAATGCTGCTATTGCTTGAACAAGTACGCCAGCACGATAGCCAAGGTTTGCCGAAAGTGGTGATAAGCCATTGTTTTTTGGATGGTGGCAGCGAGTCAGAATCTGAGCGGCCACTGAGCATTGGTGGCGCCGATAAAATATCGCCAACGCTATTTACTGAGTTTGATTATGTCGCCCTTGGGCATTTGCACGGACCGCAATACAAAGGTGCAGAGCATGTGCGCTACTCAGGATCGATTTTGAAGTATTCCTTTAGCGAACAACATCAACATAAGTCGGTGACCTTAGTCGAGCTTGGCGCAAAAACGCCAGCAGATATCCGTTTATTGCCATTAACGTCGATACGCGATGTCCGCATCTTAGAAGGGGAGTTAGCCACATTACTCGCCCAAGGTAAAATGGATATCAAGCGTGAGGACTACCTTATGGTCAGACTCCTTGATAAACATGCCATTTTAGATGCTATGGGGAAATTGAGAGCCGTTTACCCTAATGTGCTGCATTTAGAGCGGACGGGTCTGATGGCGGGGCAGCAACAAGTCACCTTGAGCCGAGATCATATCAAAAAAGGCGAGATGGACATGTTCCGTGACTTTTTCTCTCAAGTGTCCGGCGAGTCATTAACACAAGCACAGCAAGCCGTGATGGATGAACTCCTGACTAAGCTACACAATGAGGAGCGCCAAGCATGAGACCACTTAGCCTTTCCATGTCAGCCTTTGGCCCCTTTGCATCGACTCAACAACTTGATTTTACGGCCTTAGGGACTAATCCGTTATTTTTGATTAATGGACCCACAGGTGCGGGTAAGACGACCTTGCTCGATGGTATTTGCTTTGCCCTCTATGGCAAAACCACAGGTAATGAGCGTGAAGGCAGCCAGATGCGATGCGATATGGCCGATGATAGTCTGCTAACAGAAGTCACTTTTAGTTTTCAGTTGGGTAATAGCAGTTATCGTATTCGCCGTGTGCCAGAGCAAGACAGGGTTAAAAAAAGCGGTGACGGCTCAACGGTGCAGAAGCCCGAAGCTCAGTTATATAAGATAGACGCTGAGGGTAATGAAAGTTTGCTTGTAGCGAGCAAAGTCTCTGAGGCAACCGCTGAGATTGAAGCCTTAACTGGCCTTGATGTGGAGCAGTTTCGCCAAGTGATGGTGTTGCCGCAGGGAAAATTTCGCGAATTGTTAATGGCAGATTCTAAAGCCAGAGAACTGATATTTAGTCAGCTATTTCAAACGCATATATACCGACGTATTGAAGATTCCTTAAAAAGTAAGGCTGCAGATATCCGCGCCTTAGTGAAAGATCAACGCAGTCGCCGTGATGGCATTTTACAAAGTGCGGGTTTGGCATCCGATGACGAGCTTAGCTGTGAATTAGCCAAGCTCACGCCAGAACTTGAAACTGCCCAAAGTGCGAAAGAACAAGCATTACAGCAGCAACAATGGGTGATAAAAACCAGCGATGCCGCCCAGCATTTATTGGCCGAATTTGCGCAGTTTGATGCCTTAACTCAAACGGTTGCTGCGCTTGATGCACAGCAAGAAAACATGGCTGCGCAAACCTATAAACTGAATTTGGCTAAACAGGCGCAGCACATGGCACCTATGCTTGAGGTGTTTGTGGCTCGTGAGCAGGAAGCCAAGGCAGCAAGTCTTGCTCTTGAACATGCGAAAACAGTATTAATTAATGCTAAACAAGCCTTCGATAACGCAGAGCTTAAGGCCGCTGATTTGCCCGTGTTGGAAGCGTCGTTACTCGAACAGGAACAGGTTAAACAGCAACTGAATGCCTTAGGGCCGCAGCTCAGGGAATTGGATAGGCTTAATAAAACCCTTGAACAAGAGCAAACGCAGCTCATTAGCGCGAAAACACAACTTCAGAACAGCAAAAATGAGTTAACCACCGCAGTCCAAAAACGCCGTGAATTGGAATCCGCTCTGCCGCAACTACAGGCCAACAGCGAAACTCGCCTCTCATTGCAACAAGCGCATCAGCAGCAACAGCAGTTATTGTCTACCTATCAGCAATGGCAACAAGTGGCGGCAAGGGTATCGTCGACACAGGCAAAACTTGTTGAGGCTAAAGTCAAAGGGCAACAACTCAGTGCTCAGCATCAGCAAGCACAGGTTGCATATAAAGCCTTATTGTTGACTTGGCATCAAGGGCAGGCAGCTATTTTAGCGCGGCAATTACAGCAAGATGAACCTTGCCCTGTTTGTGGTAGCCAAACACATCCACAGCCAGCACAAAGCCAAGAGCCACTCCCAAGTGATGAAGCGCTGCAATTAGCACTAGAGGCTGAAACGAATGCTCAAGAAATCCTGAGCAAAGCCAGAGCGGAATATCGTGGGCTACAAACGCAGTTAGAAACCTTGCAACAGCAAGCACAAGATCTCGCGGTCCAATTGGGCACTGTGGTTGATATTCCTTTAGACGAACATACACATACCTTGTCGCAATACGCTTTCTCACTCACTCAAGCGGAGCAAGCCCATCAGCAGTTACAGCTGTTACAGCAAGAGATTGTATTGTTGCACGCACAGGAAACGCATCTACAACAAAAGTTAGAGCAAGGACAAACACACAACAGTGCACTGCAATCTAAAGTGGATATATTGCAGGGGCAGTTAGCGCACATGCAGCAAAGTGTTCCATCTGCGCTTGCAACGCTTGAGGCCTTAACTGCAGCAATCGCGCAAAATCAGCAAAGTATCAGCCAAATTAAGCAACAGATCACTAGTGTTAGGGATCTCCAACAACAGACTGGCCAATCTTTTGTTGCGGCTAAAGCGGCACTTAATGGTGCTGAAAATGCTGCTGAGGCGGCATTAGCCCAGCAAACGCGTGCACAGCAGCAACTCAATCAGCAATTAGTCGCAGCAGGTTTTGCCGATCAACAGGCCTTATTTGAGGCCATGCTGGATGAAGAACAACAGCGTGCATTAGCCAGCGAAATTGAGGCTTACCAGCAGCGCAGTGCTTTGACCAAGGCCCAGTGCGAACAGTTAGCGCTTAAGCTTAAAGATAAAGTGCCACCTGATAGCATTAAGCTCGCTGCTGAGCTTGAGTTCGCGCAGCAAGCATTACACGCTGCCGAGCATGCATGGCAGTTGCTTCACACGCGCACAGTATTACTGATGCAAACCCAAACCCAGCTGAGTATTGCCGATGCAAAAGCTAAGGTTTTGGAAGATGAATATGCGGTTATCGGTACCCTCGCAGATGTCGCTAATGGAAATACAGGTAATAAGATCAGTCTACAACGTTTTGTGTTAAGCGTACTGCTTGACGATGTGTTGTTAGAGGCAAGCCACAGGCTACACCTAATGAGCAAAGGGCGTTATCGTTTACTACGTAAGGAAGATAGGGCTAAGGGTAACAAAGCTTCTGGGCTCGAATTGGAAGTAGAAGATGCTTATACCTCCAAAGTGCGTCCTGTGGCCACCTTAAGCGGTGGTGAAAGTTTTATGGCAGCATTATCTATGGCGTTAGGCCTATCTGATGTCGTGCAAGCCTATGCAGGTGGTATTAAACTTGATACTTTATTTATCGATGAAGGCTTTGGCAGTTTAGATCAAGATTCTTTAGAACTGGCCATTCGGACCCTGATGGATTTGCAATCCTCTGGTCGCATGATAGGGGTGATCTCGCACGTGTCGGAAATGAAAGAGCAGATAAATACCCGCATCGACATCAATAAAACCTCACATGGGAGCGAAATGACGATAGTTTTGCCTTAGTTGCTCATTCTCACCGAGTGCGATAAATAACAAATTGTTTTATAAGTGTTATTTATTGTATCTCCTGTGTGTTTAACATTCGGATAATACACACAAAGTGAGTTGTAAATGCCAACTAGCGCATGTTTTTCATTAATGGTGCAACAAAAGAGTGAAATAGCGTTTGTCATAATCGGTTTTTTGATATAAGTTGGAAAAAAATCGGGCTTCCCTCAAAGGGACTGGTCAAAAATAGAACGCAAAGTTAACGAAAGGTGAAAAGCGTTGCAAACAGGCAAACCCAACTTTATCAACTTATCGCAAACCCGTTTGCAGAACTTATCATCGACCCAAAAGAACATTCTATTAATGGGTAGTTTGTTGATGGGTGCTGCGATGTTGATGCCGAATAATAACCATGTTACGCCAACTGCTCAGCGTATCCCTGTTGTTCTCGATATTGAAAATATTCTCCCCCAAGTTTCTGAACCTGAAGTCCTAGATCAAGCTGCACTCATTAATAATGCTCCCCAGTTTGAGCGAATTATCGTTTCCGGTGATACCTTAAGTGGGTTATTTTCCAAGGCGGGTGTTGATCAGCAAACTATGTATAAGGTTTTAGAAGCTGATTTAAACATTTTGGCACTTGATACCTTGTTACCTGGTAACAGAATGCAATTTTGGCTTGATAGTGAAGGCCAGTTACAAAAATTAGAACTTTATTTTAACGCTGCCCGCCAAGTGGTTTTTACGCGTTATGAAGATGGTAGTTTTAATGTTGAAGAAGTGAACGTTGAAGGTGTTTGGCAAAATCGGATTTTGACTGGCGATATTAAAGGTTCTTTCTACGTTTCAGCCCAAAAAATGGGCTTAGCCGCTGCAGATATTCAGCGAATTGAAGATTTACTCAAAGAAAAATTGAATTTTGCCCGTGATTTACGAGCTGGCGACAAATTCTCAGTTTTGGTAAATGATCAATATGTTGAAGGTGAACCGACGGGAAGTAGCCAAATTTTAGGCGTCAGTATTAAAAGTGGCCGTTCTGAAATTAGTGCATATCAATATTCTGATGGTAGTTATTATGATGCTAAAGGTCAGAGTTTAGTTCGGGCATTCCAACGTTATCCGTTAGCTAAACAACCGCGTATGAGTTCACGTTTTAACAGCCATCGCAAACACCCAATCACAGGGCGTATTTCTCCCCATAATGGAACAGACTTTTCTGTGCCGATCGGGACTAAAGTTGTTGCACCTGGTGATGGAATTGTCAGTTTAGTGACGGACCATCAGTTTGCTGGTAAGTATATTGTGATTGAACATGGTGGTAAGTACCGTACCCGTTACCTACATTTGTCTAAGGCGTTAGTGCGTAAAGGTCAACGTGTAACTCGCGGTCAAGTGATTGCTTTATCTGGTAATACAGGTCGTTCGACTGGCCCGCATTTGCATTATGAATTCCATATCAATGGTAAACCTGTTGATCCGTTGAAAGCCGATATTCCTATGTCGAGCAAGTTAGCGAATCAAGATTTACGCACATTCACTAATATGGTGAGGAGTCGTGAAGCTATAATGAACTTAGGTTAGCCAAACCTAAGCTAATAGAATTTATAGTATCAAAGTTTGAATAAACAATAGCACTGACTTTCTAGAAGAGTTTATCAATGCCGATGAAATGAAAATTTCATCGGCATTTTTGTTTCCACAATACTTATTATGGTAGACATTTTCCTGCTATCACGAGTACTGTTCGAGTTGTATAAAAGCTTAAAATTTGTTCGACTCGAAGTCGTGGCGATAAAACATAAGGGGATAAAATAGATAGGATCTTCAGTTAGAAGTGTTATAGCGAGTCATTCAAAAGGTTGTGAAGAGGAAAATTGTGCGGCTGAAGAGCTTATAACGTTTTTTATTAAGGACTGAACAGAGAACCCAATATGCAGTGCTAAATCGTGCCTATCAGCTTGCGTGGCGCCTTTGCATCACTTTTAATGCGCACTTGCACAATTTACCTTTTAATGCGGGACAGCCACCACAGGGTGATTTTTTAAAGGGACGTAATGCAAAGCTGTGTTCCGTGGGTAAAGGAGAAAGTCGAGTAATAATAGTCGATGAAAATGTCGCATCATTTGCGGCAATAAACTTAGCTTTCGCGAGTTTTAATTGTTTTTTGAGTGTTGATTTATTGCTATGGGCAAATTCTTGCTGAGCAATATGCTTAGAGAGTAATTGGGTGAGGTGCTTTCGTTGAGCCTTTTTATTCGTCAAAGATTTATCAGTCAGGGTGTTCAGACGAGATAAGGATGGAATCACTTTTCCTGAACTTGAAACAGATTTCGCCTGTGTTTTGAGTAACTTTTTAGCTTGTTTTTTACACCATTTGCTCAAAAGTTTATCGATATTCTGTTTCGTCATTGTCATTACTGAGTTCTCCTGCGTGAGATACTTCAGCATTCTAAATGAAAACTATTATCAGTCAAGTTTTGGGCGAAAAATATACGAAGGTTAGGTGTCGACTTTATCTGTAGAATAAGGGGATATGTTAGCGTCGATGCAAGTCAATAATAAGCGCAAATCAAATTCAAACTGGTGATAATCCGGCTCCATGTGGGTACACAAATTATAGAAAGCTTTGTTGTGATCTTTTTCTTTTAAATGGGCTAATTCATGTACTACGACCATACGCAACAAAGGTTCTGGCACACGCTTTAAACGCGAAGAAATGCGAATTTCGTTCTTCGCTTTGATTTTATTGCCTTGAACTCGTGCTACGTAAGAATGCAAGCCAAGTGCATGATGGCTAATATTAATTTTGTCATCAAATATCACTTTTGAGAGTGGTGAGGACTGGCGTAAAAATTGATTTTTAATCGTCTGAGTATAGTCGTACAGCGCTTTATCGCTACGAACGCTATGTATGACAGGATGAAGTTTCAGCAATAGCTTGGGTAATGTGCCAGCATCGAGATGTTGCTGTACCTGCTGCTGAATATCAAGGCTGTAACCGTTTAAGTACTTTAATGGATTCATAGAGGATTTAGCTCCGAATGACTTCGGAGCCTGAGTTCATCACATTACTTATACTTTGCCAAAAATTCGGCGATTTTGATGGGCATAAGCGGCTTCGAAAGCTAACTGCTGTACTTTTTTAAGATCTAAACTATCGAAATCAACTTGGGGGGGATTGCGCTTGTTTTGCTCTTTGATAGTGACAGGAGACAATAGACTGACAGGTAATTCCCCTAATTGAATGGCTGCTTCAAGTTTAAAGCTTGTCGCTGAACCCGCGAGTTTACCTTTTTGCTCACGTTCTATGATGACAACTTCATCAACGCGATAATCTTGCATAAGCTTATGAAAAGCGAAGTGAAACTCACGAATAGCTTCTGTGGTAGCAGATTGGGAAACGGTGAAAGACACCTTACGGCATTCTGGCACATTGAAGGTTTCACCTTCATAGCTCAATAAACTGATAATGGCTTCGCCACCTTTTAATTCAACACCACAAACTCTCATGTTACACCTTCAAAATATCGATAATAGCGCTATTGTAGCTGGAAATGACATGAGGATCAGTGTTTACCATGCGCTTTTGATTCGCTTGGCGACAGACTGATAATTTTAGTATGTCAATTTCCAGTATTAGATCATGCCTATGTGATTTGTATCAGAGATAATATCTGATGTTAAATCCACCGGCCTTTATGCATAAATTAGTTTTAAACTTCTTCAGTATCATTATCTTGTAGTAATTGTGCCGCAGCAGGTTTTCTACGCATAGGAGCATCGCCGACATCCACGCCCGTGATGAAACGCTTATCCCGCGACGGAGCTGGTGTGGTTGCTTTGGTTCTTTTGCTCTTACCTTTAGCAAGCTCCGCTTTAGCAACACGTTTTACTGGCGTTTGTTTAGCTTTGCTTTTTAGACCACTAAATTTAGCTTCTAGGCCTGGAATTGTGCTGATCTCAAAGGTTTTTCTGAGGAAGACTTGGACTTTCTTAAAGTTGTCCCAATCTTTTGGCCCGACGAGCGATATCGCATCACCTTTTGCGCCTGCACGACCAGTACGGCCGATACGATGCACGTATTCTTCGGCAAATTTAGGCATGTCGAAGTTAACGACCAAGGACACATTGAGCAAATCCAGGCCGCGAGAGGCGACATCGGTTGTCACTAGTACTTGTTGTTGGCCACGGGCAAATTGGTCCATGATTTGGTTTCGTGCGGCCTGCTTTAAATCACCGCTGAGTGCGGCGGTTGCAAAACCTTGCGTGGTTAATTTAGCGGCTAAGCGCTCAGTATCTGGACGCGTCGCGGTAAAAATAATCACTTGTTTATGGGTTTCATCTTTGAGCAAACGGGCTAATAACGCTTCTTTATGGTCTAAGTGGTCACATAAAAAGATACGTTGATGAATATCGTTATGCTCAGAGTGAGCCGCGCCAATCGCCACGTGCGCTGGATTTTTTAGTAATGTTGCTGCGATATCATTGATTTCGTCGTGATCTAACGTGGCAGAAAACATCAGCGTTTGACGGCGTTTATGATCGGCTGCATCGTTGATGGCTTTTAACTGCGGGGCAAAGCCTAAATCTAACATGCGGTCGGCTTCATCGAGGACTAATAACTCTAAGCCATTGAGAAAAAGATGCTTCTGTTCTAAATGATCGGCGATACGGCCTGGAGTCGCGACAATAAAATGCGGTTCTTTCGCTAAGGCTTTGGCTTGGTCATTAAAGTTTTCACCGCCCAGTACGCTGATGGCCTTGTATTGGGTGTTGGCGACAAGGAGGCGAAGCTGACTATAAACCTGATGTGCTAGTTCGCGAGTCGGTAATAAAATCAAGACTCTAGGATCACGTTTCGACAGTGAGCGGGTAGAAATGACTCTTTGCAATGCGGGTAACAAAAACGCTAAGGTTTTACCTGAGCCCGTTTTTGATGACGCCATTAAATCTTTACCTGCCAATGCGATAGGCAGTGCTTGTTCCTGGATGGCGGTGGGTTCTGTGATCCCCATATGTTTTATGCTTTGAAGCAGACGCTGGTCCAGAGAAAAATCGGTAAATTGCAAAGGTATATCCCCTAAATCTTAGTAAGGGCAGATTATAGCCTTAATCATCCTTGCTCAGCTATCCACATCGGTGATTATCTCTGCTTCATGCACGGATTGATGTAGAAAGTGCGCCATTTATGCTCTGTTGATTGTATTTATTTACATTGGTATTACAACCTCTTAATTGTGTCATTTTTACCGATTGACAGTGGATATGGCAGGATTTTACGTTATCGTGTACTGCATTGAGTTACAGGAGAAATGATTTATGGCTAACGGAACAACCCCTTCGGTAGGCATTGCCTTGGGTAGTGGGGCGGCGAAAGGTTGGGCACATATAGGTGTATTGAATGGTTTAGCTGCCATGGGTATTAAGCCCGATAAAGTGGCTGGATGTTCGGTAGGGGCTTTAGTGGGGGCCGCTTACGCCCATGATCATTTACCCGAGTTAGAAAAATGGGTGCGCGGTTTTTCTAGTTGGGACGTGCTTGGCTTGATGGATATTCGATGGCGTAAGGGCGGGCTTATCGGCGGAGACAAGGTGTTCGATGTGCTGCATGCACGTATAGGAGATGTGAATATTGAGAATCTCAATCGTCCCTTTGCAGCCGTCGCGACTGACTTATACTCTGGTCAGGAAATTTGGTTTACTGAAGGGGATTTACGGCAAGCGGTACGGGCCTCTTGCTCCATGCCGGGGATTTTAGCCCCTGTCAGACAAGGAGATCGCTGGTTAGTCGATGGTGCTGTGGTGAATCCTGTTCCTGTTTCGGTCAGCCGTGCCATGGGCGTTGATGTAGTGATTGCAGTGGATTTATATGGCTATCATTCTGGGCGTATCCAAGTGTTACCCGTGAATATGACCAGCCAAAGGACTGTCCAAGCTGAAATGGATATGCCAGCGCGACAAGAAACGGGCTTTATGGATTTATTTGCCCGTGGCCGAGATTATGTCAGTAACCTAACCGATAAGTTTTCGCTTGGCACTAAATCGAATCCGGGGATGATTGCTGTGATGTCGCAATCTATGGGTATTTTAGAGCAAAGACATAAGCGGGCGCGGTTGATGGGCGATCCACCAGATATTTGTATTGTGCCAGAGGTGGGAAATATCGGCACTATGGAGTTTCACCGTGCTGATGAGGCGATTGCCGCCGGCGAAGCTGCGGTGGAGAAAGTCGCCCACTTGATTGAAGCTGCGCTCTGGAAAGGCTGATGATGCAAAATGTAGAGTCAAAAGCCTTCATATAGATAGCGTTTGATTGCAAGATAAACAAAAGTCGGTATCACTTTCGCGATACCGACTATTTGCTATCTCATATTGAGATGTTTATACCGCTTTGTTGGTGACTTAGGCTAGTTTTACCAACATTTTACCGTGATTCTTACCTTCAAATAGACCGATAAAAGCATCAGGTGCTTGTTCAAGCCCTTGATAAATTGTTTGTTCTGCTTTGACTTTGCCTTCCGCTAACCATTGAGCCATTTTTGCGGTGAACTCAGGATAATGCGCCCAATGTTCGGATACGATAAAACCTTCTAACTTGAGTTTTCGCATTACAATTAGGGCTAAGTTGTCAGGGCCAGGTGTTGGAGTTGTGTTGTTATATTGCGAAATCATACCGCAAACAGCGATACGTCCATGATCTTTCATATTGCTCAGCGCTGCGGCTAAATGCTCGCCACCGACGTTCTCAAAATACACGTCAATTCCTTCTGAGGCGGCTTTTGTCAACGCTTGGGTGAGATTGCCACAAGTTTTGTAATTGATGACCGCATCAACACCATAACTTTTTAATAATTCAGCTTTTTCATCTGAACCGACAGAGGCTATTACACGAGCACCTATTAGTTTACCAATTTGGCAGGCTACGCTACCTACTGCGCCAGAGGCTGCGGAAACGAACAGTGTCTCACCCGCTTTTAAATCTGTAATGCGAGTCAGTCCTGTCCAAGCTGTCATGCCTGGCATTCCGAGTATGCCGAGGAAATGTGAACTATCAAGCGTAGTTAGTGGTAAAGCTGTCAGTCCTGCGGTATCTGTGATTGCGTGTTCACGCCAACCTAGCATGCTGCTGACTTTAGTACCAACCGGGAACTCGGTGTTTTTTGACGCGATAACTTCACCAATCGCACCGCCTTCTAAGACTTGATTTAAGGCGAAGGGCAGAACATAACTCTTGCGATCAACCATGCGCCCGCGCATGTAAGGGTCAACCGACATCCATAGATTTTTAATCAGCACTTGTCCATCAGCGAGCGGTGCTAACGCTTTATTTACTAAAGTAAAGTTCTGTGCCGTAGGCATGCCTTCTGGGCGACTAGCTAGATGGATTTCACGGGTTTCAGTCATACTCTTCATAAAAACTCACCTTTTGTTTGTGCGCAAACTAATGATGTTAACTCTACGTGGCTTTAAGATTGAATGCAAATAGTTTGCGCGCAAACTAGATGGGGTGGCGCAGATCGGATAAGATAGTGTTATGTTTAAATGACAGGCGCTTAAACGTGCAGAATTGCTTACCTCAACCTGAGCTCGACGCTACAAAACAGACTCATAGCCAAGCTTCTAGCGATCCACTCTGTTTATCCGATAATGTTTGTTTCGCGTTATATTCTGCGAGCAATGCATTGGTGCGTGCTTATCGGCCTCTACTCGAGGCATACGAGTTAACTTTCCCTCAATATTTAGTGATGCAAACCCTGTGGCGTCAAAACGGCTGCAGCCAAACCCAGCTATCAATGGCGACTAAACTCGATATGGGAACCCTAACGCCAATCGTCAAGCGGTTAGAGTTGAAGGGGTTGATTACGCGATTAGCCTGCGTTGAAGATGAGCGGAAAAAGCTGATCACTCTGACAAGTCAAGGAGAGGATATCAGGCACGAAGCTCTTGCCTTGAAGCAAACCTTGCTTGATAAAGTGCAGATGGACGCTGAGGCACTCGATTTACTAAGGCGGCAATGTCTTGCCTTGATCGAAGATATACAGTCCTAGATATAAGTTGGTTTATGCATAGTGATGCTATTAACTCAGCGGTTGCACTGATTAATACTTGATTGGCTTAGTTTTTGCTTTAAAACCGTCATTGAGTCTTAGACGCCGAATTTTTGACGATGAATTCTATTTTAAATGCCTTTAATCTTAAGCGCAGCAGTGCCAGTATCGCCGATGCCTATGGTGCCAATAGCCAAAAGACGAGCACGGCTAAAACCGATACTACGATAGAAACAAATAAAACGCA
Organism: Shewanella sp. NKUCC06_TVS; assembly: GCF_019345515.1. Lineage (NCBI taxonomy): Bacteria > Pseudomonadati > Pseudomonadota > Gammaproteobacteria > Alteromonadales > Shewanellaceae > Shewanella > Shewanella sp. NKUCC06_TVS. The sequence goes on along the minus strand of NZ_JAHKQX010000025.1, from coordinate 11,920 downwards.
GACGGATGCTACCAAACCCGATAACGGTAAAACCGATGAGATAGCGCTGTCGCCAAGGGCGCAACGCGCACAGAAAATTCAATCGATGGCGAAGGATTTTTTTGCCGATGGTCAATTTGGCGTCGCCGATATTCCCGCATTGGTGTCGCGCTTACAAAAAGATGGCATTTTATCGGATGTGCAACTCGAGCGTTTATCGAAAAACGGTATTACAGTGCCGAGCACAACGACGCCGACTAAACAATCGTTGCAAGATTTTTTAGATGATGAAATCAAATCATTAGCTAAAAAATCACCCAATAATCCTCTTATCAATACCTTAGTTGATGCTAAGAGCGTCTTAACCAATATGGATGATGCTCAGTCGCCGGTGCTAGCCCAGAAGGCCACGAAAGTCCTTAGCCAATTGACGGATTATTTGAATTCTGAACCTCCGCTTACGGATGCTCAAAAGCAGCAGTGGCAGGGGCTAAAATCTATGATGCAACTCGCTTCATCTATGGGGGCACATCAATCTGCATCGGGCCAACTCAGTAGTTATCTTGCGCTTGCTAAACGTTAATTCACATCCATAGTGCGTGATAAACACAAATTGTCACGCATTCAACTAGCTGGGTTTAATCAGCAGGTCAAGGCGCAATTTTCAGATAATTGGGCCTAGCTGCAGTTCTTGTTTGTTCTTTTATTTCATCCTAAAAACTATGATCTGGATCATGGACTCCTTACCGTCATTGTAGCCTAATGCTCTACATATTGTGTTTTATGCTTTTAAAATCACTAGATGTAGTGTTAATTTTTAGGCGAGATGGAGAGGAACTGAACAATGCCAGTCGTAATTAAGCGTGATGGTTGCCGCACACCTTTTGATGAAACAAGGATAAGGGATGCAGTGAATGCCGCTGCAAACTCAGTTGGAATAGAGGATGGCGACTATGCAGCGACAGTGGCAGCGTGTATCAGTCAGAGCGTCGCGCCATTAGCTGAAGTCGATATCCACCATCTACAAGATGCGGTTGAGAATTTACTGATGGAAGGGCCGTACAAGTCCCTAGCGCGGGTGTATATCGAATACCGTCACGACAGAGATGTGTGCCGTGAAGCGACCAGTAAACTCAACCTCGAAATCCGTGGTTTAGTTGAGCAAAGTAATGCGGCTTTACTCAATGAAAATGCTAATAAAGATTCAAAAGTCATTCCTACTCAGCGGGATTTACTCGCGGGCATAGTCGCCAAACATTACGCCAAAAGTCATATTTTGCCAAAGGATGTAGTCGCTGCCCATGAAGCGGGCGAGATCCATTACCACGACCTAGATTACTCTCCGTTTTTCCCGATGTTTAACTGCATGTTGATTGATTTAGCTGGCATGTTGACCCACGGCTTTAAAATGGGTAATGCCGAAATTGAAACCCCTAAGTCTATTTCAACAGCGACAGCGGTGACCGCGCAGATTATTGCCCAAGTGGCGAGTCATATCTATGGCGGAACTACTATCAACCGTATCGATGAAGTGTTAGCGCCATTTGTTGCTAAGAGCTACGACAAGCATTACCAAATTGCCCTTAATTGGAAGATTACCGATGCCAAAGCCTTTGCCACGGCGCAAACTGAAAAAGAATGTCACGATGCATTCCAGTCTTTGGAATATGAGGTCAATACCTTACACACTGCCAATGGCCAAACACCGTTCGTGACCTTTGGGTTTGGTTTAGGTACGTCGTGGGAATCACGCTTAATTCAGCAATCTATGCTCAAAGTGCGGATGGCGGGATTGGGTAAAAATCGCAAGACTGCAGTATTCCCTAAGCTAGTGTTTGCGATTCGCGATGGTATTAATCATAAAGCGGGCGATTGCAATTACGATGTAAAACAGATGGCGCTCAAATGCGCAACAATGCGCATGTATCCCGACATCCTCAACTACGAGCAAGTCGAGAAAGTTACCGGTTCATTTAAAACCCCAATGGGCTGCCGTAGCTTTTTAGGCACCTATGAAGAAAATGGCGAGCTTGTGCATGAAGGGCGCAATAATTTGGGAGTGGTCAGTTTAAACCTGCCGCGGATTGCCTTAGAAGCCAATGGCGATGAGACTGAATTTTATCGTATTTTAGATGACAGACTGGTATTAGCCCGTAAAGCACTGGATACCCGTATTGAGCGACTGAACGGTGTTAAAGCCCGCGTGGCACCTATCCTCTATATGGAAGGCGCCTGTGGTGTACGTTTACGGGCAGATGATGATGTGGCGCAAATCTTTAAAAATGGCCGCGCTTCGATTTCACTCGGTTACATTGGACTGCATGAAACTATGAATGCACTCTATGGTCCCCAAACCCATGTCTTTGATGATGCACAATTAAGGGAAAAAGCCGTTGCTATTGTAGCTTATCTTAAAGCGGCTACCGATGCGTGGAAGGCTGAAACAGGTTATGGCTTTAGTCTGTATAGCACGCCAAGTGAGAGTCTTTGCAGCCGTTTTTGTAAACTGGATGCGAAGCAATTTGGCCTAGTCACAGGTGTGACGGACAAGGGCTATTACACTAATAGTTTCCACCTCGATGTGGAAAAAAGCGTAAATCCTTACGATAAAATTGATTTTGAACAGCCATATCCCGCTATCGCGAACGGCGGCTTTATTTGTTATGGCGAATATCCCAATATGCAGCATAACCTCGAAGCGCTGGAAAACGTCTGGGATTATAGCTACAGCCGCGTGCCTTACTATGGCACTAACACGCCAATTGATGAATGCTACGACTGTGGCTTTACCGGTGAATTTAGTTGTACCAGTAAAGGGTTCACTTGCCCTAAGTGTGGCAATCATGAGCCTAGTCGGGTTTCTGTGACGCGCCGTGTGTGCGGTTACTTAGGCAGTCCTGATGCGCGGCCTTTTAATTATGGCAAGCAAGAAGAAGTAAAACGCAGGATCAAACACTTGTAACACTATTACCTTATTCTGCCTGTTAGACTTATTCCGTGGCATCACGTGGCATCAATGGTGCCATGGGGTAAGTACCAATGTTAAAAGATGAAATGCACTGTGAGTGACCATCAATGAATTACCATCAATATTTCCCTATCGATGTGGTCAATGGCCCAGGTACCCGTGCGACCTTGTTTGTCTCTGGCTGTGAGCACCAGTGCCGCGGTTGTTATAATCAAAGCACTTGGGATCCCCGTTCTGGGCATGTGTTTGATAAAACGATGGAAGATAGGATTATTGCCGATCTCAATGATCAGCGGATTGTGCGTCGTGGTTTATCGCTTTCGGGCGGCGATCCTTTATTGCCCGTTAATCTTAGTGCCATTTTGACGCTCGTCAAACGAGTCAAGGCTGAGTGTAAGGGGAAGGATATTTGGCTGTGGACAGGTTATGTGCTCGATGAGTTGAGTGATGAACAGCGCGCCGTGTTGGCCTATATTGATGTGCTGGTGGACGGAAAATTTGAACAAAGTCTTGCCGATCCGAGTCTTGTCTTTCGCGGTAGCAGCAATCAGATCATTCGTTTGTTATAAAAGCGGTAACGAGGATCTGTAACTTGCTGCTATAATCTCAGGCCTTGACACAGACGCTAGCATAATCAGGCTAAGATTTTACTGTGGCTAACTTAGGTAATTTAAGGTAACAGAATGAATTTAAAGCAAGAACTGCAGCAGCTTAACGATAAATTAGATAAATTTCGTCGTAAACTTGCTGCGGCTGAACAAAGAGGCGATGACGTCATTATTGCCCAGTTCAAACGCGAAATCGCTGCGGTCACTAAGCAAATCGGCAGTGTGAAAGGGCAACAAACCCGCTTATTGAATAAGCAAGGGTCAGATATCAAAGGTTTGCCTTTCCATCGTGCTTTGACAAAAGCGGAACAAGCAGACATGGGCAAACTGAAAAAGTCTGTCAAAGGGCTTGTGGTAATCCACCCTATGACGGCTATCGGCCGTGAAATGGGGCTAACGGAAGTGACTGGATACGCTCCCGCAAAATTTTAATGTGGGATAGGATGTCACTGGCACGGGATCGAGTGTCGATCACGTGTTTGTGCTCCTTGTATTTAATGCACTGCTTCGTTTTAATCCATTCCTTCGTGCTGCCCATCGAAAAGACATTCATGTTTGGTTTAGTTGATTAAAACACTAAAGTATTTCTGGATTGTTCGAAAACACTTTAGAATAGTGCGCTTAGTTGGCTAAGTGCCTAATCCTCGTTTTGTTTCTAGGGATCTTATTCGTCTCATGGAATGAGAGTTGTCGTTAAGGTTAAGTATGTCGATAAAATATGTCGCGACGTCAAAGTTACCCACTCCTTGGGGCGTGTTTGCCATGCATGGTTTTGAAGATACCGAATCAGGTAAAGAGCATGTTGCGCTCACATTCGGTACGCTCAGTGCGGATGAACCTGTGTTGGGCCGTATTCATTCCGAGTGTTTAACCGGCGATGCTTTATTTAGCTTGCGTTGTGACTGTGGTTTTCAGTTACAAGCTGCCATGCAAAATATTGCGGAAACGGGCAGTGGCTTTATCCTCTATTTACGCCAAGAAGGCCGTGGCATTGGTTTGCTGAATAAAATTCGCGCCTATGAGCTGCAAGATAAAGGCGCCAACACGGTTGAAGCCAACGAGCAACTCGGTTTCGAAGCGGATATGCGTAAATACGACATGATCAAGCCTATGCTGGAACAGATAGGGGTGAAGCATGTGCGTTTGATGACCAATAATCCGCGTAAAGTGAAAGCGATGAAGGAGTTTGGCATCGAAGTGGTTGAGCGCGTACCGCTGCAAGTTGGTAAAAATCGTTATAACGAAGCGTACTTAAAAACTAAATCCACTGAGCTTGGACACATGATGTCTGAATATCATTTTATGGATGAAAATAAGTAGTTTTGTCATCATAAAGAGTCGACCGATTGAGTTAAAAATGAGGAAGGTTTAAGTCAATTGAGCCATTGTTTCAGTCGGTTGCTATTAAGCTTGTCGCTAATGTGCTTGGCATTACTGAGCGTTATTCCTACCACCTTTGCCGATAGTGTCTCTGCTACAAATACATTCGTATCTGCATCTCAAGCGGATTATTCCGACTTTTCTATCGATCATGCAGCTAATAATGCTAATGGTAGTAATCCGATAGAAACTAGCACTAATCCAAATTCTGTTTACGCCTTTGGTAGTTATCTTGGCACTGGCGTTTACCGCGCTGCAAACCAAAATGCCACCGTCGTTAGCATTCCGTTAAGCTTTGATTTGAAGAAAGATAGCGGTAGCCAAACTTGGTTACGGTTACCTATCTCCTTTGGCTTTTTTGATTATTTAGCCAAAGATATCACTGAAGGTGAGTTGCCGTCGTCGATAGGTACTATGACAGTTACCCCAGGTTTTGAGCATCATTGGCAGGCGAGCGAAAATACTCGAATGGAAGGGTATTTAGATATCGGTTTTGGCACTAATTTCGATAAAAACGATAACGTTGCTATTATCGCCTCAGGGATCAGTAGCTTGTATGACTTTACCTTAGCAGGGCATGATGCTGTGTGGGTATCGAGATTACGCTTTGCTGGGTACAGCGAGCACTATGGTAGGTTTTCGGATCAATTTGCAGTACTACAAACAGGTGTTGATTTAGGGTTAGCACCACGCTGGCAATGGTGGGATCTGCAGGTGCAACCAAGGATCTTTGCTGTAGGCTATTGGTATTTCAATGAACTTAGATTTATTAGCGAGATAGAGCAAGATACTATTGTTTCTGGTAGCTATGAGGCCGGTTTTTCCCTCGCGTTTTCTAAGCCGTTAGGCGGTGAATTATTAAGTGTTGATCGCATCGGATTCAGTTATCGTCGTGGCGATGGGCTCAATGTTTGGCGTTTAATGTTTAGCTTTCCTATCTAGGTATCATCCATTACGGGATGTATTACAAAGACTATTGGTCAGTTATTTTGTCTAAGCTGACTTTTGCGCGTCGCGCATCTTCTTATCAGTCAAGGTCGCTATTTGACTACTTAGCTGCATTATTTGTTCTTGGATTAACTTACGCTGTTGCTCCGCAACCTCAGAGTCATCTCCTTTAAGTTTGGCCAGCATTTTTTGTAGTGCTTTGATCTGCTCTTTTATTTTCTGGATCTGTTGGTCGATTAACGTCATGGGCTCTTCTGACGCATCATTTTCTGTTCCATCTTTTTTTGCTGCAGCATTGTCTCTTAAAGGGGCACCTACATCTGCGGACAATGCGGCGCGGCCGGCTGAAGAAATGGAGACTGTGTCTTGAGTATCCTGCGCATCTGCTGTCGATTCATTAGTCGCCGTTTTTGTTGTGGCAGGAGTTGTTGCGATATATGCGCTCGATACCGGAGTGAAAGTTGAGCCGATTGTGGCACTGTTTATTCCATTAATGCTCATTCCATACTCCATTAGATGCAAACTGTGTTGATACTCAAATCGCTATCGGCCATTAATTGGAAAACTGAAGCTAATTTTTGGCTTATTTGGCAAAAAGCGCGATATTGCTGATGACAATACAGCCCTCAAGTGAGGACTGTTCACGTTTTATGGCTGCAGAGGGCGAAGATTAACTGTTACCCCAAATATGGCTATTTACTTTGTCATCTGTGCTAGGTTTATCGCTTTTAACAGACTTGTCAGGGGGAGTTTGATTGGTTTTCTTCGTCGCAATTTTTGCCGCAGGCTTCTTAGCCGCTTGACTAGAGTCTGCTTTGGGTGGCGGCAAGGGTAATTTATTGGCTCTTAAATAAAGATATTCGACTTTATCCCGCGCCCACTCTGTTTTTCTCAAAAAACGTAAACTGGATTTGATGCTGGGATCGTGGGTAAAACAGCGGATATTAATTCTTTCACCTAATTCTTCCCAGCCGTATTTCTCGACTAAATAAGTGATGATCGTTTCCAGTTTAATGCTGTGGAGCGGGTTATTCGATTGATTCATATTATGCATGTTGCAATGTGCTATGGCGGGAGTATAGCAGTTTTGTATGCCTGATACAGTGTGGAATGGTATCGAGTCAAGCTTGAATACCTTGCTAGCTTAAACCTGTGATAGCTGCTATTGGTGGAGCAGTATGATCAAAACAGGCGCAATAAAGCGCCTGTTTTAGGTTGGTCATTTGAATTGTTTGACTAGTCTTTGACTGTCTCTTTAAGCTCAGTTTCAACCGGTAAATCAATTTCGCCTTTACCTTTGGTTTTCACAATCAAGAGTGCTGTAATCACTAAGGTTGTGACTATGCCCGCTATGGTTGATACCGTCATAGGTAAACCGGCACCTAAGGTTGACGAGTTCAGTAGGAAGGTGATAACCACAGTGGTCATAAACATCGCTGGAATTGTCGCAATCCAATGTAGTTTGTTATGTCGTAGCAGGTAAGCCGAAGCCGTCCACAGCATTAATACTGCAGTGGCTTGGTTTGCTACACCGAAGTAGCGCCAAATCACACCAAAGTCCACTTGGGTCAATATGCCGCCGATAACAAACAGTGGCAGAGCTAACACTAAGCGCTTTGGTAGTGAGATTTGTGGCATGTTGAAAAATTCAGCCAGAATCAAACGCGCAGAACGAAAAGCCGTATCGCCTGAGGTAATCGGCAGAATAATCACCCCTAGGATAGCCATAAAGCCACCGATAGCGCCTAACAGACCAGTAGAGGCCTCATAGACGACGTTGGCAGGGTTACCTGACATACCCGCACTTAACCCTTCTACTCCGCCAAAGTAAGACAACGCGATGGCACACCAAAGCAATGCGATAATGCCTTCGCCAATCATGGCGCCAAAGAAGACGAAGCGACCATTCGTCTCGTTTTCAACGCAGCGGGCCATTAACGGTGATTGAGTTGCATGGAAACCTGATACTGCGCCACAGGCAATAGTGATGAATAGGGCAGGCCAAAGTGGCATGTCGTTCGGATTTAAGTTTTGGAAGAAATCGCCCGCTTGTACGTTAGGCAGTAAGGTATGCTCGCTTGATAGCATAATTGCGAAAGCTAAACCAAACGACATGAAGAACAATAAAGCGCCAAAGAAGGGGTACAGACGACCGATAATTTTATCGACAGGTACCACAGTTGCAATCAGGTAATAGACGAAGATTATACCAACGAAGATACTGACATCCCAGCCAGTAAGCTTGCCAAGTAAGCCAGCAGGCGCAGAGATAAAGACCACACCGACGAGCAGTAACAGCACAATAGCAAACACGTTCATGAAGTGTTTGGCGCTCTTACCTAAATACTTACCCGCAAGGTTTGGCACGGATTGACCGCCATTGCGCACTGACAACATACCGGAGAAGTAGTCATGTACTGCACCTGCAAAGATACAGCCAACTACAATCCACAACATGGCTGCAGGACCATAGAGTGCACCTAAGATAGGACCAAAGATTGGGCCTACGCCTGCAATGTTTAATAATTGAATTAGATAGACTTTGCCTTTAGACATAGGCACAAAGTCGACGCCATCAGTTTGACTGAAAGCGGGTGTTTGACGATTAGCGTTAATGCCGAAGACTTTCTCGACAAAAGCGCCGTAGATAAAGTAGCCGCCGATCAGTAGACCGACACAGAGTAGGAACCACATCATTTTTGTTATCTCCCCATTTGAGTTCTGGCGAGTGTAAACAAGTTGTTGATATAAAACTTTGTAATTTCAATGAGTGGTCGAAAATGCAGTGTGAGCGGCAATTGGTGAGCTTAAGTGGTTACCATTGTATGTTAACGGTGAGTGTTGTTGGCTATCTTATGGCTAAAAATACGTCGCTAAGATGACTTTTGGATTGTGTTTATTGAAAGCCAAATAGCTGTTTAAGGCTTTTAAGATAGCGGCGTGATACGGGTACTTTATCGCCTAAATGAGTGGTGACTTCAGCCCCTGGATCTAACAGCTCAATTTCAGCAATCGCCTTAGGTGAAATCAAATACTGCCGATGGCAGCGCACCAGTGGGGTTTTTTCTTCGAACACTTTCAAGGTCAACTGGGTATGGACTTTGCCTTTCGTGCTGGCCACATGGATGCCGCTTAAGTCACTGAACACATATTCCACATCTTGGATTGCAATGACTTTGAGTTTATTGCCGCTGTAGCAGGGAATATGTTCAAGACTCTTTGGGGTAATGGAGTCCATAGCCTGAGGCGTTAGATTTTTACGCACACGAGTGAGGGTTTTACTGAGTCTGTCGGCATCTATGGGTTTGAGTAAATAATCGAAGGCATGATTGTCGAAGGCTTTGACGGCAAATTCGTCGTAGGCGGTGACAAACACGATTTTCGGCATGTCATCGGGGTCGAGCATTGCAATAAGTTCCATGCCCGAAATGCGTGGCATTTGGATATCAAGAAAGATTAACTGAGGTTTTTCTTTGGTTATGCTCTGTAATGCCTCAATAGCATTGGCGCATTGACCGACGATTTGGATGTCGTGTTCTTGCCCCAAAAGGTCAGCTAATTCTTCACGAGCAAACAGCTCATCATCGACAATTAAACAAGTGATCACGTGCGGTTATCCATATTTGATGTTTCAGGGCTTTCTATGGGCAATCTTATGGTGACACGAGTCAATTGATCGGGCTCGCACTCCACTGTCACGCCGTATTGTTCGCCAAAAATATTTTGAATTCGCTTATGCACTAAGTTCATCCCTAGGCCTTCTGAGCCCTCAATGGGCTGATACAACCCGGCATTGTCTGTGACTTCTAGCTCCAGCACATCATTTTCGAGCTTGCCAGTCACTTTAATCTGCCCTTGCTCAATCATGTGCGAAGTGCCGTGCTTTACGGCATTCTCAATAATTGGCTGCAGGGTAAAGGCGGGGACTTTACAGTGGTAGAGTGATTCAGGTATCGCGATACTGACTTGCAATTTATCAATAAAACGCGCTTTTTCAATGGTGAGATAGGACGCTATGTGATCTAGCTCATCCCCAAGCGTCACTAAGCCTGTCGTTCGCTTTAAATTGATCCGTAAAAATTGCGATAACTGCTGCAGTAGCTGCTTAGACATATCAGGATCACGTTTGATAATCGCGCTAATGGTATTCAGTGCATTAAATAAAAAGTGCGGATTGACTTGAGCCTGCAGCAATTTAAGTTCGGCTTGAGTCAGTAGATTTTGCTGTTGCTCAAAACGCCCATAAAGAATTTGGTTCGATAACAGGCGGGCAATACCTTCACCTAAAGTACGGTTGATATTCAAAAAAAGTTTATTCTTAGGCTCATAGAGTTTAATCGTGCCAATGACTTCGGTATCACTGCGCAGCGGGATCACTAGACTTGACCCTAGACGGCAATGAGAAGAAATAGAGCATGCATAGGGCGTTTCAACGCCATCGGCGAACATGACCTTATTTTGATTGATGGCTTCTAAGGTTATTTTGGACGAAATCGGTGTACCAGGGAGATGGTGATCGGCGCCTATGCCAATAAAGGCTAACAGTTTTTCCCTGTCCGTGATGGCCACTGCACCCACATTGGTTTCTTCGATGACGATTTGGGCGACGTGACTACTACTTTCTTCGTTAAATCCTTTGGATAGTAATCCGACACTGCGTTCGGCAATTTTTAATGCTTTAGTCGAAAAGCTCGATGAGAGTTTATCAAACATGGTTTTTTGGTCACGGATCATGCTCATAAAGAGTGCTGCTCCCACGGAATTGACTAATAACATGGGCGGCGCGATTTGACGTACCAATTCCCATGCATCATCGAAGGGGCGTGCGACCAAAAGTATGATGCTCATTTGCATCATTTCAGCATAAAAAGTCACTAGGCAAACGAGTAATGGATTGTAGATGAGCTCACTTTTATCTGCGCGTCTTAAGTAGAAGCTTATCATCCCTGCGGATAAGCCTTCTAAGGTGGTGGAGATGGCGCAGGCTATATCAGTAAAGCCGCCCATACTGTAGCGGTGTAGCCCACCAGTCAGCCCCACCAGAAAACCAGTAACCGGTCCTCCTAATAATCCGCCTAAAACTGCGCCCATAGCACGAGTGTTGGCAATCGCTCCCGAGGTTTGCTCACCAAAATAAGTGGCCATGATGCAGAAACTCGAAAAAATCAGATACATAAAAATCTTATGTGGCAGACGAGGAGACGTTTCGGCAAACAGTTTAAACAGTGGCGTTTTACTGACTAAGTAAACGATCACTAAGTACAGCGACATCTGTTGGGTCAGTAATAGGATCAAAGACATAATGGCTCACATTATCGTCACAGATGTCGGCGCAGTCGTCCCTATTTGAAAGTTTGTGCGCGAGATCAGGGTTCGAATTTAACCGTTAGGATATAAAGAACAATAATATTGCATCTTTAGGAGGACATATGTCCAATTCTGTTCACGGTCATGATGTTATGGCGCTGATGGTAGCTCAAGGGGCCGCTATTATAAAGCCTGAATTAATTTCCATGATGGAGCAAAAGTTTGGCTCGGCGGCTCGATACCATACTTGTAGTGCAACTGATTTGAGTGCCGAAGCATTAATTGAGTTACTTATAGGTAAAGGTAAGTTTTACGAAACGTCCCAAGGTATTCAACTTGTAGCTGGGCGAAATTGTGAGCATTAATACCCATCGTATTAACTATCTGTTCATTCAGCGGGAATTTAACTAGCTTTAGACAAGGCGAAGGCTTGAAGGCATAGCGGTGCTCTGTCAAAAGCCTTAAACGCAGTATAAAGCGCGATGCCATTAACATCAGCCGCCTTCGGGAGCCACACAGGCATCCCACTCCGGTGTTGCATTACTTAAAAGGGAATGACCATTTCTGCATCAATGCGCCTTGGATTGAGATGCCAGTGAGGCTCTGAACTGACTAACTATTTAACCTGAACTCGGGATAAGAAATGTTGAACTAATAGCCCTCCAAGTGATCGGATCTTTCGACCAAGAGAAACCCCATCACACCGGAGGGCCTATGCATAAATTAGTGG
>NZ_JAHKQX010000024.1:0-66893 GCF_019345515.1 Shewanella sp. NKUCC06_TVS | reverse complement strand
GAGTGCATTCATGTTAACCACATTCTGCCCCTTTATTTGCTCCTTTTTAGGCCTTGAGGTATGTGCAGGACTTTTTGCTGAAGCAAAATAGCCCAACTTGTCAGCTTGTCTTAGGTCAAATTCAGCAAACACCTTTTGCCAGCCTTTACTTAAATCATCATAGGACTTCACGGTAGGTTTAGTGGCCGTAGACGGCTTAGCTTCAATCGATGGCTTCGCTACTTGTTTTGGTGTAACAGGGGCGGTGGCTACAGGGGGTGCCGTTGCGGCTTGAGTTGCTACGGGCTTGATGTAGGTAATGATACCCACATCGTTCAGCTTGGCTTTTAGTGCGTTAGCTTCACTTTCGCTCAGAGCTTTCTTAATGCATATCGGGTTACCCGAGAACAACAGATGTGCTTTTTCCTCGGGGACTTTTAGAAACTTTGCCAGTGCCTGACTCAGCTTATGGCGGTCTTTTCCTTCTGCTATCTCACCTTTAAAAATGACGTTGTAGGAGTTCATTACCTTTCCTTGTGATACGTGAAGAGCAATCGGCTTTGCTAGACATGCAGAACTCAGGTTTGCTCAAGGACTTAAATGAGGACTATATGCATTAAATGCGGATTATAATCCGTGGTTAGTTGGTAAGCAAATTCCCATAGTGGTTGCCTTGTGACGAAGGAGACACTATGAAAACATTAGCGACTGAATTTGGTCATGCGATGCGTAAAATGAGAAAGCACAAAGGCTTATCTCAAGATGAATTGGCGTTACGTGCAGAGATTGACCGCAGTTATATCGGCCGTATAGAACGAGCGGAGGCGAACATCACGCTCGATATGTTGTACAAGATTGCTGAGGTGCTCGACTGTGAGCCACATGAGTTGCTGCCGAGTCGAACATCACTAAAAGGTTAGGCATTGTCTAAGGCTTAAATACAGCCACGCTGTTTGTAGCTGACTTGCCACTCTTTAAACAGCTCAGTCAATCTCGCTTCATTTTGCTTAACGCCAGACGTTCTTTTGGTTTTTACTTTGGACTTGGCTTTGCCTAGGTCAACACCCGACAGTTCTTTACTGTACATTTTCGGCGTCACGTGGCTGTAGTGCTGTTCAATCATGGCAATGCTAGTGCCACATTGTTTAGCCAATACCTCCATGCTGACGTTACCTGATATCAGTTGCCAAGTAATGTAGGTATGGCGCAATGAGTAAAGTGTTCTAACGCCATGGGGGGATGACTTTAAACCTGCCGCTTTTATCGCTTTATCAAAGGCTTTACCGAGTTCATTGGTTTCACTTCCGTCGACTAAGCGAAACAGCTTGTCAGAAGGCTTTCTGTTTGGGAAACGCTCTCGTAACTCTTGAACGCTGGAGAAAATTTCATCACGGCAAACCACTTCTCGGACGCCCGTGTGTTTGACTGTTTTCCCCTTGGTCACAGTGATATAGAAGATAATATTGTGCTCATTGGTATCGATGTGGATGTCACCCCATGTCAGGCTTTCCATTTCTGTTCCTGGTCGAATACCTGTGTTCACCGCAAACTCCATATAGTCCATCAGTAGCTCACGAATTTGGCGGGTTTTCTCTTTACGGCTGTTTTGCTCAAGCTGATATACAGCATCGAATGCTTTGTCGTATTCCTCTGGTGAAAAATGCGCGCGACGTTGTGATTCAACCCCTTTGGTAGATAGTGAGGGGACTTGTGCTGCTAGCATCCACTTACAATCTACGGCTTCCTTAAACACTAATTGCAGGGCTGCGTTGTGGTTCAGCAACGTTGATTTTGCGGGTTTCCGGCCAAGTAGCTTTTCACGCCATTCATCAAAATCACGCAGCTTTTCATTATTAATCGAAGTGATGTAAGTGCGATCGAAAAAGGGGATATGGTACTTGCGAAGCACCTGAATGTAGGTCGTAAACTTGTGATTTTTGTCTTTGTCTTTGTCTTTGTCTTTGTCTTTGCCCTTCTCCTTTTTGATAATATCTGCCATGGTATTAATGGCTTTTTCAGCCACATCACGAAAGCGCTTGGAACTCACCAGTTGATTACGGTCTGCCATAAATTGGTATTCGATTTGAAGCCGATACGCCATACCAATGGCTTTCTCTTTTTCTTTCTGCTTGGTGGCTTTAGAGTGCCACTTACCTGCAACTTTGATGCGGGCATACCAACGCTCGCTGTTATCTTGTTTATAGACGTATAATTCGTCTGAAATGTCATGCCGTTCGACTTGTTTGCTCATGGTCTGATTCTGATGCTATTTTGCAAAGAATTTGCAAAGTTTGTATTTGTGTCGTAACTATATGAAAAGTAATAGCGATATTACAAGCGTTATATTCAAAATCCCCCGCCCTTAAAAGCGTGCCAGTTCGAGTCTGGCCACTGGTACCAAATCCTTCAGATGAAGGAACTAAAACCGACCTAGAGTCGGTTTTTTTGTGCCTGAAATTTGGTTTTCGAACGGTGCTCTAGGTTGAGCTAGTGGGATTCAGCGATATCCATTTGCGTCATAGTCACGCCTTTGATTTGTGCATAAATCGCTTTGCCATGAGTGAGTTGCAGTTCGTCGCAGGCCCAAGGGGTGATGTTGGCCCAAAGTTCATCACGGCCTAGGGCGATTTTTAATTGGATTTGCTCGCCGTTATCACTGGGGTATAACTCTTTAATTTCTCCCTTTAGCAGGTTGCGGATACTTGAGCCTTTGGGGATCTCAGTGCAAACCGAGACATGATTTGCCTGAATACGCACTTTGAGTTTCTTTGCCGTCTCAGCTAGGTAGCCATTTACCCACAAATAGTTTCCATCATCCATCACGAGTCGAGTCATGGGGTAGTCGGGATGTCTGTCGGCGACCTTTGCACTGAGGAGTGAGCTGAGTTCCTGCAATGGCACCCAAGGGCGCATTTGCTCGCTATTCCACACTTCACTTAAGGCCCCTTGGGCGATCAATTTCCCCTGATGCAGCACCAGCATATAATCCGCCAGTTGTAAGATCTCATCTAGGCTGTGGCTCACATACACTATCGGCAGTTTTAGTTCCTGCGATAAGGTTTGCAAGTAGGGCAGTAACTCGCGTTTACGGGGTAAATCGAGTGATGCCAGCGGCTCATCCATTAGCAGCATGTCAGGTGATGTCAGCAGGGCACGGCCAATGGCAACCCGTTGTTTTTCTCCGCCCGATAGCGTGCTGGGATAGCGATTGAGCAGTTTTTCAATTCCCAGTAACTGCACAATTCTATCGAACAAGACTGGGTTAGCTTTACGCACACCATAGTTGAGATTGCCCTTCACGCTATAGTGCGGGAACAGCCGTGCTTCTTGAAATACATAGCCAATTTGGCGCTTCTCTGGGGGAAGGTTCACTTTGCCTTGTTGATAAAGCAGTTTGTCGTCGAGGCGGATTTCACCGCTATCTGGGGTCGAAAGCCCGCCAAGTAGGTTCACGAGCGAGGTCTTACCCGCACCCGAGCGGCCAAAAACGGCTGTCACGCCTTGCAATGGCAATTGGGTATCGACTTTCAGTTGCAGTTGTCCGAGTCGTTTTTCAATATTGATTGTTAACATACGCTTGCTGTCCTCTGCAGGGCTTTTTTACTCAGCCATTGGGAGGCGAGTAAAGATGCTAGTGCGATCACTATTGAGATAATGCACAGACGCATGGCCTGATATTCGGCTCCCGGAGTTTCAATAAAAGAGTACATAGCGAGCGGAATTGTACGGGTTTCACCTGGAATATTAGAAACGAAGGTAATGGTCGAGCCAAATTCCCCTAGGCTGCGAGCAAAGGCGATAATCATGCCTGACACTATCCCCGGAGAGGTGAGCGGCAGTGTGATGGTGAGAAATACCCGCCATCGACTGCTACCTAAAGTGCGTGCGGCCTGCTCGAGTCGAATATCAACTGTTTCAAAGGATTGGCGTATGGCTCTGACCATAAGCGGAAATGACACAATCGCCGCCGCGAGGGCCGCACCGCGCCAACTAAAGCTAAAACTGATGCCAAACCAATTAAATAACCACTGGCCGATAAAACCTTGGCGGCCCATGCTGATCAGCAAGAGGTAACCCACTACCACGGGCGGTAACACCAGTGGTAGATGGAGCACACTGTCAAATATAGCCTTGCCAGGAAACTCGACTCTGGCCAGCACCCAAGCGCACAAAATACCCAAGGGTAAACTGGCGATAACGGCAACGGATGACACCTTTAAGCTGAGCAGCAGTGCGGCAATTTCATAGTCGCTTAGTAGAGAACCACTCAGCACCCTAATTCACTCCAAAGCCATACTTCTCAAACACATTTTTTGCGCTTGGGCCCTGCAGATACTCATTGAACGCTTTGGCGCTTGCGGTCGATTCTTGTTTGACTAAGGCGACAGGGTATTCAATTGGGCTGTAACTCGTTTCTGGGAAGGTGCCAACGATTTTGATCTTTTGAGCGACTTTCGCATCGGTTGAATACACTATGCCAAGCGGCGCTTCACCCTGTTCAACCAAAGCGAGGGCGGCACGGACATTGTTAGCACGGGCGAGTAAGGGCTCAGCGGCTTGCCACTGCTTGAGGTTTTCGAGGGCTTGCTTGGCATATTGTCCAGCGGGTACATGATCTGGATCGCCAACAGCCATACGACTGCCTTTTAATGCGGTTTTAATATCCCAATCGCCATTGAGCACGACTTCTGTGATGGGACTATTTTTCTCGGCAATCAAGACTAAGGTATTTTTTAACAAGGTTTTTCGGCTGTTAACATCGACCGCTTTAGCATCGACCAGATAATCCATCCACTTTTGATTCGCCGAGACAAACAGATCGGCGGGCGCACCATTGGCCACTTGTTTTGCCAGTGTTGAAGAAGAGGCGAAGGAGAATATCACCTTAGTATTGTGTTCTTTTTCATATTGCTGGCCGATTTCGTTAAGTGCATTGGTGAGCGATGCCGCTGCAAAAACAGTCACTTGCTCATTGTCTGCCGCAAAAATAGGGCTAGATGTCAGTACCATTGTGAATAATGAAGCCGTGGTAAAACGCAGTAATTGCTTAAGGTGAATGGATTTCATTGTGTTCCTCCGTGATAAAAAGTGATCGTTATATACCAACCTATATATCGATCATTCAAGCCCTAAGCAATCAATTAGTGATCTGTGTGCGGTTTCTTGCGGATTAATGGTATTCATCCGCTGAAATATCTCGGCAATCTTATTGGTATCCTCAAGACGATGAAGGACAATAGGACTCAAGTCAGACTTGGGTGCTGGATAGACGATGGATTTACATGCATTACTTACGCTTTCCCTCGGGGATAAGCCCTTCGCCAATCCTAGGCGGATAAGCCTGCTTGAGCAGGTTGCCAACACTGGCTCGATCAGCCAAGGCGCCAAGCTTGCGGGGATCAGTTATAAAGCGGCGTGGGACGCGATCAATGAAATGAACACCGCCATGCCCGAACCCGTAGTGTGTAGCGAAAAGGGCGGCAAAGGCGGTGGCGGCGCTAAACTCACCGAATTTGGCGAACGGTTGCTTAAGGTGTATTCCATCACCTCCCAAGTACAAGAAATGGCCTTGGCCGCCTTGCTCGATGAGTCCGTCGATATGCACAGTTTATTGGATGTGATGGCGCATTTCTCCCTCAACACTAGCGCCCGCAATCAGTTAACGGGGCGTATCAATAGCATTGATTCATTTGGATTAAATGACAAAATCAGCGTGACCTTATCGGGCGGACAACAGATTCAGATTTCAGTGACTCATTCGAGCTGCGAGCGCTTGCAGTTAGCCCTGGATAAATCCGTGTTGTTACTGTTTAAAGCCCCCGCAGTACTGGCGACGACTCATGCCTGTGAAGTGGATGGGCAAAATTGCCTAAGCGGTCGTTTGCTGAGCGTGACTGAACTTGGCGATAAGGCCGAATTAGCCATAGATATTGATGGCAAAGACATCATCTATTCAGTGATGCCACTCACCCAAATGCAGAGTTTGGCTGTCGGCGAATCATGTTTCGCCTGTTTTGATGCCACGCAGGTGATCCTCGCCAGCATGAATTAGTCGAATTGAATAATTAATTCGATTAATCATTGGGTTATTCACTGGGGATGGCCAGTAACTTGGCGTTATTGTTGTCGAATGGGATCGTTCGTTTCTGTATTTAAATCAATAGTTGACCCAAAGGGGGAGCAACAGCAATCCTTTCTTGGATCTCCTTTGCCAAACAACGTCCATGTTTAACTGTCAGTTCACCATCTCAGGCTCTCGTTCGTAACACTGCTACACAGCACGGTCGCTTATCTATTCATCAACACTGATAGCTTCACTAACTTAACTCATTTAGGACGGCACATCGATAGCCTTGTTGGTGTAACAGGCATTTTTGTGCGTAGGGTTATACGGAGAAATGCAGTAATTACAGCGGCACTTCCAAGCAAACACGGTGAAGAAACTGAATGTGTTATCGACAGTCAGGATGGGCAAAGAGCTGTTACGGCGACGGCATGACTATTCCATATCAGCAGATGACGCGCTTTGTGCTGCGAAGAAACAGGCCGAACTCTCATTAATTCATGGCTGTTGGGTTATGAATTATTAGGGTATCCTACAGTGCTCTGCTTATATACCCTCTTTCGCGATTAACAGTGTATTAAAATGTAAGCTCTGGCTGTTCGGCTACTACACGTTTTTGCGAAGTTTTATTGATACAGTAGATTGCCTTGCTAAATCTTCAAGTGTTAATCATTGTGCTAGCAATGACTCTTGAGTTTCTTTAATTTTGGCCGTTTCCCCTACATCCTTTAATATTTTTCAGTTACTTAGGGTTTTAGTGTGGTAGCGATTTTTAGTTATAGTATTAGCTTGGAGCATTTTTATCTCCTCAAGTTAAATAATTTGGCATCAAAATATTACCTCAGAAAAAGAGTTATAAAGGTTTAAAGTTAAAGGTGAAAGCGTATCTATGATGAGTGTCATGATTCTATAAATACATCACTAAAACACTTTTCCTAAAACAGTAACTTGCTTTAACTCTTAGATGAGTTGAGTAAAAATTGACCAGCTTGAAAGGTGTTAGAGTAATTAGACTGTACATGATAGATTAAAAAATTAATTTAATAATGGTTAATGGTTAATGGTTAATGGTTAATGGTTAATGTGTAATGGTTAATGGTTAATGGTTAATGTGTAATGTTAATAGGGTTAATAGTTAGCTATTATATAACTCTCTTGGCTTTAATTGTTTATTTTATATCCAGGGTAAATGTTAATAGTCTTATTGTAAATAATTTCTGATTAATGTGAGAGTGAAGAGCTATAAATAATGGGTAAGTCTGAACTTAGATAATTAACTACTAAAATATGCCTAAACGACTGGCCATACATTATAAATTTTATCAAATAGCAACTATTCTTTATTTTGGTTAAATGATTTGTTGTTGAGTAACCCGATATCATTTTTTGCAAAAGCTTCTCTACCAACTATACTAAAGCCCAACCAGTAAAAATGTCGGCCATTACCATCAAGTGTTTTGTATCCGTTAAGGTACACATGTCCATATATAGAATAAGCTATCAATCCTTTAGTAGCATCATTCCTTAAAGTTATGAAGGAAAACTGAGTTACCTGAGAGAGAAAAACTAATCCTGTTGCTATTCAATTTTTATTTTTATACATTAAACTTGCACCATGATTACTATTTTTGTATAACTATTTTAACTGATTAATTCATTATTTCTTAAATATTAAACGGGTTTTAATGCTGTTAAATCATTTTTTCATCGATGGTTTTAAAAACTTTTTATGATTTTGAGTATTAGAGTCTAGGGACGTATATGGCATTTAGTCATGGAAAAGTGATCAATATTTTAGTGGTCGATGATCATTCGTTGATTTTTGATGGATTACGGGGCTGTTTAGCCCCTTATCCTGAACTTAATCTGATTGGCTCGGTTGAAGATGGGCTTGCGGTATACGAGAAATGCCTCAAACTCAGGCCAGATCTGGTCTTTATGGATCTTAAATTACCCGGAATGGGTGGATTGGACGTGATCCGTCAGCTCAGACAACGTTGGCCAGAGATGATGATTATTATGTTAACGGCGACGATTGAGGAAAAAAGTGCACGGGAAGCGCTTGATGTAGGCGCCAATGGCTATGTATTAAAAAATAGCCCTAAGAGCACACTATTAGCGGCAATTAAGTGTGTGAGTAAGGGTAAAAATTTTATCGATCCTAGTTTAGATGAGCAGCAAATAGCCGCTTTGAGTGGAGTGGTCGATGGGGATATCCCTTTGCTGACCCCCCGCGAGCAACAAGTGCTAAAACTGATCTGTGAGGGGCGCCGCAACCGTGATATTGCTGAAGATTTAGTGATTGGTTTAAAAACGGTAGAGACTCACAGAATGAATTTAATGCGCAAACTTAATGCGCATAATGTCGCCGAGTTAATGCATTGGGTGCAAAGACTCGGATTATAAAGATGGATGTGGCGCAAGCACAGTTTGTGCCGTGCTTGCACTTTTAGTCTAAGATCAACTTTCAGCGTCTAATGCGTGAATTAAATTATCGAGTGCGCTAAATTCTGCTAGGCTCAAACATTCTTTCGTTTCGAGTGCTACCTCTAAATCTGCCGCTTCATTTGCAATGTTTTTTTTACCTGCTAAGCCAGCGCTACCTTTGATGGTATGCAGTACATCACTCAATTCTTTCCAAGCTTGATTCTCTATATGTAACTTGGCCTGATGTGCCATATCTGCCAGATGCACGGCGAGTCTATGATTAAGATCTGTATGCGAAAAATCAATCATAGGCGCATCGATTTCATTGTTTATCACGAGCTGCATATCACGATCTAACTGCATATCAGCCGCGGCTTCGAGTGCATGGTTAAGTTGCTTCAATGACACTGGTTTGGTGATATAACTATTCATACCCGCGGATTCTATTGTGTCATGCTCTTTAGGATTGGCGTTGGCAGTGAGTGCAAAAATTGGGCAATCACCATCGAGAATATCTTCACTATTGCGCCATCGTTGCGTTGTTTGATAACCGTCGAGTCCTGGCATGCGAATATCCATAAGGACAAGATCGAAGATATGTCGAGTACCTTTTTCTAACGCGGCTTCACCACTGCTAACGGCAATGACTTGTTGTCCTAATTCAAGCAACATTTTACCTATGATATCGCGATTAGTTTCGACATCGTCGACTAAGAGGATCTTTAATCGCCAAGGGAGAAGTGTTGGGGTATGTTGACGTTGCTTATGTGGCAGGTTGTGGCGAATTTCAAAGAGCCTCTGCCATAAACGAGCCGGCAAGTGAGCCAGTTCAGGAGATGCTAATGCCGGATTATCCCCTTCAATGGGGCAAGCTCCCCAGAGTGTGAGTTGTGGATGTAAGGCTAAAGGAGCGACAATCACCGTATTAGGCAAACATAAGGGCGCAGTTGGATCAACTAAGGGTAAATCGAGAATAAAGGTACTACCTTCGCCCAAAGTGCTAAACATTGTGAGTTTGCCTTTCATTTTGCTGGCGAGTTTCGCTGAGATAGGTAAACCAAGCCCTGTGCCCGATTTATGATGGCAAGTTTGTGCAAAAGGTTCAAAAATACGCTGCTGATCTTGAATAGCAACCCCTCCCCCCGTGTCTTCCACACTAAAATACAGATGCTGCTTAACCACTTCGATACGTAATAAAATCTGGCCAGCTTCGGTAAATTTAGCCGAATTACCGAGCAAGTTAACCAGAATTTGCCTGACTCGCAGAGGATCCAGTAGTGCTTTCTCGGCGACATTAGCATTGACTAAGCATTTTAGGGTGATGGGTTTATTCACGATCCGAGATTGGATGGTGATCATTGCATCATCAGCCAACTTCAAAATGGGGTAAGACTGTAAGTTCATTTCAATTTGGTCGGCTTCTATACGGGAAAAATCCAACAAATTATTGATAATGGCGAGTAAAGAATTGGCACAATTATATGCGGTATCACGCAAATCCATTTGCTTAGGTGTCAGTTGGGTATTACGTAGTAATTCGAGCGACCCAGTAATACCATTCAATGGAGTTCGAATTTCGTGGCTGATAGTTGTTAGATGCTCGGTTTTACGTTCATTGGCCTTTTCTGCTTCTTGCTTAGCCAAGGCTAATTCATTGGTACGAAGGGTGACTTTTTGCTCTAACTCGTCATAGCTTTCTTTTACTGTATCGAGTAGATGATTATAGGCTTTCGCAATTTGTCCCAGCTCGTCATTACGATCCTGTGGTAGTCGGTGTTCGAAGGTCGACTGACTGGCATTATTGATGATATTTACGAAGTTTCTCATAGGTTTGCTAAGGTTAATCTTTAATATATTCAGTAGGATAGTTGCTGTCAAAACTAAGACCAACAGAGCGCATGGCAGTTCTTTAAAAAAAGGTATTAACGCCATATCTTTAAGATAGACATCTGAAATTAACGTGATGTGCTGCCAGCCTGGCCCATGAATATGCTCTTTTATGACATAGTAATCGCCTAATGGGTGTGCGGTGTTCTTAGCATGTGGGTGGTCATGACTAAATTCATCTTTGAGTTTAACGAGTATCGACGGAGTTAAGGTTAAGGTAGATTTAGAAAATAACTCCCCCTTTGGTGTCATGAAAAAGCTGATGTCCCCAGGTCCTAAGGCATTATTTAGTGACATTGCTGACGCTAAATTGATACTAAAACCGACTTGCGGGGCTAGTGGATCCTGTGGGTCACTCGAGTAACTGAAACTTAAGTGGTAGTCCTCAGAATTCTTGTCCTTGAGCGGTGTTCCCCAACGATAACCTGTAGTCGACGCTTGTACTGAGAGCTGTTTTATCTCGCGTAGACGAATTTGAAAATATTCATCATTGGCATCGGATGCTGCATAAATCGTAATACCTTCGTTAGGTTTCAAGATGAAAGTATCTAAATATCTGTGTTGTCCAGCACTGCCAAATGTTTGCGCGACCCACATGGTCAAAGTATCGTCATGGCTTTTCGCTTGGAATGGAAAATAATGAGACACAATTTCCTGGTCATTCACTTTGTCTATTGAAGCGAACTGTTTGAGCTGTTTATCGAGCTGGCGCACATCATAACTGGCATCGGTGAAAAGTGTATTACTCACCTCGGCCCGTAATCCGCTGAGCTCACTAAAGGCAACTAAGGAGCGTTCGAGTGTATGGCTGAACGTGTTGTTATAGGATAGATATTCCATCATCAGCCATAGAGCTACGAGCACTGACATAAAGGAGACAGTGAGCTTAGTAACTAAGGAAAACTTCCATTGGATCTTCATCTATGTTCTCTGCTCATCTTATTTCGGCCTTTGTCAGTTAAAAATACGCTATTCATCTTGTTCTTGCATGAACTTCGAAATCCATTCGAACCATTTTCTCATCTTAACCACATTAACGGCCAGTGCTATCAGGTGAATAACTGAGGCTTGGTATTTTTCATCTACCTACCTTAAGTAGTTAAGGTGTTCACCTGATGGGCGCTAGGCTTAGACACTTACATACTGATCCCATGAAAGTGAAACAGGGTGTGAAAATGCTGACGAGATTGATTGAAAGTGGCTTCTTGGCTAGCCAAAACGTCGAAGGAAACACGACTTGGACCTTAGCCGAAAGACAAGCCCTCGTTCTCGAAACTGACACCTCTGTATCTATTGCAATAGTGCTAGCGATTTCGACCGATATTGCTGTGGATTGGCTAACACAAGCAACGCTCGCATTAGCCGCTAGTGATCACGCCTTAGATTGTGGCCTTCAGCTTAGAGGTGAACTCTGGTTGTTATGGCGTTATTACGATGAAATTCAAGATGATGAAGCTTTATCTCAAGGGATTGTCATGCAACTTGCTATAGCGAGGTTTCTCGAAAAGAGCCTGCTTACACCTGTTGATAGCAATCGAGCTTCACTTATCGGGAGGACAGTATGAAAAAACTACTCAGTCTACTGTTACTTTGTCAGATTGGCCTAGTTCAGGCTGCACCACTGACAAACATTAAATGGCAAGGTGAACCCTTTGTAATGATCAGTCGAGGCACTGCGCTAGCCTCCGTCATCCAAGACTTTGCCAATAATTACGGCGTACCAGTCATTGTCAGTAACAAGGTCAACGACAACTATATCGGCCAAATCCAAGAACAAGATCCTAAATCCGTTATTCAAGATCTGACCCGTCGCTATGGCTTAGTTTGGTACTACAACAACGAAGTCTTATATGTTTACAAAGCCAGTGAAATTAATAGTGAAGTGCTACCGTTAACTAGCTTATCCGCGACTAAGGTCGACCATTACCTGCGCAGTGCAGGAGTGTTAGATAAGGGGGTCTGTAACATTAAATCTATGGCAGGGATCAGTGGCTTACAAGTCACTGGTGTACCCGAATGCATTAACAGTGTCACCAAACTTACGGCACAACTTGATGCCAATGCTAAACAAACCACAGAAAACCAAGAAACGGTTAAAGTCTATCCACTGAAATACGCATCTGCCACAGACTCTATTTATGAATATCGTAGCCAACCTGTGAGTATTCCAGGATTAGTCACGGTGCTAAAAGAAATGGATCAAGGTACACAAGTCGCCAATGCAGTGGCGGGTTCTGTGAGTAATATTAGCGGTCCAGTCTTTGCCGCTGATCCTCGTCAAAACGCCATCATAGTCCGTGGAAGTGCCCGTGATATGGCCACTTATGGCTCTTTGATAAGACAACTCGATACTAAGCCCACCATGATTGAAGTGTCTGTATCGATATTCGATGTGGATGCCTCTGACTTTAAACAGTTGGGCATAGATTGGTCGGCGTCAGCCAAATTAGGGGGTGGTTCAGTCAGTTTCAACAGTGGTGATAGCAGTGACAATTTTTCCACTGTCATAGGCAATACTGGCAACTTCATGATGCGCCTCAATGCACTAGAGAAGAACTCTAAGGCCAAAGTGCTCTCACGTCCCTCTGTGGTTACGTTAAACAATGTGCAAGCAGTACTCGATAAAAACGTGACATTTTACACTAAGTTGGAAGGGGATAAAGTCGCTAAATTAGAGTCAGTGACCACTGGTTCTCTATTACGAGTCACACCAAGATTGATTGATGAAGTAGGTCATCAGGCTGTGATGTTGGATCTCAATATTCAGGATGGTCAACAGAGCCAAGCAGTGAGCCGTAGTGAACCATTACCACAAGTGCAAAACTCCGAGATCTCGACTCAGGCGACGCTGAAATCGGGGGAGAGTCTGTTACTCGGCGGCTTCGTACAAGATAGAGATGAAACGACCCAGAACAAGATCCCGTTACTAGGCGATCTACCATTACTGGGCGGTTTGTTTAGAAGCACAGATCACCACACTCAAAGCGTGATGCGTCTGTTCCTGATCAAAGCGGAACCCGTTAACCAAGGAGATTGATATGTCTTCAGGATACAAGCTCTTATGGTTAAACGGTCCATTGCAAGGACGAGAGCTATCTTTGCCTCTTGGTAGCTTAAGCATCGGACCCGATGGTGATGTGTTAGCCACACTTGAACACGTAGAACAAGTGGATTTATTGATCGATGAAGCGGGGGTTCGGCTGCAGTCTTGGGTACCGACTTGGATAGCTGGACAGCCTATAAGCGAAGTCAATATGTTGCCATTGGGGCAAGTTATTGAACTCGCTGGTGTGGGTATCCTCTTAGGCCATTGCATCGATGAATTACAGCAACAGGCAATACCATCACATTTTCAAACAAAGGCAAAGAAGTCGTGGTGGTTACTGGCGATAGTTTCAATGCTCTCTATGGTGCTATTAGCGACAGTGTTATTAGCTCCTGCAAAGATGCCTATCGCCGAGTTGACACAAGCACAATGGTTATCGCAGCAGCTGCAGACCGACGGTTTAAACGGAGTTCAAGCCCATTGGTCAAAAGATGGCGTGGTGACACTGAGCGGCTTTTGCCAAGATTCACAACGTATGGCGCAGTTTCTCGGTGATATCAAAGGACAAGGTATTTTATTTATAGAGCAGACCACTTGTGGCGATCAGTTGATACGTAATGTCAAAGATGTCTTAGTCCAAAATGGATTTGCCAATGCCCTTGTGACCTTAGGTAGTGAGCCCAGCAATGTCATTATCTCAGGCGCCATTCAGTCAGGGGAGCGCTGGGATAAAGCGGTGTCTAGCTTGAATAACTTGCCCGGACTTGTTAATTGGCAAGTTAGCAATCAGGTTGACAGTCAGCTCAAACCGTTAATCTCCGCATTGCGAAACAAAAATTTACTGGTTGGTCTCATGATAGAGCGGATCAATGATGCCATCGTCATGACAGGTAAAGTCAGTGAACAACAACAGCAACAGATTATGACTGTTGCGCAAGGATTAGAACCAACGCATGCCAATGGATTGAAGTTAGTATTTCAAAATATTCCAGTACAAAACGAACTTAATCATTTATTAAATGCTTCTGTGGTGACCTATGGTGGTAATGCTCAGTCTCCATTCATAGAGTTATCGAGTGGTGTTCGGTTATCAACGGGTAGCAAATTAGATAATGGTTATGTCGTGGAGTATATGAACATTCATGGATTAGATCTCAGTAGAGCCGGTGAGTTAATTCATGTACCACTTATTTTTTAGGAGGCATTATGTCAAGAATTACACAGCTTGAGGATGATATTAAATCACATAATTACAAACAGGAGGCTTACCATAATAGACTAGCTAAAATGCGCAGTAATATCTTATCTGGTAATAGTGGAATAATTCCATTGTTAGATGAAGCTATCAATGCGGCAGAAATAGTTATAGACACACTTTTTTCACGTTATAAAAAATAGCTTTAAATTTTAATCTAGTGGTTTGACCAGTTTTGTTTTATTCCCATCGTTTTTAGGTATCTTCAATACATAATAGTATTAATATATAAGTCAAGGGGTTAGTTATGGATATGTTCAGTGATATAAAATCAGTTATGCAAGATCTTCAGCAACGTAAAGCAGCACTTGGAGAACATATTAAAGAATTTCAAGCGCTACAAGAAGAAATAAATCTTCTAGTTGAACGTTCTGATAGGGATCCTGAAGCATTAGCTAAGCTGATTAAGTTAAAGAATGCATTCCCTGGTGGATTTGAATCACAGCAAAATACTGTTATGAATAAAGTCAGTGAATTGGAACATCATTTCAAAAGTCTCGAAACACAATTTAATTTGTTAGGTAAAATAGAATCTGGTGAGGTTGATAATGATATTGACTCAACTTCTAAAGAAAAGGTGATTGACAAGGTTAAAAAAGTTAGAAGTTATATGTAAGTTCAATAAAAATCATGCTTAATTTAAATAATTAATGAGGTGTTATTATGGATATTTCAAATGTAGGTAATCAAGGCACTAGCATTATTAACTCTCAACAACCTGAAAGTGTCAAAAATCAAATTGCTTCACGCGGTGATTCAGTACTCTCAGGGGGAATTGCAGTCTTATATATGTTTATGAATCTGCTTTCTGAATTAGCCGATGCCAAATACAGTCAAATGCAGCAAAAAGCTGATGTTTCTCGTCAAGCGCAAGATATGGCAAATCAGGTTGATGAGGTCATTGCAAACGTCTCCAAAGATGGTGATAAAGCCGTAGGTAAACTTCCTGATGATGTCGTGAAATACATGCATGACAATGGTTTCACCATAGATGGTATGACCATCGATAAGTACCTAGCCAAGAATGACCCCGACGGTAAAGGGTTAGATAAAGGTAAGTTACAAGCGGTGAAAGCGGCGTTGGAATCTGTATCTAACCGTGCCTCTGACTTCGTTTCACAATCTCAGCTACAGCTGCAAAAAATTATGCAGACTTACAACGTTACCGTCAGTTTATTAAACAGTATGCAAACCATGCTAGCGGAGATGAACAAGTCGATTGCACAAAACATTCGTTAATTTAGTGCGATATCGTTTTTTGTTGGAGGTCATCATTGTGGAAATTACAAATGTAGCAACTCAAGGTACCAGTATTACCAACAGTCAAGCGTCGGATGAGGTGAAAGCTCAGATAGCGTCTCGCGGAGATTCAGTGCTCTCTGGAGGTATTGCAGTACTGTATATGTTTATGAATTTGTTGTCAGAACTGGCCGATGCTAAGTATGGCCAAATGCAGCAAAAGGCCGATGTGTCGCGCCAAGCTCAAGACATGGCGAATCGCGTCGATGAGGCGATAGCTCAAGTCGCGAAGCAAGGGGATAAAGCCACGGTAAATCTGCCTGCTGATGTCGTTAAGTATATGAGTGACAATGGCTTTGACGTTGATGGCATGAGTATCTCTGCTTATCTCAGTCACAATGATCCCTCCGCTGTTTATTTGAAAAAGTTACTAGACAAAATTGCCGCAGCTGGACCAGAAGGAATGCAATCGGCGAGTTGGCAAGATGTGATCAGTTATATGGATGAACACGGCATCAAGGTCGATGGTCAGCGTTGTTGTGATTATATCTGGGGTCTTCCCGAAGTCGGACAGCAATCATGGCAAAGCATCAGTAAGGTACATATGCAACAGATTGCCAATGCCCTTGGCGCTGCTGGAGGTCTAGATAAAGGTAAGTTGCAAGCGGTGAAATCGGCTTTGGAATCGGTCTCAAATCGTGCCTCTGACTTTGTCTCCCAGTCACAATTGCAACTGCAGAAAATTATGCAGACCTATAACGTGACCGTCAGTTTACTCAATAGCATGCAGACCATGTTGGCCGAGATGAATAAATCCATCGCCCAAAATGTCCGTTAGGGAGTCAGTTATGAAACAGGAAGAATTTGAAGTAATTGAACACTTTCTGCAACGGGGAGGCTCACTGCGTATGTTGGCTGACGTCGAGCAAAGTGACTTGAATGTGTTGTACCAATACGCGTTGCAGTTAATGGCTTGCCGTGATCAACAGGGGGCGAAGCGGATCTTTTACCTCTTAATGCGCATAGACCAATGGAATTACGACTACTGCTTTTCTCTAGGAATATGCTGCCAGCAGTTACACGAACATGAAGAGGCCATTTTCTGTTTGGGCCGGGCAGGGATGATCAAAGTCGATAATCCGTTACCCGCTTATCATGCTGGTTTGAGTTACTTGGCGTTAGGTAACCATGATTATGCCCAGAGAAGCTTTAACGCCAGTCTACGTTGGTGTGAAGGCCACCCCGAGAGCACAGGGATTGCCGCCAGTGCACAGCGCGGGCTAGCCACACTCGCGAAGGAGAATTCCCATGTCAATTAATAGTGTGACAGAAAGAGGCCCTGAGAATGTGTCGGCCAATTATGCTAGCGCCCAGGCGCATGCTATTAGCAAAGCAAGTTTGCCAGACTGGTCCATGCCTGTGACGCTCACTCAAACTGAGCATAAAGATCAGCATCAAGGTCCAGTCACAATGAAAGATGCACAAAGGGCATTGCAGCGTATTTTAACGCCCTTTTTTACCCCAGATCCTAAGACGGGCACTGTTGGTGGATTGGGATCATTGAATTCATTAGAAAAAGCGTCCATGGATTCCATGGTCATGATGGCTGCGAATCTCAGTATTTCGACCTTCGCAGACACAGCAAGCTCGGCCATGAAAGCTAGCAAGATAATGACCGATACTCAAGAGTTCCTGCGCGATAAAAAGGTGAAGGAATATCAAGAGCAACTGGCAAAAGCTATCGAGCAAGCTGATAAGGCCCATAAGGGTGGAATTTTCGGAGCCATTTTCGACTGGATTGTCGGAGCGGTTGAGGCCATTTACGGTGTAATTAAGTTGGTCGAAGGCGCCTTACGCTGTGCGGTTGGTGATGTTGCGGGGGGCGCATTAGAAATTGCCGGAGGTGCTGCCTATCTCGCTGCAGGGGTTGCTGGCATGGTTAAAGCCGCGGCAGAAACCGCCATCTTATGTGGGGCAGATAAAGATAAATGCCAGAGCGTAATTGATGTGGCAGGCAAAGTGCAATTAGGTTGCGAAATAGTGGGCATGGCACTGGATATCTTCCAAGCAGGGCGGGCAATTTCAGCGACACGTTCAATTGCCAAAGGTACAGAAACGGCGATGAAGGAAGCGGCTCCTAAACTCGTTGATGGTATTACTAAAGGTTCTACCGAAGCGGTCACTAATGTCGCGAAAGAAGTTGGTAAGCAAGTTGCCGAACAAGTTACTGACCAAGTTATGGCTAACTTAGGCAAGGGTTTAAAAGAAGCCGCTGAACAGGGGGGACGTAAACTTGCCAGCGGTCTGATGGATGCCTTCAGTAAAGAGGCGATTGAGCAACTCGTGACTCGATCTGTCGAAGAAGTCGGCAAACAGGCTATTAAGAAAGGCGTCCAGGTCACTGCCGAGGAAATCACTAAGCAAGTGGTGAAAGAGGTTAGCCATGAAGTGATTAAAACGGCAATCAAGGCATGTACTTTTACGACCTTAGATGTGATCCGTGCGACCGCTGGTGCAGGAAAAGCGATTACCGATGGCAGCATAGCCGTTGAGAAAGCCAAACTGCAAAAGCAAATTGAAGAACTGATTTTAAAACAGAATTTCTTAGAGTTTTGCTACGAGTGGTACGACAAAGCTAAAGAACAGCAAATGAAAACTGTAAAAGATCTGATTGAAAAACAAGGCGACAGCTTAGACGGTGCCAGTAAGGCGATCAGTCAGAGTGGCGCACTACAAGCTCGTATTGCAGGTTCAACAGTATAAGTGAGGTTTACCATGACAGATATCAACATTATTTCGGGCCAAGGCCACACTCCAGCGCCCGTTAACACAGACAAGACTGATCAACTGAATGACAACTGTGCCAGTGACGGTATGGATGCTATCTCGCAAATTAATGATCTTATGCTGAAATTGGCCGAGATGTTTAAAAAATTACGCAACGTATTACAGGACTACAACGTTAAGCAGCAACAACTCGGTTGGGACGTACAAATTGCCTCTATGGACGATAAACGTTCCGCCATTGATAAGGCCTGCGAAGCGAGTATCTGGACTGGTGTATTAGAGATCGCCGGAGGCGTGATAGGTATGGCAGGGGTTGGGTTATCAGGCAAGTTTGGCGATGCTGCGACTCACATGAGTGGGGCGTTTAGCAAAGGGATTGAAGGCACAGGCAAAGTGGTCGGTGCCAATATAAGCAAAGAGGCTGAGCTAGAGCGTACTATTGGTGATTTTAAGGCGAGTAACGCCCAGAGCTATATCAAGGGTGTTAATGATCTGAATGATAAAGCAAAGCAAATTTCAGAGCAGATGCGCTCCTTGATCAAAGAGCTCGTCGAATTGCATGGCCGCATTAGCTCGGCAGTACATAACTAGCAGTGCTTCTATTCAACATCATTAAGTGTTAGGTCGAACTGGCTTAACACTAAGGAGATCAATATGGATAGTGTAAGTCAATATCTTGCCCGTCAAGGGGTGACAGTCAGTCCTGCTTATTTTGAAAACAGCCAGTTTGAATGGGGAAAATGTTGGGATAGTCCCCATTGGTCGATGGTGTATCGCGTCGACGAAAACACACTGACCATTTGTGACTTTTGCAGTAAAGGCAATACCTCGGGGGTCAGCAGTGCGGTTTTACAGTTAGTGGAACAATTACGTGATTTAAGGCGAAGTCTGCCGGATATTCAGCAGATCCGCGGCATGGTAATCCATGATGCAGGTAGGCCTGCACAACGTCTCGCTCGTCAGGCACTGAGAGAGGTATTGCTCAAACAAGGCGCCAAGGAAGTTAATCAGAATGGCGAGACTTGGTTGGTGTACTAGGGCAAACAAAAGCCGTTCATGAGCATGGTCAATTAAGAGGTAAAGATTATGACTGTCGAAGTCGCATTAGGTAGGCAACATACCTATCACTTTAACGAGAGCCGCTTAGAGCGGGTTCTCACCGCCAACACTTTAGATGAAGCGGGGAAAATGGGCTTACTGGACAAAATTCTTGATTGGTTTCGTGGTGGCGTGAAACTCGAAGCGATACAAGCTCTATATCAGCAAGTAACCCAGCCTGGCGTGCTCACTCCTTCCCAAGTGGCACAAAGGTTTTGTGCATTACGTAATTTAGCGGTCGATCAACATCAAACCAAATTTAAATTAGCTCTAGGCGACAATGGTGAGCAATGGCGTATGTTGCTAAGTATTGGTGGCCGTACAATTTATCAAACGGATAACCGCGATATAGACACACATTTCTATCAAGTTGCCGCAGTGAAAACCACAATAACGGCCAGTGATGACTTACGAAAAATGGCCTCTTCACTCACGCTGGAAAAGTATATTGAAGGCAATATTCAATGTATGTCTGACAATCAAGTTGTACAACAAGCCTTGCGAAATAGCTTGACAGATCCTCGCTTTAGCAGTGAAAAGTTTACTGGAATTCTCCCTAATGATAGCGAAGCTGCGATCTTTGTCGCTCAATTTGGCGATCTTCAGTGGACCTTTTCTAATCGCGCTGAAACAAATGGTGAATTTCGCGGCGGTTTACTTAAAAATGCTTTATCTTCAAGTGATTATAAAAATATTGGCGACTTGGTGGCTAAAGGTTTTATGAGCTGTGAGGATAATTTTCTGCGTTATGCCGTCACACCATCTCGTTACGAATTACTTAATTACGTTACTGCTCATGGCATGGAGGATGAAGGGCTAATACGAGTGCTATATCAGGCCAAAGTCGGTAATACCAATTTAGGGGCTCTTTATGGTTTACCCGCCCCCAAAGATGCACCGCAACTAGACAATTTCGATGATTTTGTTTTATGCGATGAGGATATTAATCTTGGCGAATCCCAAGCGGATGTTTATGCAGATGAAGCTACATTCTACCAAGGTATAGGGCAGCACCAAACCACCACCACAGGTGATAACTGTTATAAATTACTTCAGTTGGATATCAATGAAGGCCTGCATTATCTCGCGACTAAAGCTAACCCGTATAAATTTCACGGAGGCATGCAGAACGCGTTCGACTACCTTGTTGGACGCAACTCAGGTGCGATTGCATTACGTAATTGTATAACATGCGCTAAGGCTATCGATGTCAATATGGGACTCATGTTGGCTCGACAAAATGATAGCGTCGTTCCGCTCAAGTTTTGGGAAGCGATAGACACGAGAGCAGGTGTTATCAGTCAAGTTACGGCTCAGAGCCAAACGATAGGGTTATCGCCTGAACAGTCTGTCTCATCATTACTATTTAGCGCCTTGCCTCAAGGAAAGCGGGCCATAGTCACTGTCCCTGTCAGTGGGGGGAAAGATTCCCATGCCATGAATTTTTTTCACTTCGATTCGGGTAAATGTTTTTTGGTCGATGGACAAAATGGTAAAAGCTATGATCTTCAGCACCCTGAGGATCGCACCGCGTTAGATAGCCAATATAATGCTCAGGGCCGAGACCTAGCACCTATCACACTCCATACCACAGGAGACTTGCCGAAATTTTAAGTAGATAAGGCATTCAATCGGATAGTTTACGATTTTCTCGTTATTCAGATACAGGATAGCAATCCGATTTAAGACACTTATTCGTGAACATTTACCTAGCCAAAAACGAATGAGCATCATCTTTTTTTCATACTAATGGATAGATTTTCGCATTGTCGAGTGGATCCCCGTAAATGCATTTAAATTGAACCGCTAAAGGCACCTCAAATGATAAATAAAGAGATTGAATTAGATTTTGAAAAGCTTGAAGCAGCCTGCAAGTTAGCCTTAGTCGAACAACAGACCTTAGCTGAGCAAGCTGGCTTAACGAGTCAAGATCTCGAGCTAATTTACCTATCAGGTACGAGTAAATATCAGGCAGGCTTACCTGCAGAAGCGATTGTCGATTTTACCTATTTGGTCATGCATCAGCCTTGGGATAGACGTTTTCATCTTGGACTGGGGTCTTGCCTACATTGGCTAGGTGAATACCAGCATGCCTTGACCTTCTATGGTTATGCACTCGTGATGGATGCTTGCTCTCCCGACGCGAGTTTCCGCATTGCGCAGTGCTTTCTGAGCTTAGATGATGACGCCTCGGCAATCGAAGCGTTACAGATGGCTATCTCACAGAGCTACAGTAAGCCAGAGCACCATTTTGTGGGAGAGCAAGCACAGCAATTGCTTAGTGCTCTCAATAATCAATAGACAATAGACAATAGGATTTGCAATCTTCATTTATATTATTGAAAGAGGTTTATTATGAATGAGTTAACACATGTTCCTTTATCATCCCCGACTTTAAGTAGTTTAGATTTAGTCAGTTCGGCCCGCGCCTTGTTAAAAACACAATTAGGCAGCTTTGATCCCAAACAAGTGCCCCTGAGCTCTGAAGTCGACGGTAAGGTCACTGATATTCAATCCAAGGCACAACTGACTCGGGATGAAGCTAAAGTGGCTGCCGATGAGGCTAAAAAAGTGGGGGTAGATCTGGCCAAGTCCGGCTTTTTTAGTAAGCTCGCTTCGGTGGCTTTTGCTGGTATTGCGCTTGGCGTGTCTATCGCTGCCACAATATTCACGGGGGGGGCAGGGGTTCCCTTATTGATAGCCTCTGGCGTTGCTTTTACCTTAGCGGTCGCCGACGCGGGTTGTGCTTTTGCTGACTGGCGTAGTAAAGCGGCTGGGGGAGAAGGACTCGCCATGGGCAGCGATTCCATTGCTAATGCGCTAAATATCTTGTTAAGCAAGATGGGGGTAAATGATGATAGAGCACAGTGGTGGGGCAAAGCCGTTTCCATTAGCTCAAGAGTTGCGCTAGCAGTAGGCACTTTATGGAGTGCGGTGGTATCTCCTCCCTCTCTTCCCGCGCATATTGCTGGCACCGTTAATATGGTGAATATGGCCCGTAGAAGCGCCGAACCTGTCGTAGAAGGGGTTATCGGTTTAGTGAACCATACCTCGACCAAGGTACTGGATAAGTTAAAAGGTACTTCTCAAAATAAATCATTCGAAGCAGAAGTGTCTAGCGTAAAAGCATACCAACTGCGTCAGTTACAAGCCTCTGCCCTTACACAGCAAGGTAATATGAAACTCAGTGAGGTGCAGTTAGCACTGAAAGAGAGCCAAGCCAATGAAAAAACGGCGCAATTTGATGCCGAAATCCGTATGAAACAGAGTGAGCGATTCAGAGGAACTAATCAAACATTACAGCAACAACTTGCAGAGAAAGAGGGATTGCTACTGCAGAGTCAAAATCAATTTGAGCAACTACAGTCACGCTTCGATAAATCCAACGTTCAACTATCAGGCGTGATGCAGCAGCTACAAATGCTACAGCAGCAATTGGCAGAATTACAGCCTGCGAGAGCTAGAAATAATAGCTTTAGCTAAATCAATAACAGTCCTTAAACAATATAGCGAGGAGACAATATGTTAAGCAGTAACGCCTTTAACGCTAGCATAGCGACTGGGTTAGGCCGTTTTTCTCCATCAGAGAACGCAAGGCAAGCAATTCGGTTATCGCCAGATCAAGCGATAACTCAAAGACAAGCGATTAAAGACCAACACATTACGCAATTATCTGATGCACTATGGCTTAGCAGAGACGGGGATACTGTGGTGGCAAAAGCATGTAAATCCGCGTTTAATGCCCTGGGAACGCAAGCTGATAAGCAAGATGCCGCTAAGCAGCACATCTTATGCTATGCAGCCCTAAAGTTAGACAAATTGATCCAGCATGGCAGTTATCTTGCGAGTCCTAAGGTGAACAAACAGGTACTGGCTGATATCGCTACTATGCTCGAAATCGATAGACACAGTGCAGGCAAGAGTGCCCTTGAGAGCGCTGCAAGGGTCCTAGTCGATAGAGTACATCTCGATCGAGTAGAACACGTAGATCCCGCAATAATGACCGCAGTTAGAGATAGATTAGTCTTAAAAACACTCCATTGTTTGACCGAGAAAATGAATCGGGTCGTCGATAAACATATTGAAAAAAAGGGGTTATACGGAAAAGAGGGCCATAGTTTCAGTTCTGCACAAATTGACCATAAAGTGTATGACCTCCTGCTAATTCATAAACAAGTTCAACGGGGTCAAGATCTTAATGCATTACGCAGTGGCTTAGTCTGAGTCATTACGGACCGTCAGCAAGGATGCTGGCTAGTGTATCAATCGTTTTCTTTTTCAGTCGTTCTTTCGATTCTTATCCCACGGGTTAGTTTCTCATAAGTCGTTGTTGACGCAGCTGCATTTAAGCGAATTCAGATCTCAGGTTAACACCTGATGTCAACCTATCCGCTCGCGTTTCACAATGAATCATAGTTTGCAGTAAGGGTTAATCCATATGAGTGCAATACAAATAATTTTGTTTCGACAGCCAGGGAAAATCCACTATCAGGGTGAAAACCTAGCGGTCGGCAGTAATCAGTTAGTTGTAACCACTGAGGAGGCAACAGCTTCTGCTTTGAGTCGTGATAATTGGATGAGCATCTTTTGTTATCCAGGTGAGCTACACGCATTATTTCACGAAATTGCCGATCTGATTGGCCCGAGTGCTGAGATGAATCGATTTCAACCTGAATCAACAAAAATACTCCCTGTATTTGATGAGTTAAGCAATGTCATTGAACAGTTGAAAGGTAATCATAATTTATTGATTAAGTTTATTTTTATGTACTGTCTTGGCATGGATAACCGTTACTTTTCCGGTTTAATGCGTTACTTCTTAGCCCATAACGACAAGATGCTGAGCTATCTTGAGGGCAATTTTATGCAACCTTGGCCAGTCACACGCTTTGCCGAAAATTTAGGCATTGAAGTACGCCGACTCAATTTCTTGTTTTATAAAAACTATGGTGTATCGGCAAAGCAATGGTTGTTAGAACGGCGCTTAAGTTATGCCCGTCAGCAACTGATAGTGACTGAGAAAAAAGTCGCCGATATTGCCTTAGATAGTGGTTTTAGTAATCACGCACATTTTACCGAATCGTTTAAGAAACGTTATTTATGCAGCCCAACCGTACTGCGTGCAACCTTTGTATAAGGAGGTCCCATGGACTTAAGTGCCATAGTTAATCAATTGTCTCAGCTATCGACGCGCTCAGCTCAAGAGGTACAGGCCAAGATGTCTGCAGGCGATTTGACCGATCCCGACAAGATGATCAAAGCCCAATTTGCCATGCAGCAATACTCTAACTTTGTCGGCTATGAAAGTGCCATGATAAAAGCGATTAAAGACATGATCCAAGGGATCATTTCTAAGATTTAACCCCCTTCGATTGCAAGGATAAATTATGTTAACCAGTGCCGATAAACAACTGTTAGTAGAGGCTGCCATTGCCGCCTCAAACCATGGTCTAACATCGCAAGCCTATGCTTTGCTAGCCATTTTTCCTCAACTTATTAGCGATGATGAAGACAGACATATTTGTGCCAGCCTTATTTACTTTGGTTTAAATGAAAATACTAAAGCATTAAGGGAATTAGCTTCTTGTCAGACTGAAGCAGCCCAAGGATTAAGATTTTTATTTTCAGGTTCAGGCCCAACAGCTGGGCGGAGTGAAATTATTTTACAGATGTTACGTGGAGGTTCCAATGGAAATTCATAGCCTAAGTCAGCTTGCTAAAGTCACCCAGCAAGCCAGCAAAACCACAGAAGCAGACCCTAACTTAGCAAGCCAGTTTTCACAATTAATGCAATTAGGGGGATCGGATATAAGTCAGGCGGTGAACATAGCAACTCAGCCACAGGCTTCGGGTTCATTACAAGGTGTGATACAGAGTGCAGAAAGTCACGGAGTCGGCCACTCCCCCTCTCCAGAGGCCATGTTAGGCGGACAGCTCTTGATGGGTAAAGCCATCGTTGAGGTCGATCTGGCGGCAAAAACTGCCGGCGCAGTATCCCAATCCATAAATAAATTGGTGAATATGCAATGAAACATTTTAAATGGTCAATATTGTTGCTCGTCTTCGCATTGACTGGATGCAAAGTCGATCTCTATCGAGATCTTCCACAAGATGAAGCGAATCAAATGGTCGCCCTGTTGATGCTTAATCACATAGATGCTAGTGCTGAAGCGGATCAAAAATCAGGTAATGTGTCCTTAAAAATAGATAAAGATCAATTTATCAATGCCGTTGAATTACTGAGACAAAATGGCTTTCCTAAACCTCATTATGCCAATATCGAGGATTTGTTCCCTTCGGGTCAGTTAGTGACTTCACCCGCCCAAGAGGAAGCGAAAATGGGTTATCTAAAAGAGCAACAACTTGAGCGTACCTTGTCGAGTATGGATGGGGTGATTAGCGCTAGGGTGTCTATTGCTGAACCTGCACCCGACTCAGGGCGTCAGATTGCACAGACTAAGTCGGCCTCCGTATACATTAAATATTCACCTCAGGCTAACTTAACAAATACGGAAAATCAGATTAAGAGCTTAGTGCAGAATGCCGTTCCAGGACTGAGTTACGACAATATCAGTGTCTTTTTGCAAGCTGCGAGTTATCGCTATCAAGCAATTACCCAGCCCACTAGCAGTAGTTCATCTCAATTTTTAGCCCAGGTCGAAGCGTACAAGTTACCATTAGTGATCAGCTTATCTGGAATAATGCTACTCAGCATAGGCGGTATGTGGTGGATGAGACGTAAGTAACCATAACAATTGTTGTTTCTGGAGGAACTATGGAGGACTTGACCCCTAATCTACCACTAATACGGGTCGAAGCTACTGGCCAAAACAAGTTAAATCGAGTTGTATCACCAGCATTATTGGCCTTCAATCGTCTCGTTTGGCAACCTGTTGCGACTATGCATCCGAGCTGGTGGCAAGAATTACAATTAACTCTTTGGCAGGCACAGTATCAAGCGGGTACCCGATTAGCGCAGCGAATCGAAGCAGTTGTGGTTTCCCGTTATGGTTTGGCAGGTCAAGATTTACCAAAGGAATTTAATGAGCTCGAGGCTAACCTGTTAGCCTGCCGGCATAAACTCAGTGCCATAGTGACGGCGTTGGGGCTCTTTCTCCTCAACCGCCCTGATTATGTGTCATTACGTGAATATCGTGATGCCTTGCATCAAGAGTTAAGCCAAGCACAAATTCAACAAATTTGGAATTTGTGGCCCCAGAGGCCCCAACTTACAACATATGTCTATCGAGACGAAGTGACTGCGACAGAGTTAGTTGGCGTAGCCCAGACCTGCGCTATTAACCTGATAGGACAATTATGGGGAAACAAACCGTTCTGGCGGGCATTAGCCTTGACCTTACCTGTGCAAGCAACATTGCCATGTAAAGCGGACTCCCTAGCACCTATTTCCTTAGATATTCCTCGCTGGTTAATGAGATTGGAGCGACTACTATGAACCCATTTTTAATTGAGGTACGCCCTTGCGAGCTCCGTCGTGAAGGCCATCATTTGATCAGCGCCACAGCGTTACATCGGGCGAGTGAGTTAGCGGATATGGAACACTTAGTTCGTACGCGAATTGCCAAAGCACTCAAAAAAGCCCGCCGTCAACGCGATGCCGCGCAAACTCGTAGTGAGCAGATACTAGAGCAAGCACAACAGGATGCCCAAGCGCTTAGCGCACAGTGGCAACAGCAAGCTAAAGCTGTGGCCATCGATGAGGCCATTAGCTGGCATTATAACGAAGCCCAGTTAATTCAATCGCTTACCGATAAATTACATGCCAATATTGCCGAGCAAATTAAAAAAGTGCTGACGACTTGGATGCAAGAACATGAGTTGTCTGCATTTCTAATCAAACGGTTATCCGATCAAGTCTGTGAACGAGTAGGGCAAGGTGCCTTAACACTGCTGGTTTCAAATGATGATTTTGCCGCGCTAGCCAAGGCATTCGATGGCCGTATGACAGTGCAAGTATCAGCGGAGTTAGTCTCTGGACAGGCCGAATTAAGTTCTTCGACTATGACAGCTAAAATTGATCTTAATGAACACTTACAGCAATTACTGGCGGCGTTTGTCCCCGAACCATTAAAGGGCGTTGGCTAAGGAGCTTATTATGGTGCGTATCGATGGTGCCAACGCAGTGGATTTTCATAACACAGCGAGTGTAAACGAAACCCATGGACAAGTGTTTCCGGCAAACAATGTAACAGACATGGCGGCCGCAGAATTAGCGGAAGTGCGTTCTGAAGCATTGGAAGAGACCATGGAAGGATTAAGTCTCGGATTAAGCAGCCATTTGAAAAAGTTAACCTCAGGTAAAGAGCCAACTGATCCCCGATTTACAGCACTCGAGCAGTTACTGCAACAACTGGGAGACACGCAAGCAAGCACAGTCAATAAACTGGCCGAACAGTTTGCGAGCTTAGGCGATGGTGATGAGATCCTCTCGCAACTTAAACAATTGGGTTTAGACAGCGGTAACATGATGCTATTAATGATGGCGCTAGTCATGTCAGGAAAATTAGGTCAATCCGCCCATAATAAGCTACGCAAATTACTGACAGAATTACTCTCGCAAGAAGGAGCTGAAATAGCATTATTTGCCGCCCTTGAAGGCGTTGCACTCGATCATGCTGGTCTGCAAGCCTTGCAACAACTTTATCAACAAGCGGTTCGAGGCGATGCCGGCCTAGCCAAATGGTTTGAATTACTTCAGCATCTTCCTGACCGCCGTAAGCGGATCCGTGTGTTGCTTAGAGCACTATCTGAACCTCTGAGCGATCAGCACAGCGGGAGAAACATGGTCAAGATAGCAGCAGCGGTAGATGACTTACGTCGATTGCTTATTTTTCTTACGATAGAGGAACATTGCTATATGCTCGCCCGTGCGACTCAGCTTGATGGTGAACAAGTGTTAAAAGTCACGTTACAACTGACAGAACAAGCTTGGGTGTATCCCCAATGGATAGATGAACAAATACGACTATTACCTTTAATGCCAGCAAGACGATTGGGATTTCTGCGGCGCTGGCGGGAACTGCTGAGTATTATTCCTCTGGCATGTTTTCGCGATCCAGAACAGAAAGAACATATTGAAGAGGCCATGTTGGGCTTACTTGATGACTGGTGTGATCAGGAATAATGAGCATCTGTTAATGTTAGCGTAACGCAGAACTCAGGCAACTATGATGATATTACAGGAAAGATCTACATTCAGACCATATGCAATACCTATACAGTCCAGTCGCTGACGCATGGTTGCTTGATTGACCTGCGAGATTTTTTTTGCCGCATAAGACTCGATATTGGCCCGTAATACAACAGGTATTTAAGTTAGAACTCGACTAGTCTCAGGTGTACACCTGATATTCATTCTTCCTGACTCAGGACAAACTTTCATCAAGGTCACACTTTCACCAATTGAGGGGGACGCTAGATGAATGTACATGACCAATTATTAGCTCAGCTCGGCCAAGCACTCGGCTTACCATTAGTGTTTGATGCTAATGGACAATGTCTGCTAATGCTAGATCAAAAATTAATGATCTCTATACGTTACGGCGATGCGCAATGGACCTTTTATTGCATGCTCGCTCAGAAGCCGCAGCTGACTGAAA
This sequence comes from Shewanella sp. NKUCC06_TVS, assembly GCF_019345515.1. Taxonomy (NCBI): domain Bacteria; kingdom Pseudomonadati; phylum Pseudomonadota; class Gammaproteobacteria; order Alteromonadales; family Shewanellaceae; genus Shewanella; species Shewanella sp. NKUCC06_TVS. The sequence continues at coordinate 37,491 of NZ_JAHKQX010000024.1, read as the reverse complement.
ACCACTATTGGCAAGCTTGTTTGCAATTGAATCTCAAACTTGCCGAACAAGGTAAGGGCTGCATCTGCTATGAGCCTCAGTCCGATGCTTTGTTATATTTAACATTTGTTCCTATGCCAGCCAGTTCCCCCCTGCTCAGCGAATTTCTCGGTGACTTAGTCGACACGTATCAAGCTCTGCAGAGCCATGTTGAAACCGAAATGACTGGGACAACCTCATCAATAAATACCATAAATCTTAGTGCGGGGGGACAATAATATGGCCTTAGATATCAGTGCATTTAGTCATGCGGCTAAGCTTGACGGCCGTCTTTCCTTAGTCGATACCCCGGAGGGTATACCGACGATTATAGTTGCCAAAGAAGGCTTTAAAGAAAAATTACTTAGCATGCTGAGCCATATTCCTTTACTCAAAAATACCCAAGCGGTCCAAGATTATGTCAATGGCTTGTCACTCGATAATAAGCAAGTGTTGGGTGTGTTCTTGCAGGCATTGGCGGTAAGATTTGGTCATGATATTGCACTGGATATGGTAGATGCTGTCGATTTGTCCGGTCATACTCCATTAACTCGGCGTACGATCGAGCAACTCACCGAACGGTGTGAAGCATTTATGCCGCTCCCTCCTTTAAACATATGCGAGACTAATGAAGATACGCTTAAAGTTCTTGCTTTGCCTTCCCAGAGCGGGATTGAGTCCAAATCGTCGGAGAAGCAAACGCTCAGCCCATCAGTGCTTAAACCTTCAGCAGAACCTATATCCGTTGAGAAAGACATTAGGGGAACGGCTTTCCATATTTTAAGCCAACAGCTTATTACGCCACAGGATATTTTACACACGCAGAATCAATGCCTTAAGCAGTTGTTAACTACACCAGTACCTCAAAAATTAACTATGCCGACCACTCAAACTTGGCTGGCGTCTTGGGTGTATTCAGAACCTGAACCCATTAAAACCTTACAACAAGCTATTAAAAATTATAATCAAGTACTTAGCGACACTCAGCTAGCGACATGTATACAGAACTTAAATCAGAGCCGAGATCCCTTGATTAGCAGCGATGAACTGACTGCAATGCGTGATCATGTCAAATTTGGGCTAGTGCAAATTAAGCAGGCTTTAACCCTAGTCGCTGAATTGAAAGCTAATTTGTCGGTGGAGCAGAGCAGTGTTCTGTCGCCGCTACTGGCCGAAGTCAATCTGGGATTATCGCAATATGATGTGTTAACGGCGGCGATGCAGACATTTGAGCAAGCCTTATTAGCATCGACCCCGATGCGCCTAGCCTTATCTGAGTTTCATGCCCAGCTTCCCCATTCACTACAAAACAAACTGACTGCGGATACTTTAGTGAGTAGTTATCAACTGTTTTCCCCTTTAATGCAAAATGAACTCAGTCAGACAGAGAGAGTTGAATATATAGCGGCAAGCTTAGTTTCTATGCTCAATGAGGAGAACATCAGCGAAGTCTCAGGGCAAAAAAAAATAATGCCAGAGATCAAAAGCTTAGTATTGCTTATTAACCAGTTTGTGCTAAACCCCATACAAGAACCTCTAGCCATGAGTTCGTCATTTAAGACTCCATTTGAAGCGCAACAGGCCGAAGCCGAGCAACATCTAATCCAGCTAGAACAAGCACAAACCTTACTGGCCGACTGCCTTACTCGGGCCAGTAATCTTAGCGAACAAGCGCTAATCGCTGTCGGCAAGCAAGTGAAAATCGAAGATCATTTAGCTGCAGTGAAACAGGCTGGAACCCAACTCAGTACTATATTGTATAAGGCTATCAACCCTTCTGGGGAAGAGGTTCATTTCGAAGATCTCACCGCAACATTACTGTATCTTGGCGGACAAGAATATGTCGAGAAAGGCAGTCGTTTACAGTTCGATGAGCCTGTTAACTTTGATGATCTCGACCTTGAGCAGACACTAAGAAATGAGCTCGATAGCTATACTTTAACACCTCAAGTGGCAAGTTTAGCGCAGCAAGTTCTACAAACTCAGCATCATCTTAATTGGTTCGAGGGAGTGAGCTCCATCAGCTTTAGCCCAAATAATTCGCAAGATATTTCGTTGTTTGATGATGTTAACAACCTGCAACTAGTCTCACAGATTGAGCAAGATCAAGCTCGTTATCACAGTTTTCTGACCGAACGTCTTGCCTTGTGTAATGATTATCACCGAGCCGTGACCGAGTTGCTGTCGGCTGTTCCCTCTGAGACGGTGCGCAATCAGCTAACCCAAGAGCTAGTGCAAATTAGTGCGGATCAAGATGCGACCCGAACTTTAGTTGAGCGACTCAATCGACTGCAGAGTGCACAAGATGTGCTAGTGATAGCGGGAAATAATGTCGCTAAATTGTCGGCGTTAACCCAGCAACTCGCGCAAGTTAGGAGGGAAACAAATGCTGAACGTGCCGAGGTCAATTTAAGTTATTTTCTTAGCCATCTCCCTGAATTACAAACTAATAATGAAAAAGTGCGCGCCTTAACTCAAGAGCAGCATCTTTTATCGGCTAAACTGGAAAAATTGACCGCACATTTACAGCAGTTATATGGTGAAGGGCTAGTACTAACTTTAGCCGAACCTGAGGCAAGTTCCCCTGAACTGCGAGCTTTTCACACTGTGACTCGCCAGTTAGCCGAAGTCAATCGCTCTATTGAAGATCTCGATGATGCCTACCAACATGGTTTGTTACAGCTGAAAAAGGCCACAATTGCAGCAAAAAATAATGGCGGCTATCCAGATCAAGGGGGGATGGCGAGTGGACATGCATGGCAAAGTTGGTTAGTGCAAAAGTTTGTCGGCAATTGGTCTTCCCAATATCGTCCAAGTTTAGAAGAACTTATTTTATCTAGACAGTTGGCCAAAAATAACATGAGCAGTGTCGCGGAGGCTTATCTCGCTTTAGCATCAAGTGTTAAAGCCTCGAAAGCTAGCGTAGCAAATGTGTCAGCTTTAACCTCGCCTCAAAACATGATGGCTGCACTGGGCGACCTGCATAATTGGTCGATGGCACATCCGATCGAGGCACGTGAGCTCGCAGGCAATTTAACTCAAGCCTACAATATTATTTTGGCCAACCCAGGGACCTTTGGAATGGAACTGGTTAACACTGTCACCACAGTGTGGCAAACCGGGACGGTACAAAACCAAGTGCACGATATTCTGCAAGGTAAGAGAGAAGAGCTGCCGGATAAAACGAATTTCGCTATGACACCGCAAATGATTGCGTTATTACACATGGCACAGTTAGCGCCGTATATTGCGGGTGGGGCGAAAGGGGCTGCTAATACAGGCATAGGTGGGCCTTTAGTAAGCGGTGTATTTGGGATGATGTTTCCTGGCGCAGGGATGGCTACACCTGTCGTCGGCTTAGTTGGCGGCGTCCTGCAAACTTGGTCAGAACGTCAGCTTGCCAATAACATGCGTGCGTATCGTAGCAGTGAAGTTATGGTGAATGCTTTAATTAAAGGCATGCAGGCAGAAGGCGGGCTTAGTGCTCGTGGTGAGGCCATCGCTGGCTATATGCTACAGCGGCAGGCCCTGCAAGATGTTGGTACAGTCTCCCGTGATTGTTTTGAAGTCGGTAAAGTCGGTGCAGTTAAGCGTGCACTCACAGATATCGTTAATTGGTGGAAACATGCTTCAACGGGAGCCAAAGTCTTTGCTGTGGTGACGACACTTGTGGTTGCCTCTGTGGTATCGGCGGGAGCGATCGCGGCGGCATTGTTTACCTTAGGGACTGGTGGCGTCGGAATAGTGGCAGCTGTGGGGCTTGGATTGGGAGGATTAATGGCAGGCGCCTATTTTTCCAAGGCTGTGGTGTCGACATTGCAAGGGGCTAATTTTTTAGGCATGGCCGATACTGCCCGCGCGGCCGAGGCTGAAATGACAGAAAAACGAATCGAGCAAGCGTTCGCGCAATTGGCTCATACTCCCGTATCTCAAACTTCAATAATTAAGACAATTGCCCACAGCGTATCAGGCACCCCAGAAATCCCCAAATCGATGGCGGATGTATTGGGGCTTGAACAACACCAAGCCGCGCTAAAAGCACATTTACTGCCGCAATTAGTCGGCCTCGATAGTGATGCGCAGCAGGCGATCTTTGTTCAGATCATGCAACAATATGCTAATGATAAAAGTCACGAAATAGAAATTAATCAAGCAATAGACAGGGAGACAACAGTCGAGCGGGCTATGAAATGGGTTGCTGAACTTGACATAGTACCAGCACAATTACAGCAATGTATGGAAGAAATCGATGCGGCCTTATTGATGGAGAACTCTTCTCGATAATCCATAGTGGTTGAATCGCTGTTGACTTAGTACTTGCGGGTATTCAGGTGTTCACCTGATACCCGCTTTTTATTGTCTGGGAGATGATAAGACCGAGAGTTAATGCTGGAGAAGCGATATGGATTTACTACTAATGCGCAACCTCGAACAATTTTTTCGGTTAGTGAATCGCTGGCCTGTGAAGCTTGAGGAACGCATTGAATGCCATTGGCCTCCACACGGAGTGTTACTCGAGTGCCATCAAGGACGATTATTGATGACGACTTGGTTGCTTAACACTCCCGCCGGTGATCTCAAATCTTATTTATCACGTTGGCATCCAGAAGCTTTTGCGGGCAGAGTTCAGCGATTGTTCATCGTCAAAAACCGTTTAATGATCAGTTGCCTCTGTCCATCGACACACCAGGGTCATGATTGGTACCACTTGTACCAACTGCAACAAAAATTCCTAAATCGTATGCTCATAGGAGGTCAATGATGAACCTCATCAGTCGTTGGTTAAGTAAAGCCGCAGGGCGTCACGATATCATCTTAAGTGCCATGTTAATGGTAGCTGTATTTATGATGATCTTGCCTCTACCGACACCTTTGATCGACGTATTAATTGCCTTAAACCTTGGCTTGTCCATAGTGTTATTGATGATCGCCATATACATCCGTGACCCTTTAGAGTTCTCAGTATTTCCATCCCTACTATTGATCACAACCTTATACCGTCTGGCACTTACTATCAGTACCAGTCGTTTAATTTTACTGCAGCATGATGCTGGAGATATTGTATACACCTTCGGTAACTTCGTGGTTGGCGGCAACTTAGCGGTCGGAATTATTATCTTTGCCATCATCACCATAGTGCAGTTTATCGTTATCACTAAGGGGTCTGAGCGGGTGGCGGAAGTGAGTGCACGTTTTTCCCTCGATGGTATGCCTGGTAAGCAAATGAGTATCGATGGCGACATGCGTGCTGGCATCATTGACGCTAAAGAGGCAAAGCGTCAACGGGCACAAGTTCAGAAAGAAAGTCAGCTTTATGGCGCGATGGACGGTGCAATGAAGTTTGTAAAAGGCGATGCCATAGCCAGTATTATTGTCATTTTAACTAACATCATTGGTGGTATCGCTGTCGGTGTCATGCAGCACAATATGTCGGCTGCCGAAGCATTAAATACCTATGCAGTCTTGTCTGTCGGGGATGGTTTGATAGCCCAAATACCTTCGTTACTGATTTCAGTCACTGCAGGCTTAATTGTGACCCGAGTTCCTGGAGAGCAGAGACAGAATTTAGCCAACGAATTAGTGATGCAAGTAGGACGTCAACCCGCATCATTGCAAATGGCCGGGATAGTCATGTTCATCTTTGCTTTAATCCCTGGCTTCCCAATTTTAGTCTTCGGCACACTCGGTTCGGTCGTTTTAGGGGCTTCATTGTGGTTGAAGCGTCAGCAAAAACGAGCAAGTGCTCAAGGAGAGGAGAGCCATTTCACTGAAGCTGGCAAAAGTGACACGGCCAATGTCGACAATATGGCACCAGGGGCTGTACCACTGATTTTATATCTTGGAGCCGATGTGCCTATCCATGGGGTTAAAGAGGCACTGCAAAAACTGCGTTGGCAATGGTTTGAACAATTAGGCGTGCCATTACCGGAAATCCAATTACAAATAGCGAAGAAAGGCAGCCTAGGTTGTTGTGATGTGCTCTTGTACCAAGAATCTGTATTGCAATTGCAGCTAGTACCACAGGAAGCCCTTTTGATTGACTCCATCGCAACGATTCCATGTCGTGTCGAGTCCATCCCTTTTAGTAATCAAAGATTGCATTGGATCAAAGGTAATGCGCTTGAACAGGCGGAAGCCCAAGGTTTAGCTGTTTGTCGTGATGAGCAAATTCCCGCTTATGTGATGGGTAAAGTGATCGACCGCTATGCAGGGGAGTTTATTGGTGTACAAGAAACCCGGTATTTAATGGATGCTATGGAGGCTCGCTACGGTGAGCTCGTCAAGGAACTTCAACGCCTCTTGTCAGTAGGAAAGGTCGCCGAGATCCTACAACGCTTAGTTGAAGAGGGGATTTCGGTGCGCGATTTACGAACTATTTTTGAAACCTTAGTCGAATGGGTGCCAAAGGAGAAAGACATCATCATGTTAACTGAGTATGTACGGATTGCGCTTCGCCGTCATATTCGCCGCAAGTTTGCTACCCCACAAGGTTGGATCGCTGTGCTCATGGTTGGAGAAGGAATTGAAAATGTGATCCGTGAATCGATACGACAATCGACTGCTGGCTCTTATTCGGCCTTGGACATGGCACAAACTCAGCAAATATTAACCTGCATTCAAGAACAGCTGCCACCGGAACAAACCTGTGTACTGTTGACCTCACTTGATGTGCGTCGTTACCTGCGAAAAATTGTAGAACGCGAGTTATTTAGCACACCCGTTTTGTCGTTTCAGGAATTAGGCGACGATGCAGAAATAAAAGTCATAGGCCAAGTGGACTTAGTGGGTGAGGTACTCGATGCCGCACTGGCGAGCTAATGGAGGCGATAGATGAAATTACCCAGTAAAGAAACACTTTATGCACAACTCGAACCTAGTTTATTCGCCACTCAGAGTCTGTTGCCTGTTCCATCGGTTCGCTATTTCGGCAAAGTTCAAGAAGTGGGGGCCACACTCGTGCGTGCAACTTTGCCCGGTGCGCATCAAGGAGAGCTTTGTCTCATTGGTAATCGCCTCAGCGCCGAAGTCGTTGCGGTAAAAGGCGATGAAGCCCTGTTATCGCCCTTCGACGTTACGGCGGGACTATGCAGTGGAGAATTAGTTGAAACCTTAGGCCATGGGCATCAAGTCCCCTTAGGTCAAGGCTTGCTTGGTCGAGTGGTCGATGGCCTTGGTGCTCCTATGGATGGCTATGGACTGACTGCAACGTCATTAAGGCCTAACCAAGGTTCTGCACCTAATCCATTATCACGACAACTTATTGATACTGTCATGCCCATGGGGATCCGCGCTATTGACAGCGCCCTCGCCTGTGGCATCGGCCAAAGGATTGGTATTTTTGCCGCAGCAGGAGGGGGAAAGAGTACCTTACTTGGCATGATCGCCGCGCACTGCCAAGCGGATGTGATTGTACTGACCTTAGTCGGCGAGCGTGGCCGTGAAGTCCGTGAGTTTATCGAATATAACCTCACGCCAGAGGCAAGAGCGCGCACTGTGATGGTGGTTGCTACATCGGATCGTCCTCCGCTTGAGCGAATGAAAGCCACACTAACGGCAACGACCATTGCTGAGTACTTTCGCGATCAAGGTAAAAATGTGCTGTTGATGGTGGATTCACTGACCCGATTTGCCCGCAGTGCGAGGGAAATTGCGTTGGCGGCTGGCGAGAGCCCAGTGTCTAGCGGTTATCCTCCAAGTGTCTTTGTCAATTTATCGGCCTTAGTCGAACGAGCTGGCCCTGCAGCCAAAGGTAGTATCACAGGCATATATACCGTACTGGTTGAAGGGGATGATATGAATGAACCTATCGCCGATGAAGTTCGTTCCTTACTTGATGGACACATAGTGCTATCCCGTCGACTCGCGGGAGCGGGCCATTACCCTGCAATTGATATCAATGCCAGTGTCAGCAGGGTAATGGATCAGATTGTTAGCCCTGAGCAGCGGTGTCATGCCGCCAAGATGCGCCAGTTACTGGCATTGTATCAAGAGGTTCAATTACTCATCCGAGTGGGTGAATACGTGCAAGGTGAAGATCAAGAAACTGATGAAGCAGTGGCTCGCCATCAGGATATTCAGCAGTTTTTGTGTCAATCAGTCAATGAATTCAGTCCCTATGAAGAGACACTACAAAAATTGAAATTATTGCTTTTAAGCCATTAATGGGAGGAACTCAATAATGAACCCATCCCAACTTACAGCGAAAGACGAGCAATTATTACAGCGATTACTCGCAATTCGTAGTGACAAAGAAGCTAAATTGCGCCGAGAGCTAGCCTTACATAGGCAAAAATTCAGGGAGCTACTTGACAGGCAAATCCTCATCAATCTCGAGCGGCAAGCGCAAACTAATCGGCTGCGTCTGCAGCAGATGCCAGAACAAATATTAACTCCAACTGAGCTAATCACTTTTAAATTGACCTTAATGAAGGAATACCAAAAAGAAAGGACATTAGCCGAAACTGCTGAGATGTTGGTAATAGAAAAAGAGCAGTTGGAGTCCACTATGGTGCATATGCAGCAGGCGATTCTTCAGTTAGTTAAATCCCAACAAAAACTGCAGGAGGTTGTCGATGAATAATCCTATGGCGATAGTGCGAACATTGAAAATATCTTTCCCCAGCGTCGAAACCAGACAAGAGTCGGATCCAGAAATGCGTCGCTTGTTTAACCGTTATTTCTGCGGTCAACAGGAAGATGACAACACTATATCTACCAAAGATCGGCTTACCGCTAAGGCACTACTCAGCCGCGATGGTGGTGTGTACCGACAAGGAGCGGCCGAAGTAATCCGGCAAGGTGAGCAACTATGCTATCGCTTGCTCAATGGCCCTATGATGGGATTAGTGATCCAAGCCTGTTACCAACCTCGAGGAATTCAATTGCAGTTGTTTCCTAAGACAGCGCGTCAATCGGAACTGCTCGCAAGACTCTTACCTCAACTCAGCGAGCAACTACAAGGGCGACGCTTTGCTATTCATTTAGATCTTATGCCAACCAACACAGCAGTGACGAGGTAGATGAATGAACATCAATAAACTGATCAATGCTAGCCAAGTCATAGGCCGTGGCCTAGCACAGCAAGCTTGTCAAATCGAACTGACGCGTATCGGGGGCGATGGAGTATTCTGGCAAAGACGCAATGCTCCATCAGGATCGGGTCTGTGGTGTTCTAAACAGGATTGGCAACTGTGGGTAACCGCAGTGACTGGCGTAACTTCCTCGGCTGAGATTGCTTGTGATTTATTGCCCTGTGTTAGTGCGGCGGCATTTGATGTAGCGGGTGAATGGTTGGTCGATTGCCTTGAAGAAGTCCCTAAGCCATTCGGATTGGTGCCAGATATTTATCCCGTGCTAACGCTTCAAACTACGCAATTGGAACAAGGCGACGAGGAGAGTGCCAGTCAATTGGCTTGTGTCTTAGTTGATTGGCCGCAAGAGGACTGGCAGAGCCAAGTTGAGTCATGGTCAGCATTCTCAGGTAAAACGGTGGATGTTAGTTTGAGTTTAGTGGCCGGTTTTGTGCCCCAAATAACGCCTACACCTGACTTACCCGAAATAGGCGGGGGTTTATGGCTCGATGGTGATGTGCAAATCGAGCAGGGGGAAGCGCTGTTATGGGCGGATGGACCGTTGGCTAAGATCAAGTTCATCACCCCTATTGATGGTCCTCAAGCACAACTCGAAATTGTGTCTTTATTGCCTAAGATAGACGCTATTCAGCCCCCTTTGATCGCCGATATTGGTCGAGTGAGTCTGCCTCTGGCTAAGCTCGGCGCTATGATGACGGGTGACAAGTTAACGCTGGAGGTTACGCTGAATAATCAAGTGCGTTTAGGACGGTTCAGTCATCAGTACGGTCAAGAGCTGTACCAAACTCTGGCAAGTATTAATCTCCTGCGTGGAGAGTCGGGATTACTCGCACAAATCGAGGCTCTAGTATAAGGGGAATGGTGTTGCTTTACGGATATGTCAGCGGTTTTTAGTTAGCTAAGGTCTTCACCTGATACAGGTCAATCACAAAGCGCGCCATGATGGAACCCTAGCCACAAAGGAGGTTTCCATGACCTTACTCGACCATCCAATCCAATTGATCATTATGTTGTTTTGCTTGTCACTGCTGCCGCTGTTCGCCGTGATGGGCACTTCATTCTTGAAATTGGCAATTGTGTTCTCTATGTTACGTAACGCCTTAGGGATCCAGCAGATCCCACCCAATATGGCAATTTACGGCCTCGCATTAATTCTTACTCTGTTCACCATGGCACCCGTGGGGATGGCAATCAATGACAATCTAAAAGCCACCCCTATAGTGTTCGATGCACCCAATGTATTTGAGCAAATCAACACTGGAGCCATAGCACCCTACCGCGCATTTCTCGAAAAAAATACCAGCAATACTCAGATTGAATTTTTCGCCAATATTGGCCATAAGGTCTGGCCCGAAAAGTATCAGCAAGTGCTGACCAAAGACTCACTGTTAGTGATGGTGCCAGCCTTTACTATGAGTCAGCTCATAGAGGCATTTAAGATAGGTTTACTCATTTATCTTCCCTTTGTCGCAATTGACCTTATCGTCTCCAATATTTTACTGGCAATGGGCATGATGATGGTGTCCCCCATGACGATAGCCCTACCGTTCAAATTGTTGATTTTTATCTTGATGGGTGGATGGGAAAAACTGATCAGTCAACTAATGATGTCATTCTCATGAGTGAAACTATCATAGTACATTTCACCTCTGAACTACTGTGGATGGTGTTACTGCTGTCGCTACCTGTTGTTATCGTGGCCTCAGTTGTCGGAGTTTTGGTTAGCCTTATTCAAGCCCTGACCCAAATCCAAGATCAAACATTGCAGTTTCTGATCAAACTCATCGCCGTGTGCGTGACACTTGTGGTCTGTTATCACTGGATGGGTAGTTCACTGTTGAATTACGCCAGCATGGCTTTCGATCAAATTAGCCAAATGGGGGGGTAGTGATGACAACTCTGCTACCCAACCTATTAACAGCACAGCTTCCGGTGTTGGCACTCTGTATGATGCGCCCTTTAGGCATGATGCTGCTATTACCCTTATTTAAAGGGGGGGCAATGGGGAGCGCATTAATCCGTAATAGTCTGATTTTAATGTTTGCTTTACCTACTGTGCTGGCAATGGATGAAATGCAGCCGATACTGCAGCAGGCCGACACTTGGATGCTCATCAGCCTATTTGGCAAAGAAATTATTGTAGGCATGTTACTCGGTTTCTGTGCCGCCATTCCCTTTTGGGCCATAGATATGGCGGGATTTGTAATTGACACAATGCGGGGGGCATCCATGTCGACTGTACTTAACCCATTGATGGGACTGCAATCATCTATTTATGGCATGCTGTTTACTCAAGTTCTTACCGTGCTGTTTTTAGTCTCGGGTGGTTTTAATTTCCTGCTAACTGCACTTTATCAGTCATATCAACAATTACCCCCAGGATTTAATTTAACGCTAAGCCAGCCCTTGATGGTGTTTATAGCCCATGAGTGGCAATTGATGTGCCAACTATGTCTCAGTTTTGCCATGCCCGCCATGGTTATTATGATCTTAGTCGACGTAGCCTTAGGGCTAGTAAACCGCTCGGCGCAGCAGTTAAACGTCTTCTTTTTGTCTATGCCCATTAAAAGCGCTTTGGTCTTACTGTTATTGATCTACAGCTTACAGTTTGCTTTGTCCCATTACCTGCAGACCATTTCTGGGGTAGAGCAGCACGTAGATATTTTGTTTGGACTCTTAGCAGGGCACTAGTGCCCTGGTGGATATGACCTATGGCCGAGAAAACAGAAAAACCCACAGAAAAACGTTTACGAGAAGCGAGAAATCGCGGTCAGGTCATTAAAAGTGCTGAAATTGTCACAGGGTTACAGATGGCGATCATTCTCGGGTACTTTCTCTACGAAGGGCCTGCACTCGTCCAAGCCATTATGGCGTTAATCGACTTAACCATTCACGCCATCAATCTTCCCCTTGAAACTGCGGCCGAGCAAATCGTTGGTACCTTCGCCATGCTGGCATTACGTTTTTTAGGTGGGCTGACATTAGTACTCGTGTTTACCATTGTGGTGGGGAACTTAGTCCAAACAGGTCCCGTTTGGGCGGCTGAGTCTATAATGCCGAGCATGGATAAACTCAATGTCATGAATAATGCTAAGCAACTTATTTCACTGAAAAGTTTGTTTGAGCTTGCTAAAAATCTCGTTAAAGTCACAGTGCTGAGTTTAGTGTTTTACTATCTGCTCCATCGTTACGTTAACGCCTTTCAATACTTGCCTTTATGCGGAGAAGCCTGCGGTATCAGTGTGATTTCGACCATGATCACTTGGCTCTGGGGCAGCTTTTTAGGATGTTACTTAATATTTGGGATCGCTGATTATGCATTTCAACGCTATAGCCTAATGAAAGAACTCAAAATGTCTAAAGATGACACCAAACAAGAATACAAAGATTCTGAAGGTAACCCCGAAATGAAACAAAAACGCCGCGAAACCCAGCGAGAAGTGGCGTCTGGTAGTCTTGCCAGTAACGTTCGCAAAGCCACAGTGGTTGTGCGTAATCCAACCCACATTGCCGTGTGTTTGTATTATAGTGAAGGTGAGACACCGTTGCCTAAAGTGCTTGAAAAAGCCGAAGATCACATGGCCTTACACATAGTGGCATTAGCTGAGAAAGCTGGGGTGCCAATTGTCGAGAACATTCCATTGGCCCGCGCCTTATTTAAACACGTTGAGGCAGGAGACGTGATTCCAGAGAGCCTATTTGAACCCGTAGCAGAGCTTTTACGTCTAGTGATGACAATATCCTATGATAATATGGAGTAACAGGTCTTACTGTAATCAAATAGAATCCTTGATGATAATTGTCTCTTACGAATCTCATAATGAATCTATGAAATTCAAATAAGTAGCCATGCATAATATTGTTTGAAGTAATCAATTTTACCAAAATATTACTCTGAATTTGCACTAAGTTAGGTTTACGCACGCCGCAGAGATATGGTATCTGCAAGTGTGGGGTGAAGCACCACGACGTTGATTTTTCTTGAAAAAGAATCAAATGAAGTCTGCATCTAGATTCGTTTGAATGGCTGAACTACCACAAGTGGCACAGTCATAGAATGTAGACCCCAACAATTTATCACCTGACGATTTGGTATCGCACTAAATTGGCATGGCAGTCTAAGCACCACTCAATCGTGCTTTCCTTGTCAATTTCTACACAGATATTTGCAAATCTTTACCTGTTAACGACACTTCCTTCGTCTACTGTCTTTGGCTAACTCTATATACTGTTGGAACAATTTCAGTTCCTTAGCAAGATGAATGCTTGCTGTCTTTAGCATTGATGGACACGACAATACCGATGAAAAAATCCTCAAAGCGTAAATTGCTGCTCGCGTTAAGCGGCTTAATCCTCCTGAGTGGCGGTGCTTATTTTATGTGGCATAAGCCTGAAATGGCACCAACCTATGTGACTGAAGCTGTGCGCCGTGGCGATATCGAAAACTCAGTACTTGCCAATGGCATGTTGCAGGCATCCAAACTGGTGAGTGTGGGCGCACAGGTATCGGGGCAAATCTTAAGTTTGCCGCTGGCACTGGGTGATGAAGTAAAGAAAGGCGATTTGATTGCTCAGATTGATAGCCTAGCGCAACAGAATAATTTGAAGGATGCCCTCGCATCACTCAAGAGTATCAATGCTCAGTTCCGTGCTAAACAGGCGCAGATCCGCCAAGCTAAATTGGAATTTAGCCGCCAGCAGCAAATGCTTGCCGATAAGGCCAGTTCTCGTGCCGATTATGAAGTGGCCGATGCTAATCTAACGGTTTATCAAGCCGAACTTGAGCAATTAGAAGCGCAAAAACAACAGGCTGAGATTAACGTCGACAGTGCCAGAATCGATTTAGGTTATACCAAAATTACCGCGCCGATGGATGGCACTGTGGTGTATTCCGCGGTGGAAGTGGGGCAAACCGTTAACGCTAATCAAACAACACCGACCATAGTTGAAATGGCGCAGCTGGATACCATGACAGTTAAAGCGCAGATTTCCGAAGCCGATGTTGTCAATGTCCATCCGGGTCAAGCCGTGTATTTCACCGTCCTTGGAAAACCGAATCATCCCTACCGTGGCGTTTTGAGGGCGATTGAGCCTGGGCCGATTTCGATGGATGGCGACGATAGCAATATGAGCTCTAGCGACTCAGACGCTATTTATTACCATGGTCTGTTTGATGTAGAAAACCCTGACCGCACCTTGCGTATCGGCATGACGGCGCAGGTGTCTATAGTGTTAGCTAAGGCCGATGATGCGCTATTAGTGCCTGCACAGATATTGCGTATAAAGCCGAGGGAGAAATCCGCGGTGCCAGAGGCTAAGTCTGTCGAGCGTAAAGCCCGCAGCGGCCCGCAATATCAAGTGCCTGTATTAGTTGATAACCAAGTGCAATATGTGGATGTCACTGTTGGGATTAACAATAAAATCAATGCTGAAATCACCGCGGGTTTGAAGGAAGGCGATCAGGTTGTGCTTGGCATGCCGTCTTCCGATGATGGCAGCAGTAAATTACGTCGTCCACCTAGCGTGAGGTTTTAACAGTGACAACGGCATTACTTGAAATTTCAGGTTGTTATCGCACTTTTCAGGCGGGTGAGCAGCAACTCACTGTGCTGAAAGATGTGAACTTGTCGATTGGCCGTGGCGAGATGGTGGCGATAGTAGGTGCTTCTGGCTCGGGTAAATCGACCCTAATGAACATTCTTGGTTGTTTAGATAAGCCGTCAAAGGGCGCGTATTTTATCAACGGCCAAGATACCTCGACTATGGACGTTGATGAGTTAGCGCAGCTGCGCCGCGAGCACTTTGGTTTTATCTTTCAGCGTTATCATTTACTGGGTGATTTGACCGCCATAGGCAACGTCGAAGTGCCTGCTGTGTATGCGGGTAAAGAACGCACGGTTCGTAAAGACAGGGCCGAGCATTTGTTAACGCGTTTAGGCCTTGGCGACAGGCTTGACCATAAACCCAATCAGCTCAGTGGCGGACAGCAGCAGCGGGTCAGTGTGGCGCGCGCTTTGATGAATGGCGGCGATGTGATCCTTGCCGATGAGCCGACGGGTGCATTGGATAGTCACAGCGGCGAAGAAATGATGCAGTTGTTGCAGGAGCTTCACAGCGACGGTCATACCATCATTATCGTGACCCATGATATGCATGTGGCCCAATATGCTGACCGCATTATTGAAATCAAAGACGGCGTGATCATCAGCGATGAGCGCAGTCAGGATAAACAGACGGCTAAGCCGCAAAGCTCGATGTCACAAACTTCGACGTCGCAAAGCTCAACGTTACAAAATATGGCGCCACAAAAGCCTAGCGGTGCAGTGGCAGCAAAAGATGGCTCGCGTGCGCGGGTGGCTTCGTGGGACAGATATGTCGAAGCGCTTAAAATGGCGCTGGTGGCAATGTCGACCCACAGGTTACGTACTTTCTTGACTATGCTCGGCATTATCATAGGTATCGCCTCTGTGGTTTCTGTGGTGGCCTTAGGTGAAGGTTCGCAGCAGGCCATTCTCAAAAGTATCAGTTCGATGGGGACTAACACGATTGATATTCGCCCCGGTTCTGGTTTTGGCGATAGACGCTCGGCGCGGGTGCGCACCTTAACCGCAACGGACGCCAATGCCCTTAAAAATCTACCCTATGTTGATAGCGTGACGCCAAGCATTGGCTCTACTGCAACGGTTCGTTTTGGTAATAAAGCGGTATCGGCATCGGTGAATGGTGTGGGGCCTGAGTTTTTCCGTGTAAGAGGGTACGAGTTAGCGCAGGGCCAATTTTGGGATGATGCAAGTGTCGCATCGCTCGCCCAAGATGCGGTGATTGATGACAACACCCGTAAGGAGCTTTTTCCTAACAGCGCTGCCGACAATAACTCGGCGATAGGGCAAGTGATTTTCCTTGGAGATTTACCCGTACGTATCATAGGTGTGACTCAACCTAAAGAAAGTGCTTTTGGTAACAGCGATGCGCTTAATGTGTGGGTGCCTTACACCACAGTTTCTGGCCGTATGGTGGGTAAAAATTATTTGGATGGTATTACCGTTCGACTCGATGAAACTGTGCCGAGTAACGCGGCGGAGCAGGGCATTATCGCGCTGCTTAAAATGCGCCACGGCACGCAAGATTTCTTCACCATTAATACCGATACCATTAGGCAGAACATTGAAAAAACCACGGCAACCATGACCTTACTGATCTCTGCTATCGCGGTGATTTCCCTTGTCGTTGGCGGAATTGGGGTGATGAATATTATGTTAGTGTCTGTGACTGAGCGAACCCGTGAAATCGGTGTTCGTATGGCCGTGGGTGCGCGCCAGAACGATATTTTGCGCCAGTTCCTTATCGAAGCCATTTTAGTGTGTTTGTGTGGTGGCACCTTAGGCATCGCTTTGTCCTACTTAATTGGCGTAGTGTTTGCTCAAACGGGGGGCAGTTTCCAAATGATTTATTCCACCACCTCCATCGTTGCCGCCTTTGCCTGTTCGACCTTAATTGGTGTGCTATTTGGTTTCTTACCCGCCCGCAATGCGGCGCAGTTAGATCCCGTTGACGCATTGGCCAGAGAGTAATAACACCATGAATAATAAACTATTTAATCGACCATTTTCGCCTCGTAGCTGTGCTATTGCTGTTTGCACGGCTTTGGGACCAGCTCTGTGCATAGCCCTGTTGAGTGGTTGTGGCAGTGTTATGCGTTCAGACTTTGAACCACCCGCACTGGCTATTCCCGAACAGTGGCAAAACACCACAGTGAATGAGCAAGTGAGAGTTGATCCTTGGTGGCAGCAGTTTCATCAGCCCGAGCTCGATAAGCTGGTCAGTCAAGTGTTGAGCACTAACAATGACTTAACCCTAGCGACCTTAACGCTGCGTAAGGCACGCTTGCAGGCAGGACTAACGCGGGATGATCTATACCCACAGTTATCGGCAAACCTTGACGCTTCCCGTAATCAGCCACTTGAGGGTGGCGATGCGACTAAGAGTTATCAAGCGAAATTGTCCGTGAGTTATGAAGTGGATTTGTGGGGCAAAGTGTCGGCCAATATCGACCAAGCTCAATGGGCTGCGCTGGCGAGCGCCGAAGATAGGGAAAGTACCACCCAAAGCCTAGTGGCGACCACCGCATCCTTGTATTGGCAGATAGGTTATTTAAATCAACGGATTGATTTAAGCCAAAAGAGTATCGAGTACAGTCAGCAAACGCTGGCATTAACCCAAAGGCAGTATGATTCTGGGGCCGTGACGCAAGTGAATGTGCTTGAAGCTCAGCGCAGTATGGCGGGACAAGAGGCTGCTCATAGCCAGCTTATCCAGCAATTAACTGTGGCTAAAAATGCCCTCGCGATATTACTGAATCAGGCACCTGCAGCTGTTCCTGCGCAGAGTTTAGCCTCAGGCGAAACTTGGGTTGAGATTAAGCAACTCCCCGACGTAGCAGTACCTGATGTTAGCGTGGGTGTACCTGCAGATTTGTTAGTGAGACGCCCAGATGTGAAGGCCTCCTTGTATCAACTGCGCTCCGCCTTGGCGAGTAAAGATGCGACCTATGCGAGTTATTTCCCAAGCCTGAGTTTAACCGGCGGTGTTGGGGAGTCGACCTCTGAGTTAAAAGAGTTGTTACGTAATCCCGTTAGCAGTTTAGGCGCTGGGCTAGTCTTACCCTTTTTGCAGTGGAATCAAATGCAAATCAATAATGACATTGCCGATATCGATTATCAAACCGCAGTGGTGAATTATCGCAAGACGCTTTATTCCGCCTTTGGAGATGTCGATAACGCGATTTCGGCTAAGCAGCAATATCGCTATCAAGGGGAGAAATTGGCGCAGCAATTCAGTGCCGCGGCAGCCGTTGAAGCCATTTATGAGAGCCAGTACCGCAATGGCGCTATCGGTATTCAGAATTGGATTGATGCCCAAGAGAATCGTCGCAGCGCCGAGGCGGCTTTACTCGAGAATCGCTATAACCAACTCACCGCCCAAGCGACGCTTTATCAAGCCCTTGGCGGCAGCGATATCGCTCCGCCTTTGGCAAAGGAATAGTGCATTTTTGTAAAAGCATCACAGCGCGACAGAAAAATAAAAAACCGCTATTAATAGCGGTTTTTTGTATTGCATCACTCTGGGCAAGTGCAAGTGCAAGCACTCGTGCTAGTGCCTTTGCGCTGCGGTTAGCCGTTAAGCCACATTAGCTGCGTAATATTTGCAGCGGCAAGCTGAGCATATCATCGCCCGTTCCCGCTAAGTGCCAGATGATGCCGACTAAGGCGCCAACCGTGAGCAAGTACCAAATAACCGAGAAGATTTGCCCATATCTGTCTAATGGCAGCAGGTGGCTTTGATGACGAGTTCGCCACTCGAAAATAATTTCTAAGCTGCCGATCAACAACAAGAAGCCCAATAGCGCTAAGCCTAAGGTGTAGCTGATATACACTCCGAAAGCGGCACCAGCGGCGCAGGCGACCAGCCCCATGATGCTGTTCATCGAAAAACTGATGCTCTTTAAAATATGCCCGCCATCGAGTGGCAAAATAGGCAATAAATTAAATAGGTTAAGCAGCGCATTAAAGGCAGCAAGGCCAGCAAAAAACACATTGCCTGTTGCGTGGTAAGCAATCAAGGAAGCGATGGACATCAAGAGCCCAAAGGTCGGTCCCATGATAGAAATCACCACATCTTGCCAACGTGTATTAATTTTCTCATCGGAAAGCGCGAGTCCGCCCATAAAGGGAATAAGGTAAATCCCTTTGGTTTTCATCCCAAAATATTTCATTGCGCGAATATGGCCATACTCGTGAAATACCAAACAGGCGATAAGTGCGAGGGCGAATTGGAAGGAGAATAGCCAAGAGTAAGCGGCAACACTGGCGCCCGCTAACACCACCTTTATGACTTTAGCGCTTTTTAACAGCTTAAAGCCGAGGGAGGCGAGTCCTATCATGCTGATTTTTTGCTGCTTAACGATGGGCGTTTCTGGTGTTTGGCGTTCGATATCTTTCTCTGTCCGTCGCCCTTGGTCGATAATCTTGTCATCCATCAGCAAGCAGTAATCGAGGCGGAAAGGCTGCCAAACGAGATCGGTTTCGAGGCGAACTTGGATTTTAGCTTCTGTTATGGCGATGGCTTGCTCACCATTTTCTGTCACCAATGGGCTGCTGTGGTGGGTGAGTTCAAAGACATGGACTTTGAGGCCGCCATTATCGACGGAAGCTTCTTTTTGTGAGACTAAGGTGTTGTCCCAGTAGAGTTGTTGCCAGCCCGCGAGCGAGCCTTCTAAGCGCAGTTGTTTGCCTAAGCAGTCAATCTTAAGTAGTTCCAATTTCGGTTCCATCTGTTTGTATATTTAGTGCCAACTTAAACGTCATCTCTTGAGTCGACGCAGAAAACGGTTATTTTGGAGTGGATCTTAAGCGCTTTACCGTCTGGCTTAGCGCTGTTACACCGCGGCAAATTATGCCTGTGAATTGATTATGAGGATATTAGCTTTTAAGGTCATATTGTTTTTTATTGATTAACTGAGTTATTCATAGCCATTTATTATGGCTTATCATGTGCTTGCTGTTTATTCATCGAGGGTACGAACAATTTCAATGCCTTGGGCAATTGTCGTGAAAGCCAGTTTAGCGACACAACATTGTCCTAGTGCTTGGGCATGATTTTGAACCCATTTGATAAATTCATTGAGTGGCAAATCCTGTTTTTGGCGCAGTAATCGAGGTAATTCGCCAACAGGATCTTCATGGATTTTTTGTGGACAGGCACTGATAAGGTATCGCTGCCCTTTGGAGTCTAATAATTGATCGGTTTCGATGAAGTGATGCTGATAGAGACAGGCCAGTTCGAGCCAATCTCTTTGATGTTCTAGGTAAAGTAATTCGTCATTTTGAGTCAGTTTTACAATCGCTGGCCATTCAATACTCGACATCTTAACGCTAGTCATTTCAGATCCTTAGGAAGTTTAAAATGGGCTCTGAGGTATTCTCTGAGATCAATCGGCGGCAGTAAACAAGGATTAGGATTTAGCAAGAAGGTGACTTGGCATACTGCTGCGTGCGTTTATCTGTGAGCAGTATGCCACGCTTGGAGAAGATAGATAGAGGCCAGAACGAGTTCAGAGGTTTGGCTACCGAGCGAAAGCCGCCTCAGCACTGGCTGAGCGGGCAATAAGTTAAGAACCCTAGTGAACCTTATGTGCTCGGTACAGCTTTTGCCTTGGCGTTATAGTCAAAGTTAATCTCTTGATTAACATTGGCAATACAACAAGTGCCGTGTTCACGTGCCGTACGGTGATTTGCTGGACCTATATGCAGCTCAACGTTAAGGAATACGTGTTTAAGCACTTCGATGCGGTATTTTTCGTAGTAGCCTTCGACTTCTTGTTTAAAGGTATCGAATTCAAGCTCTTCACGGGTACGTTCGTCCATGATGCGATTCTTCTCATCAAGCATCATCTTGATTTGCTCAATCATAACCGCGTCAGCTTGCCATTCTGACTTGGGGGGCAGTTTATTGAGGCGAGCCTCGATATCTAAACTGGCGACGACCATAGCTTTAACGCTCTCATCGAGTAGCTTGAGATCTTGCTTGAGTTCAGCCTGTCCCATTGCGCAGTAAACGTCAGTTTTAGTCCCTGCCGTTGCACCTATGACAACCGCCGTGATGCCTTTTTCAGCGTGTGCGACTCCGCCAACCAGATCACCACGACGACCACTAGGATCGCTGACCGTTAAACTGCCGGCGGTTTTGGTATTACTGTGCAGCAACTGTTTAGTGACTAAGATATTTCCTTTGGCAACTAATTGAGAATATTGCACAAATTGGGCGCTGATCTGCCCTTGAGAATAGATATTGGTAGAGTATTCATTGGCTTTAATCTGGCGGCCAATGATGCCTTTACTCACAGTGACATCGCCTTCCGCTTCAAGGGTGGCGGAGTCTACAAACCCCATCACGGTAATATCGCCTGAGCTTTTAACTATCATGCCCTCGTGGACATCACCTGTGATTAAAATACTGCCCTTGAAGGTAACATGGCCTGTGCTGATGTCGACGTCTTTAAGTTGCAGTACATCATCGACATTCATACCTGTACGGGTTTCGACGGGTTGCCCCGGCACTGTGGCGATCAGCTTATTGGGATCTTTGGGATGAAAAGCTGTGCCTGTACCCGCTTGAAGCACGGCATCCTTCCCTGGTTTTTGTTTAAGGACTTCGCCCTTGATGTTGTAGCCCGGAGTGCCTTCGGTGGCTAAATGTTTAACCATCAAGAGATCATTGGCTTTAACAACGATCATTGCGCCTAAATTACGCATATCGACACTGCCATCTTCGCGCTCTTGTGGCTGAAGCAAGCGCTCCCGCGCAAGGAATACTTTGCGTTCTAATACCGCATTGAGTCCATTAACAGGGGCTTTGCCTTGGGCTATTTCGCTTTGGCAGATTTCCCCTGGCTTGAGTGTGCTGAGTTGCTTTAGTAGAGCTTGAATTTTGAGTTTGCTTAGCCCCATGCAGACGTTGTTTTTTTTGAGATGAGTGAGGATCTCTGGCAAATCTATCTGTTTACCACCCCATGCTGCGGTAAGTTTAAGGCTGGCTTGCATTTTATCGGGACTAATCTCGATAGCTATGCTGCCATCGCGACGTTCGGCCAAAGTAGTATAGAGCTCAAATTTTCCATCGTCTTGATTACAAAGAGAGTTGATTTTAGCGACGGTTTTAGTAATGGCTGGCTCTAGCGGAAACAGGGCGGCGAATTCAGGTAAAGACAACAGGCGCATTATGTCTTCATGGGTGACTGGACCATGGACATTAGGGATCAGGCGCAATTCAGCTTTTGTCTTATCGCTGTTTAGCTCTATGAGTTCAGGGTCCAGCATAGGGGCATTCCTAGTAATTGCGTTTTATTCTTGTTAAGAAGCTGTTTTGAGTATAACAGTAGAAACTTAGGGTAAAGAAGCCTTTTTGGCTGCAAAATCAGCAAATGTTGTCATTTTGTTGTTAATGGTCTATGAGTGAATTTTAAAATAGTTTTTTATAAAAAATTGAGTCCTATAATCAGTGTTATCTCTGGTTTTATAGCAAAAATTACTGAATAAACCACAACTTATATTGATTTTAGGTTTAACCATTATTTTGATGTTTTAAATCGAATCCCTATGTTAGGAACGGCTGTTGAGTGACTATAAGTGAGGACTTGTCAGAATCGCTGGCATGCGGCAGACCACAATATTGAATTTTGTAACACGATGAAAGGGAGGTTTTATCTGAAAACAAACAGGGATTGGGATAAGAGTGAGTGGCTGAGTTGCCAATAACGCGCTTCAGCGAAAGCATCTGCGCGTTATTAATCAAACAGCTATTTGTGCTGGAAGTAATACAACTTGTACTTGTTGTTGTCGGCAACCACTTTCAATTGGCCAAATTCGGCAGCGATAATATCGGAATAGGGCAGGTGGCGATTGGCGACTATTTGCCAAATACCATTATGTTGTAATTGCTTAGCGCTATCGGTAACAAAGTTCTGCGCTATGCTGGTGGTGCTGGCGAGGCCATCATGAAACGGCGGATTAGAGATAATGCCGTTAAATTTTCCTGTGGTTTGCGTGAGCCCATCGGATGGATACACTTTGGCTGTCATGCCATTGGCCGCGAGGGTGAGTTCGCAAGAAGCTAACGCCATGGCATTAATATCAACGCATTCTAGGGATAGGCTCGGTTGTGCTTTTAGTAGAGCGGCGGTGATTACGCCAGCGCCGCAACCAAAATCGAGCACTCGGCCCGAGAGTGTTGGTAGGTGTGACAATAATAATTCAGTGCCGAGATCTAACCGTTTTTCGCTAAATACCCCGACTAAATTACAGATACTGATCTCGCCTTGCGGCGTTGTGAGTTGATACTGACTGACCCAGTCGCTAAGTTTCATTGCCGGGGCGCAGCCCTCTAAATTACTACCAAACAGCAGGCAGTGGCGTGCGTTATCGAGTTTCATCCCCGTCGCAAAATACTCAGGCAAGAGTTTAACTAAAGACTTAATCCCGCCTTTGTTTTCCCCAACCACTAACAGTTGGCCGTTAGGCACAAGATGGTTGGCGGCGAGGTTAAATAGATAAGGTGCGAGGGGTTTAGCCTTGGGGAAATAAACGATAACCGTATCGTACTTTTCTGGTTTAATTGGGTCTTGATGTGGCAGTTCGTGGCCGAAGTAGCAACGCAGTTTTGAATTCGCGTGCGGCGCTAAGTGTAAATAATGGTGATAATCCAAGGCGAGGGCATCGACCGAGGCCGCGACATCGAGCAGGGCTTTTGGCAGTAGATCGGCTTCATGATTGAGCACTAACACCTTATGTTGGCTTAGGCTGTCTTGATTACGAATAATGACTTGCGATGGATTAGTTAACACAGTTACAGGCACCTATAAACTTAAGTGTGGGCATTATACCCGTTATTCACGCCCGAGCCAGTTTGCATCGAATCACTGCGCTAAGACCTAATAAAATCCCTAATAAAAAGACCCAATAAAAAAGGCAACTGCATTATGCGGTTGCCTTATGTGATTGCCTTTAATGAAAGGAATCGATTAACGCTTAGCTCTTAGGTTTCTTCGGTTTTGGCAATAAGCTGAAAATCTTATTGGCGATATCAGTATTGTCTTGATGGCCGTTAAACAGCTCAGATGCGGGACCTGCGGCAAACACTTGTACGTCTGTGCCTGTATGGCCGTCGGTTGTCCAACCCGTATCAGTTCGCTTATCAATAACATTGCGAATTGCAACCGCGATGGTTTCTAACCCCTGCATTCTGGCGACCGTTAATGTTGCGATTTCTTCTTCGTTGAGCTCAAAACCTAAACCGCGGGCAAGATCGGCCTGCCATTGTTCACCGCTGATGGCGGCTAAGGCTAATGTGTCGGTACTGGCTGAAATGTTACGTAGGATTTCAGGGTTCCAGTTGTAGTTTCCATCGACGCCAATCGATAGGCCACCGGTGTTATGGTCGGCGGTGATCACCATCAGGGTATCAGGATGTTCACGCACGAATTGCTCAACCACTTCAATGGCATTGGAGAATTCATCCATTTCACCCATGGCTGTGGCAATGTCGTTATTGTGACCCGCCCAGTCGATGAGGCTTCCTTCGACTAACAGTACAAAACCTTGGTCATTCTGCGACAGTAAACTGAGCGCTTTTTGGGTTAAAGTGCTGAGTTTTTTCGCATCTTTTTCATCAATCGCCCAAGGTAATTGGACTTCGGCAAACAAGCCTAGCACTTTAGGTTGGGTGATGCTGGCGAGGTCTTCAAAACGAGTAATATGTTGATAACCCTTGGCTTTAAATTGCGCTAATAGTTCAGGGGTAAAGTATTTTTGACCACCGCCTAAGAATACATCGGCGTTGGTTTCTAGATAGCTGAGTGCTAAGGCGTCGTAGTTTTTACGGCTCTCATTGTGGGCTAAAAAGGCTGCAGGCGTGGCGTGGTTTATCTGGGATGTAACAGCCACACCTGTGCTGAGGCCAAGGGATTTGGCTTTTTCGAGTATCGTCGGCAGCGGTTGCTTTTGGGTATCGACCGAGATCGCCCCATTGTAAGATTTAACGCCAGTGGCGAGCGCTGTTGCTGCCGCGGCAGAGTCGGTAACATAACCACTGACACTGGCGGGATAAGTGCTCGCCATCCCTACAAGTAAACGGTCGAATACGGTTTGTTCGACTTCCTCTGTGTCAGGATTATCTTTGTAGTAACGGTAAGCGCTAGTGTAAGACGGTCCCATACCATCACCTATCATGATGACAATGTTTTTGGGACGCGACGGTGCTTTCGTTGGACCTGTTTCTATGTTGGCCCAAGTCGGAGTCGATAGTAATAAACCTATGCCGAGTAACAAGAATGGCGCTTTGGTGAAACTCATATCACATCCCTAGAAAGTGGCTAGGCGCTTGTGATGTCAAAGCGCCTTAAATCAACAAACTCGTTGGTAAATTTTTATGCTTTGGTGTTAATGCGTGCTTCAATAGCATCCATTAACATGCCGGTGATGTCGACATTAAATGCTGCTTGGATCTCACGGATACAAGTTGGACTAGTTACGTTGATCTCAGTCAGCTTGTCACCAATGACATCGAGGCCGACAAAAATCAGTCCACGCTTTTTAAGTTCTGGACCAATGGCGCGGGCAATTGCCCAATCGCTGTCGGATAAAGGTTGAGCCACACCGCTTCCGCCTGCCGCTAAGTTACCACGGGTTTCGCCTTTCATTGGGATACGCGCCAAGGCGTAGGGCACAGGCTCACCATCGACCACTAAAATGCGTTTATCGCCTTTGGTTATCTCAGGGATAAAGGCTTGCGCCATGGCATATTGTTGGCCATAGCTGGTCAAGGTTTCTATGATGACCCCAAGGTTTGGGTCGTCCTGCTTCACGCGGAAAATCGAGGTGCCGCCCATACCATCAAGTGGCTTAAGAATAATATCGCCCTTCGCTTGGTGGAAAGCGCGGATACGTTTGGCATCACGGGTTACGATCGTTTCTGGCGTGAATTCGCTAAACCATGCGGTAAACAGTTTCTCGTTAGCATCACGTAAGCTTTGCGGCTTGTTAACGATCAACACGCCTTGTTCTTCGGCGCGTTCAAGCATGTAAGTTGCGTAGATAAACTCAGTATCGAATGGCGGGTCCTTACGCATTAAGATCACGTCGAGTTCGCTCATCGGCGTGTCTGTAGCTTCGCCGAGTTCAAACCATTTGCTCGCATCATTGAAAACAGTTAACGGACGCATATTGGCCATAGCCACACCGTTGACCATAGCAAGATCGGCCATTTCCATATAAAACAGCTGATAACCTCTTTCCTGCGCGGCCATTAACATGGCAAAACTGGAGTCTTTCTTAATGTTGATCTCACTGATGGGGTCCATCACTATGCCGAGTTTTATCATTAATCTGTTCCTTATTTGTCGCCGTTTGCAGGCAAAAAAGCATTTATTGGATAATGGGGTGCCATACCACCGCTGTGTGCGGTTGTGGACGGTCTAGCCTAAATCACCAAATCTGAGTTGCAGTGCCGTAATGGCGGTGAGCGAGGCGGTTTCGGTGCGTAGCACTCTGGGGCCAAGCAACACATCGGTAAACTGATAGGTTTCTGTCATGGCGATTTCTTCCGCCGACAAACCGCCTTCTGGGCCAATTAATAGTCGCACGCGGGTATGGGCTAAATCTAAGCCATTGATACCGTGTGCGGCACGTGGATGCAAATTGAGTTTAAGCGCCGAGGTCGGCTCACTGCACCAATCGTGTAAGTCCATCGCTGGGCGAACCACGGGCACTTGGCTGCGTCCCGATTGCTCACAGGCGCTCACGACGATCTTCTGCCATTGCTGAATTTTCTTTTCTAGGCGTTCACCGTTAAGTTTCACACCGCAGCGATCTGAAAACAGCGGCGTAATCGTATTCACGCCAAGCTCGACTGATTTTTGAATGGTGAACTCCATTCTATCGCCACGGGAAATCACTTGGCCTAAGTGTAAGTTGAGTGGCGACTCAGATAAATTGGCCTCACAGGAGAGCAGCTTTACTGTGACATGCTTCTTACCTGCGTCAACAATTTCAGCAAGATAATCATTGCCATCGCCATTAAATAGACTGATATGTTCGCCGTTGCCCATGCGTAGCACCTTGCCGATATGGGCCGCGCCATCTTCGTCTAAGTTCAACTGTTGATTGATGGCTAATGGCTGAGGTTGATAAATTCTTGGGACTCTCATTGTCGACCTTATTCGGCTAATTGTTGACGCTGTGGTGGCGCATTACAGGCATTCTGCACAAAGGGGTTATGGTTACCTTGGGTTTGCGCTATGGCGTTATCACGTTTGCACTCAATAGTATCAACTGGATAGGTTTTATCCCATGCCTTAAATAATTTTAATTGGCTAGAGGCGATTTTAAGACCATAGGTCTGCTGCATATAGAGGTAGGTTCTGGCTATCTTACCGCGGGTATTCGCAGGAGGTTGTGCTTGACGATTCTTAAAGTCGACTACCATAGCACATTGGCCATATTGGTCGGCCTTACCGTTCCATTGGCTAAATCGGAAGTTGCTGCGATCGCCATTGACCTCACCAATTGCGGGCACCAAATTATGCATGTCCGATTCCATCTTATTAAATTCATTACTGTTATCGGCACAGTTTTTACGGCCACCCTTTTGCCAGCATTGGAGTTGATGGCCAAATTCCCAGGCGGGGACTATGTGTTCCCACTCGATACGGTTGGCGCGGGTTTCCTGTTTACGGACTTGATAACCACAGCTGGCGAGATCGGGTTTCCACGATTTGCCTTTGATCTGAATTTCACAGCCACAGTAAAAGCTGACTGCGGGCAGAGTACCTTGGCGACTGCCTGCGTAGAGCGCCTGTGACTTGGTTTTCGCTTGGCTGAAACTGCTGGGATGTGACACTGAGGCACTTGCGGGCACAGATAAGGTCGCCGCCCAAGTGATTAGGCACAACAAAAGTCGCCGTGAATTAACGGTTAAAGAAGCTATGTTCAAAATTTATCCCAAAATAACAAACACTACGCGAGCCTTTGGCTCGTCTTTTATGGCGTGATGGTAAGGGAAATATCGCTGTTTATGCAAATTGAGTCGTACTTAGGTGGGAGTTTTGTTTGCTGAAAGTCGCTAGATCGCAGTTAAATGGGTCTTACAGCGTTTACAGATATAACGACTTTCACCGCGCAGCACCTTGTTATGGCGGCGAATACTCAGTCGAATTGGTCCACAGGCGCAGCGATACTCAACATCGCGACTCGTAACTGAAGTGGTATTAAAGCTATGTGTGGTACTCGGATTGACCTTAAATACCGTTAACATCAAAGATTGCCATTCTTTACCGTGGGGCTTGGTTTTGCCAAAAAGCTGAAAACACAGTAAATGACAAATTTCGTGGGGGACGACCTCAGTCAGAAATGCCTCGCTGTTTTCGCGTAGCAATACAGGATTGAATCGCAAGCGATTCTGTTGCAGATGAGCCGTACCCGCACTCTTACCCCTTAGACTAAATTGAGTGACTGGGCGTGGAAAAGTGCGCTTAAGCGATATCTCGGCCTCTTGATAACAGGCTTCAATTCGCTCTAGTACTTGAATTTGTAGTGACGAGAGTGGGCGTGATGAACCGGTGAAAATATGTGCTTGAGCCGGATTTTGTAATGGTGGACTCGTTATCACCTGCGACTTATCTTGGCTTTGGCCCAAGGCTGCGTACGTCGATTTTGTCAGCGGGGCAAGTGCTTCACTGCTGCGACGGCGTAAGGCATTGAGTAAGTCAGCGGGTTTCAGCATAGGGTTAGCGTTGGATCTCGTCGGTTAAAGATAAAATTGAGTGCTTAAAACTTATCGGTGATTAAGCCTGCCTAAGCGTTCACATCAGAAGCGTTCGCATCATAGCGAACGCTATTTGACAATGCCAGTTTCGGCCAGTTTCAGCCAGTGTGACTTGGCTATAAACTCGCTGCCGCCTGCATCACCATAGTGCGTACTTGTTCGACTATGGCTTGCTCAGTATCGGCATCATAGCCTTTGACTCTTGGTGTGTGAATGTGGCCGACCTTGGCATGGCTATTAAACTTTTGCTGCAAGACTATGGCGCGATAGGAGATTTCATTAGAGAGATAACCGCCGCCAGAACCTTCGACTGAGGTTTCGTTTTGCAGTTCGCTTAATGACGTCGCGCTAAATTCACCGCGGGCAAGGGTAGTGACAGTATGGTTATCATTGACTTTCCATTGACCATCTTTGACTTGCATAGCCGAAACAGGCAGTGAAAACTCCACAAATTCGGGGCCGATAAAATCTTTACCATTAAGCTTTGGGGCAACGGGTGCGGTTTTCGTGCCGCCAGTGAGTACGTTTTGGTTATCGGGCGCCGCTGCGCTGCGATTTCGCCCTGGGAAACGTTCGATATCAAAATCAGTTCGGCCCATGCTAACGGTGAATACAAATTGGGTTTTGGGATCGCGATAAATCGGGCTCAATAGCGACTCGATAAGTCCTTGATCAAAATCTGCAAAACGTACTGGCACCATAGCGGCTTCTATTTGCGCCGTTTTACCATTAATATCAAAGCGAAAACCATCCAAGGCGAGGGCGACTAAACCTGAAGGATTACTCTGGGTGATATCTTTGTCGAGGAAGAAAGGATCGAAACCAGTGAGAAATATTTTGATTTGGACATCATCACCATATTGAATATCGCTAAAACCCCGTGAGGCCTTTTCAACCGCACTCATTAATATGTCTTGTTGCCAATCGGCCATTTTAAAGTTGGCGCTGGTGGTTTCTAGACTATTAAGCATGGCAAGGCGAGCCCAGTATAAAGGTCGGTCGTCAAAATGCCCTGACTGTACATCGCGGACAGCTTGTTGCCACAATCTGTGTCCTTGGCGCGCCGCTAATTGGGTGGCGTCAACTTCGTTTTTCTTTGAGCTCAGTTGAGCCAGACCATCGTCAAGTGCTTGATAGCGAGTGACTACGTCGCCTATGGTTTTTTCGGCTGTTGGTAGGCGGGAAACTTCAACATCACCCAATAGCTGCACAGCACTGGCTGTAGTCATTAAGCTGGTGGTGAGGATGAGTGTTAACACTGGCTTCAACATGTTTGGCTTCCCTGTAGTGATTAGACGTTATTCATTGGAAATAATGATTATTTTTTTCGTGCGGATAGTCTCTTATGCCAAAAAGTATGCACTACAAGCTGAGGGTAATAAAGTTAAGCTCAGTGATCTTTGTCATCTTATGCCAATATCTTCTATCACAAATCATATGGCGCTGGCATTAACCCATCTGTAACAGTGCAATAGGGTCTAGTTTGCCTCTTTTTTGCCACAATTGGTCAGCAGTTTGCTAGGGCATGCCAAAACCCTAAGTGATAGCCTTAATCACTTTTTTAGTTCATTGGATTGTGTGTTTTTCTACAAGGAGACTTTATGCGTTTGTTCACCATATCAGCTGTGCTGGTGATGTCCTCTATTTTAGTGTCGTCAAGCTTAGTGGCGCCGACTTTTGCATCTACTACAGCTAAGGAGTGGCAAGAAACCCGCAGTTGGGATGCTAGTTTTACTCAGCATCAAACTAAAGGCGTAGTGGTGTTATGGAATGAAAACAAGCAACAGGGATTCACTAATAATCTTAAACGTGCCAATCAAGGTTTTTTACCTGCATCGACGTTTAAAATTCCTAACAGTTTGATCGCGCTAGAGCTTGGCGTGGTAAAGGATGAGCATCAAGTCTTTAAGTGGGATGGTAAAAGTCGAGATATCGCAACTTGGAATCGTGATCATAACCTTATTACTGCAATGAAGTATTCGGTTGTGCCTGTCTACCAAGAGTTTGCTCGCCAAATTGGTGAGGCGCGTATGTCGAAGATGATCGCCTCGTTTGATTATGGTAATGAGGATATTTCGGGAAATTTGGATAGCTTTTGGTTAGATGGTGGCATACGAATTTCGGCTACGGAGCAAATCGATTTCCTACGTAAGCTTTATCACAACAAGATACACGCTTCTGAGCGCAGTTTACGTATTGTTAAGCAAGCCATGCTGACTGAAGCGAATTCTGACTATATTATCCGTGCGAAAACCGGTTATGCAGTCAGAGCGGAGCCAAGCATTGGCTGGTGGGTAGGTTGGGTTGAACTCGATGATAATGTATGGTTTTTTGCGATGAATATGGATATTCCCGACGCCGCAGGTTTACCATTGCGTCAAGCCATTACTAAGGAAATCTTAAAACGGGAACGCGTTATTCCTTAGCCCATGCTAGGTAGCGTAAGCATAGCGTATCCAAACCTTGCGAGAATTGCGTATGACGCTGCCTACTTAGCTGACATCAATCGTGATACTGAAAGCCTAGACTCAGATCTAGGCTTTTTTATTGGGCTTTCTTGAAACAGGTTTCTTTGATGCGACGGGAAACGTTAACCCATTAGGGATTGCAGGCTTTCTTGGCTGCTGAAGCGTTTTACAAAGAAGTCTAAGAAGACACTGATGTTGGTGGCCAGTTGGCGTCGGCTCGAATAAACCCCGTAAACCTTAAAAGGTTCAATCGGCCATTCCTGTAAAATCGGTACTAGCTGTCCATTAGCAAGTTCGGTCTTACAGGCTGAATTGGATAACATGGCGATGCCAAAATCATCTATGGCTAATTGCTTCACCATTATCGGGCTGTTGACCCTCACTTTACGCTGAAAGTTCGCCATGGTTTTACGTGAACCTTTACCCAGTGGCCAAATTGGTGCTGAGCGAGAAGTCCCCAATAAAATCCCACTGTGCAGGCTGAGTTCCTTTGGAGTCGCGGGTGTGCCTTTGAGTTTTAAGTATGCAGGGCTTGCCACTAAAATTGGCTGGCGTTCAAACAGTAATCTTGCGACTAAGTCCGACGATTGAAGTGGGCCATATTTGATGGCTATGTCATATCCTTCACCGACTAAACCAATATCGTTGTCGGTAAACTGGACATCCAATTCAACATTGGGATATAAACGCATGAATCCGCTACAGAGGTTAGCGATAAGTTCTTGGCTAAATGACACTGGGATTGCAATGCGTAATGATCCTGACACATCATCGTGAGTATTCTCGATAACTGCCTTGGCCGCTTCTACCTCATTGCGAATCGAATCACAGTGCTGATAAAAGAGTGCCCCGATTTGGGTCAAACTCAAATTACGGGTGTCGCGCTGTAGTAATCGCACGCCAAGTTGTTCTTCTAGCTGCGCGATTTTGCGACTTATGGTGGATTTTGGGTGGCCGGTTTCACGTGCAGCTTGGGAGAATCCCTTCGCTCTAACTACGGCTGCAAATAGCATCATACCGTTTAAATCTGGCATGTTATTCCCACTGTCTCATATTTGGAACAAAGCGTCCTATGCAGTTTAATGGCATTTGACGGGATAACAAAGTTATATTTATTGGCTAAAAATTTTCAGAGGCTAAGCAGAGGATCTTTTGATGACCAGCAATAATCAGCCCAAACACATGACTCAAGCCCAAACGCCCGATCCGCTTTTTTTACAGGCCGAGCATTTGGCAAAAGATTTTTCTCTGTTTCCTAAGCACAGTAAACAGAGTTTATCGGAAGAAATTAAAGGTCTTTTAAATGAGGATGCTATTCAAGCAAACTTAAAAGACTTGGCATCTTTAGATGTCGACGGTTACGTTGCTAAAGTGATCCAGCCGACCCAAGATAAAGGTCGTCCTGGTGCAAAACGTATTATTGCCGATCTTAAAGGTCGTTTGATTACGGAAACTCACTTGGGCTCTTTTTACAGTGCTGAGGTCGAGCTGAACTTTGGTTCACGCACTCGTCGTATTGGCTTTATTGCCCAAGAACGCACTACCGCTAACGGTGCTTGGATGCCTGAGCATCATTACGCCGCTTGTAAAGCAATTCGTCATTTCGCCGAATTGTCTATGCCGATTATCTATTTAATTGATACCCCAGGGGCGGATGCTGGCGAAATCGCTAACAGCCAAAACCAAGCGCATTCAATTTCTAAAGCTATCGCAGAAAGTGCCAACGTTGACGTACCGACAGTCGGTATCGTAATTGGTGCTGGTTATTCTGGTGGCGCAATTCCATTAGCGGCTGCGAACATTCTGTTGTCGTTGCGTGACGGTATTTTCAACACGATCCAGCCACAAGGTCTGCAAAGTATTGCCCGTAAGTACAACTTATCTTGGCAAGAATGTGCGAAATCTGTCGGTGTATCACCAGAAGAGCTTTATACCTCAGGTTGTATCGACGGTATTATCGACTTTTCACCGGGCGATCGCGACGAGCGTCAGCACAATCTGCGCCGCGCTATTATTAGCAGCGTAGAAGCGGTTGAGCGTGCAGCGATGAATTTTGTGCGTGAATCTAAAGATTTACGTGAGCATTATGATCGCAGTTTAACTCGTTTCCTTAATCCATCTAAAAACTTGATGGCTTTGGAACTGAACGCAGAATTGGCTGTGGCAACGAGCCCGACCAGTCACCATAACTTGTTCGGTAGCGCCTATCGCTATTTGCGTTATTTAACGTTACGTAGCCGTATCCATTCTATTTCTCAAGAGCAATATGGCCGTCTATCACGTGCTAGCGTGCCAGAAGGTGATCTGTTGGCACGTATTCAACAGGAACAAGACCGTGTGTTCCAAGCTTGGTTGTCTAACCCTGACAAGCTAGTTTATGACGAAGATTTGAATAAATTGTGGACTAACTTTGTCGCTAAACGTGACGAAGTCTCTACCGAGCGTAACATGCTGACACGTTTGATTTTGGGTGAGCCAAAAGAGAACTATAAAAAAGCACGTAAGGCGTTGTTATTCAACATCAGCTGGTCTTTATATCACCGCTGGAAGAGCAATGCGGCTAACAACTTTAAAGGGCTGATTCAGCACTTAGAAAGTTTGCCAAAGTCTGTGACTCAAGCTAAATGGCCTGAGCTGAATCAGCTGACTGTGCTTGATGTGGTGGTAAATGAAGAACTGCGTGAAGACTTTATTTGGCAATGCCATAACATTCTGATCTTCAATGCCTTGTATGACAACGTTGTGGGCAGCTTAGCGTCAATCGCGAAAGAAGCCATGATGTCGAAGAGTTTGTCACGTAACTCAGTGAACAACCTGTTGCACAAGTCAATTGACCATGCATTGTCGACGCAAGATACCTCGAACGACAAAGCTAAGTTCTATAAGTGGCTCAAATATTTTATGGGTCAATCGAACCGCGCCGATTTGCTGGTGCGAGTAGAGCAGTGGAAGAGTGTGGGTTTCCCACAACTTAACGACAGTCTATTCGTGGTACTGACTTACTTCTTCGAGCGTTTACTGCCTGAGTATTTCGATAGTGAAAGCGATACCAGCAAGTACACTGGCGCGATCAACCCTGTGCGTATCGGTCGTCGTAAGGACTTCTGGAACCGCTTGACCATGGGTTATCAGGATCTATTGATCCAAAAAGTGCTGCGTGACGAAAAACGTAAAGGCAACATGACTTGGGAAAATGTGGTGAAGCAGTTCTTTACCCATTTCGAAGAGATCAACGGCGACAAAATGTCGGCTAACTTGCTCAACTTCCCAGGCTTCCGTTTATCGATTGAAGACGCATTAGATAAAGGCATTCGCCCATGTGGTTTGATCACAGGTATTGCTGACTTTAAAGAAAAAGGTCAAAAAGTGCGTGTGGGTGTGGCAGTGTCTAACACCGCATTCCAAGCGGGTGCATTCGATATGGCCAGTGCTGAGAAATTCTCTGCACTATTAATCGAGTGTGCTAAGCGTAAATTACCCGTTGTGTGCTTTATCAGTTCAGGCGGTATGCAGACTAAAGAAGGCGCCGCGGCGCTATTCTCTATGGCTGTGGTGAACGATCGTATCACGCGCTTTATTCGTGATAACGAATTGCCAGTACTGATGTTTGGTTTTGGTGACTGTACTGGTGGTGCGCAGGCGAGTTTTGTGACTCACCCATTGGTGCAAACTTACTATCTGTCTGGTACTAACATGCCGTTCGCAGGTCAAATGGTGGTGCCAGCTTACTTACCATCAACGGCAACGCTGTCTAACTACTTGTCAAAAGTACCTGGCGCAATGGCGGGCTTAGTACATAACCCATTCAGCGACAATTTAGACTCTCAGTTAGCGGGTATCGATCCTCTGATGCCAATGCCTTCGGCAAAAATTAACGATGTGATCATCAATGCACTGTCGACCTTAGTGGTTGAAGCTACTGTTGAAGAAGAAGTGATCGTGCAGAACGATCCACGTAAGTTAATGAAGCCAATTAACAAAGTATTGGTTCACGCCCGTGGTTGTACTGCGGTGAAACTGATCCGTAAGGCGCATGACAATAATATCAATGTGGTATTAGTAGCGTCGGATCCTGATATGACGTCAGTCCCCGCGGACATGCTCAAAGAAACCGACAAGTTAGTTTGTCTCGGTGGTAATACATCGGACGAAAGTTACTTGAACGCATACTCAGTGCTGAAAGTGGCCGAATATGAACAGGTTGATGCATTGCATCCTGGTATTGGTTTCCTATCAGAAAGCCCGCAGTTTGCTGCATTGTGTGTGAATAACGGTGTTAACTTCGTCGGTCCTAGCGTGCATTCAATGACGACTATGGGTAACAAGTCGAACGCAATTAAGACATCGCAAGCGCAAAACGTACCTGTCGTGCCTGGTTCGCACGGTATTCTGACCAATGCTGAACAAGCCGTAAACGTGGCGAGCGAAATCGGCTATCCAGTATTGCTTAAAGCGGTACAAGGTGGTGGCGGTAAAGGTATTCAGGTTGTAAAACGTCCTGAAGACATGATTGGTTTATTCCAAAAAACCGCAACTGAAGCGGCCGCCGCCTTTGGTAACGGTGACTTGTACCTAGAGAAATATGTGACATCACTACGTCACATCGAAGTTCAGTTACTGCGTGATAAGTTTGGCAACGCGAAAGTATTAGGTTTGCGTGACTGTTCGGTTCAACGTAACAACCAAAAAGTGGTCGAAGAATCTGGCTCTACTATGCTGCCGGATGAGCTGAAGCGACAAGTGCTGGCCTATACCCGTGCCTTAGGCGACGCGACCGATTACATGGGCGCAGGTACCGTAGAGTTTATCTATAACTTAGATGCTAACGAAGTCTACTTCATGGAGATGAACACGCGTCTGCAGGTTGAGCATCCAGTCACGGAAGCGACTTCAGGTATTGATATCGTTAGTGCGCAGTTTGATATTGCCGCTGGCCGTTCAATTGCAGCGTTAGAGCCTAAAGAAATTGGTTATGCGATGGAAGTACGTGTGACGGCTGAGAAAGCGGCGCTCGATAGCCATGGCATACTGCAGCTGATCCCAAATCCGGGCAAGATCACTGAGTGTGTGTTCCCAGATCATCCAGATGTGGAAATCATTTCGATTGCTGCTCCAGGTAAAGAAGTATCGCCATACTACGATAGCTTGATTGCGCAAATCATCATGCGCGGTGAAAATCGTGAGGATGTAATTGCCAAACTGTATGAATACTTAGACAGTGTAGTGCTGAAAGGCATCGCGACTAACATTCCGTTACTCAAGCTGATCCTGAAAGATGGTACCTTTAACGAAGGTGTTTACGATACTAACTATCTGCCACGTTTAATGGCTGAGCTCGATATTCCTGCGTTGATCGCAGAAATGGAAGCTGCCGCTGAAACTGTGGAAGTGGACACTGAGTCACTGCGTGTTGGCGAAAGTAACGAACTGAAAGTGTTAGCCCAAGGCGCAGGTATCTTCTATACCTCTTCTGCACCGGGTGAAGCGGATTTTGTGAAAGAAGGTGACATAGTCACAGTCGATCAAACGCTAGCACTAACAGAAGCGATGAAGATGTTCTCGCAAGTGACCTTAGCCGGCTTTAACCGTCAGAGTGCGATTCTGTACCCTGAAGATAAGAAGTATCGTATAGAGCGCATCCTGAACAGCAATGGTCAGCAAGTGTCTCAAGGCGATTTACTGTTCGTGGTCTCGCCTGTTGAAGAATAAGCTCAGCGTTTAACGCCATAGCTGAATAAGAAAATACCCGTCATTGGCGGGTATTTTTTTGCTTCTAAATTATTGCTTCTAAATTATTGCCACTAAATTATCTGTCACTAAATATAGGTAAGCGAACATGCCACTCTTAATGTGCATGACGTCTTTGACAAATCAACTTAGCTTTAATAGATAAGCTCATAACTAACAAGTGGCCAATCTCAGCTTTGTGCAATACGACCTGTATTTCTGATTAAGTCGGCAAAGAGTTTCTTTAATCTGTCGTTCGCCCATTTATCAGAACAAGTAGCATCAAGAGCCCACCTCTGGCCTCGAGAATTAACGGAATCTCCATGCTTTATTCGTAGTAATAGAGGCTCATCAAATCTCATTTTAAGTTGAAACTGAGTCTAAAACGAGCAGGGTGTGGATAACTTTGGGGGTAAGTGGTGGGTATGGTGTGGCTAGATTAGATAATTAGAATTAACTGCAAATTTCCTGAAAATAGGGGTTGCACAAAAAGTTTCACTGCCTATAATGCGCATCCACTGACACGGCAGACAGCGTTAAGCAGCCTGATGTGACAGTTCATCGATGAGTTTACTAATTGATGAGTGTTGAGAAAGTTTGCAAAAACTCCTTGACGCGAAACGGGAAATGCGTAGAATACGCAGCCCTAGCCAACTGGAAGCGTTCGGCGCTCAGTGTGGTACTCACCTTCTCTTACGAGGTTGAGTTGCTCTTTAACAAGATAAAACAAGAAATCTGTGTGGACACTCACAGGTGTTGAGTTAATCGAAACTGCTTAACCTTCGGGTTGGCAGTCAAAAATTTAAATCAAT